>JBHIBD010000048.1:0-16537 GCA_046758865.1 Candidatus Brocadiales bacterium | reverse complement strand
TCCAAAAATCTTTGTCTTTTATTTTTGTCATCTTTTCCTAGTGATTTATGATGTGCCTTGACATCCCTTGACTATTCTCTTTCAACGAAGTAAACTTCGTTGTCTACCACTGGTTCGTAAATGTTTTTGATAAACTACCGGTTACTGTTGTCTCTGAGTATTCTTGGTGGACAACGACCTTTATGGTCGTTGATATATTCTACAGCCTGCGGCAGAAGATGTCTCTCACAGACCTAAACAGCTTGGTGTTGGTATCCTCACCCTTAACCATCAGCGTATGTCTGGAATACACCTTCCTGAAAACTTGTCTGGATAGTATATAAGTCCTTTTCTTGTCTACCTTACTGGTGCCACCCCGTTTGAAGAGCGGCTTCACTACCACTACTGCCATGATATTCGGAAACTTGGTAATCTTTTTCCTTACCTCCTTGACCAGTTTTGGGGACAGGTCATTGGTCGGGATGTCCTGGTTGTATATGACTATTACACCCTTGCGGTAGTCTGGCAATTGTTTGGTCTTATTGTCTACGGCCCTCTTTACCCTGTCTGCCTCTGATAGGCGCCTGCCACCGCCAGTAGGGGGCTGGAGGTATATCACCTCGATGAATATTTTGTCTCTCCTAATCCTGGCTGTAAGGTCTGGGTTTGTCTCGGGTGCCTTTGGGGAGGAGAATTCTACGTAGTGGCCGGCCCCCCTTATCCTTGATGCAACGTCTATCTCGGCCCACGCCCCCGCCTCACCACGCCTGAGCAGCCTTCCCATAACATGCCTGAAGTGCCTCAGTCTCTCCACCCGCTCCAGCCTGTCGGCAATGTCCTTGGAGAACAGATTACCCAGACTGCTCTCCTCGGGTACGTCCACACCGAGTATGTAGTTCAGGATTAGATACCCAAGTTTCTTTGATGCCTTTATCTGGGTACTCACAGCAGCCCTCCAAGGAGACAATAGAATGTGGGTGGAACAGTACACTAATCCTGTACGTCTATTGCGTGTGCAACTCTTTGGGAATTTTTCTGGGACATCCCACACCCAGGGCCGTAGCGGAATTCTTTCAATTTGTCCTTAACTACATTCAGGGCTTTACTGTCAAGTGTGTTAGCATGAGCAAATGTCTCTAAAATCTCGCTGGCTACACCTCGTGCCTGAGACAGGACCGACTGCTGTCTCTCTGTAAAGACTGCGGGCTGTGGCTGGTGATTAGTCTCATAGCAATCTATATAAGGTAGGAATTTGCTTACGAGTGCCTTCTCGAGTGACCCCAGTCCCAGACCCTTGAGCGCTGAGATGCGGCAGATAGGACCATCGAACATGGTCTCAAGCACACCAGTGTCCAGTGTTACGCCAAGGTCTATTTTGTTAATTACTGGTATTACCTTCTCAGTGTCAAGGTTCCGTATGAGCGCCCACTCTTTCTCAGAAATTTCTCTGGAACCGTCCAGCACCAGGATTATCTTGTCTACGTATTTATGCAGGGTGTGAGCCCTTTCTACGCCATCTCTTTCGACATGGTCATGTGCCTCCCTAAGCCCTGCTGAATCAACCAGTTCAAAAGGGGCACCGTGGGCGGAGAAGTATTCACTGACATAATCCCTGGTGGTTCCAGGTGCATGATGCACAATTGCCCGCTCTTCTCCCAGGAGCGTATTGAATAGAGTGGATTTACCCACATTAGGCGGGCCGGCTATAGACACCTTCAGCGGTGATGACAGTGCTATCCCAAAGGCGCTTGAGTCCAGGAGTTCGTCAAAACCGTTGAGAAGCAGGGCAAGCTTGTTTGAGACCTCTTTGTGCACAGACTTGTCGATGAAACCGTTGGCATTCTTATCTGTAATCTCATCTATTTCGGCATAGAGTCTCGAAATACATTGAGAGAGCAACCCCTGGTGCTGGGCCAGAAGGACCTTAACTGATAGCCTCGTCTTTGCCTGGATAAGTGCCTCTTGGGCCTCTAATTGGATGAAATCCATCCTGGCGTTTTTAAGGCCGCGCTCCAAGAACTCTGCCCAACTGGCCTCCTTCGCCCCAGCTTGGATAATTGCATCGAGGGTATTTTTAACTGCCCTGGGACCACCGTGACAGTTTACCTCTACAAGGTCCTCCCACGTAAGACTGTCCTCAGACCTCCAGACACTCACTATTGCCTCGTCTATCAATGCGGAGGTTTCACTGTCAACCACGGTGCCGTAGAATAACTCACCGCTCGATGCACCAGAGATGCCCCCACCTCTCTTTTCTTTGAATGTCTTGTCCACTACCTCCAAGGCTCCTGGGCCCGATACCTGGATTACACCTATGCCGCCTTCACCGAGCGGTGTAGTTATAGTGGCAATGGTGTCATTTTCCCTCTTGTGTGTGTTCCTTTGTGCCCTCAATCTTTTCCTTTGCACTCTCAATAACCTCTTCTGACTTCTCCTTAACGCCCTTAAACCCCTCTTTAATATCACTCGGGATGATAACGGTCAGAAAATGGGCGCCCCTTGCAAAGGCCATAACTACCCTTGAGGATTCAGCCATCTGTTTCAGATTCCCACTGCTATAGTCCACCAGGCCCACGGCAACCACGCCGCAGATAACCGCCGCCTGGAGGAGGCCCAGAACTGAGCCTAGTATCCGTCCTATGATGCCGGGGCTGAGGCCTAAGAGCCTCTTTATTAGGAGCCCCAGGCTATAGCTCGTAATAAACACCGCACCAAACACTATGGCGTGTCCTACTATCCTGGCAGTACCGGGGCCAAGCCCCTCCTCAAAGGGCCTGGACACTAGGCCATGTAAAAGCACAGCGGTGAAGTACGAGATAACCAGGCAAAAGAGCCCGTAAAGCTGCCACATTAATCCGCTCCAGAAGCCAAGCACCGCTGCAGCACACAGAGTGCCTATAAAGGCAATGTCTAGCCAGGTTATACCGCCCATTTTTCCTCTACTTGAAGATTTCTTTAAAAATATCTTCTAATGTCTTGGGAGCAGGCTCCCCTTCTTGTGGTTGCTCCTTTGGTTCTGTGGGTATTTCAGCAGGTTTTTCGGGAGCCTCTTTTGGTTCTTGTGGAACTGGTTCTGGGACTTTGAGAATTTCCTGTAAGATGTCCTCTAAAGTCGTTGGAGGTACCTTGGGTTCCTGGGGAATTTGTTCGGGTTCCTGGGGAATTTTTGCGGGCACTTCGGGGAGCTCTTTAGGTTCCGTGGGTGCCTCCTCTGGTCCTTTAAAAACGCCCTTTGAAAGGAGCTCAAATAACATTTCAGGAGAGCGCCGTAACACTGTGGCACGATCGATATCAACGTCTGGTCTGGAGAGTGTTCCTTTGAGCGTAAGAGGTATGGGTATATTCAATTCCTTGGTTAACTCAAGTACTTTTTGAAGGTCTTTTCCCACCCTCTCACTAGGAATAGGCGCAGTGATATTATAAATATCACATCTATAATCTATCTTCTGGTCAAAGCCCATCCAGCCTGAAAGCTCCATGTCAAAGGGTTTACCCTCCACTATGAACTTCTGGGAATTCGGTGTGTATATTCTCTCATTTTGGATGTTAAAATCTGTTGTAATTGAGTCAATCTCGTAGTGTTCGACACCCGATATGTTAAGGGCCTCCAAGAAGGAAAAGGCTAATTCGTTAGTAATAGGTACCTTTCCCTGCTCCACTAGCATATTTACGTTTCCGTTTGCAGTGAGTGTCTTTTTAAGTGTCTTGTCCCAATCCAGACCATCACCCCTTACCTTTGTATCTACACTCAGTAGCCCACTCAACTCGCCTTCCCTCATAACGTGAGTCACAGGTACATTTGATGCGTGCAGCTCTGCCTCTATGTGTGGGCCACCGTCCTCATTGACAGCAAAGTCTACATCAAAAATGGCCCCCACAGGTGTTCCATTAACCTCCATATTTAACTTAGCATTTAAGTGATTATTCTCAAGCGTAAGTTGTTCTGTAGCAATCTTGGTGACCTTGTAATTATCATAAATGACCTCGTCCATGCCTATGGTACCGTTAGCTGTAAGGCCCTTATAGAAGGGACGTGTAATGGGGCCTTTGAGGTCTAAATTTACCCTCCCGACCCCTTTCGGCCCAAGAGATGTCGGTAGTTTGTACCGCCTGGAGACCTCCTCCATGTTGCAGAGGAGGCTGAGTTTGCCCCGGTGGTGGCCGTCGTCCCCAAGCTTGATTAAACCTTGCTTCAGGTTTAAGGTAAGTAGGCTGGAAGCGAATTCAATGTTTCTGATATGGACGATGGCCTTCTCCTGGTCATAATCCAGGTCGTGATGTAGCGAGACCTCTTGGTCGGCGTATCGAAACGATTTGGATTCAAGGTCCAGGCCCTCAGCCCTGGAGGTGCCATTCAAGGTAATCGTCTTTCCGAACGTGCCCTGAATCTCTATATCACTGCGAAGGTCTCCAATGGCCGTTACCTGACCAAGGGGAGCATATGCGGGGGCAAGTCTGGCGGTTAAGCCTTCCAGTGGCGCTCCCAGGTGAAGCGTGGCCTTCACGGTCCCGTCCCGGTGCAAGACACCGGAAGACTCTATATTCATGTCATCAGTACGCAGTATAAATTTTTCGATGTTTAGAGTTCCTTCCTTCGGGTTTATCCCTATCCGGTGGAAGAACGTGGCCTGAGATGAGCGAAAGGGGTCTTTCAAGAGGGGTGGAACCTCAAGGTATAGGTCGGCGGTGGAGGTCTGGCCTTCGAGAAGCATTGCACCACCAGGCTGGGCAATGGCATCTATCTCCGAATCCATGCGGCCCCTTATCTTGACTTCCTCAGAGAGCGGCAGTATGGCGCCTAGCCTTGTTATAGCCTTCTGGAAGTCTCCTTTAACGGAGGCCTTAAGGACCTTTGTCCCTGGTTTATTTAGCCTGCTCATATCAACCGCTGCCTGAACATCAGCAAACCCAGAACTGAAGGCGAGCTTGCCCCTCAGGGCCTCAAGCCTTGTCAATTCAAAACCCTGTACGGTGCCAGAGATAGCTGCATGGTCTTTCCCGCCTCCACCGATTATATCGCACTCGCCGTTGATTTGGGCCGTCCCACCGGGCCTCAGACCGGTCAATGTAACGTTGAGATTCTCTACCCTTGTTGACTCTCCACGGTCAAGGTCGGTAAAGGTAAAAGTCCCTTCATTAATCTTGGCCTCTATTATGTCCGGGAAGGTATATTGGGCCGTAGGTAAGTTGGCAGAACCCACGCTAATCTCACTGACAGACCCTAATTCAGGGGCACCATCCAGACTGGGCCCCTTCTGACCTTTAGGGCCCCCCCTGTATATCACCATCTCAGGACGATTTACCTCCAGCCGGTGGATAACCAGCTTGCCTTTGAGAAGAGGAAAAATGGCAAACTTGAGACGAACATTATCCACCTTAAGGATGGGCCTTTTACCTTCCTCGTCCTGTATAAAGAGCTTCGATATTACAACCCCTTTCTTCCAGCCAAAGGAGGCCTCCTCAGCCCTGGCCTTCCCACCAAAACTCTTCTCAAGGTTTTTCATAACAATGCCCTTTACGAACACGTTTGGGCTGAGAATCATGATAAGAATAAATATGAAAAGGGGCCCACCAAGACCCCCACCCAGAGCAATCGGTAAGATCTTTTTTAATCTCATTCTTTACTTTCTTTCAGGAGTACGTTTTTCTCTGTAGTGGCATCAAAGAAATGTAGCTTCTCTTTATCGAAGGCGATAAATAGCTCCTCATCTTCCCGAGCGGTAAAATCGGCCCCTACCCTGGCTACAATCCTGTGGCCTGAAAATACAAGAGTCACAAAGGACTCTGCTCCCATGGGTTCCACTACAGAGACAATGGCCTTGAAAGTGCCCGGTCTCTCCTGGGAAAATAGTTTAACATTTTCTGGCCGTATGCCCAAGATAACTTTCTGTGTCCGGAGTTTTTTGTCGAGCACCTGGGATTCTTCAGGGCTCAACAGTAACCCGTAATTACCTATTTCCACGTGGCGCTGAAGGAATCTTCCGGGTATAAAATTCATCGGCGGGCTGCCCAGAAAGGAGGCCACGAACTTGTTTAAGGGACGGTTGTAGACCTCTCTTGGAGTCCCACACTGTTCGACACGGCCATCCCTTATCACTGCCAATCTATCGGAAAGCGTCATTGCCTCCGCCTGGTCGTGGGTGACGTAAATAAAGGTGCATTGAAGGCGATGTTGGAGTCTCTTTAGTTCCGCCCTCATCTGCACCCTCAAGGCCGCATCAAGGTTAGAAAGGGGCTCATCCAGGAGAAAAACCCTTGGATTCCTGACTATGGCCCTGCCCAGGGCCACCCTCTGCCGCTGACCACCGCTCAACTCTTTGGGCATTCTATGCAAGAATTCCTCGAGCCCTAAGAGGCTAGCCGCATTTCTAACCTTGCTATCTATCTCTGCCACTGCAACCTCTGCCATCCTGAGGGGGAAGGCTATGTTTTCGTACACATTCTTGTGTGGATAGAGGGCGTAGCTTTGGAATACGAAGGCCACGTCCCTCTCCTTTGGTGAGAGTCCATCCACAGGCTCTTCGTTGAATAATATCCTGCCGGAGCTCAGCTCCTCCAGCCCTGCAATTATGTTCAGTATAGTGGATTTACCGCACCCAGAGGGACCAACGAGGGTAAAAAATTCTTTATCCCCCACGGTCAGGTCTATTCCGTGTATTGCCTCTACGTTTCCGAAGCTCTTTACAATCCCTTCAAGCCTTACACTAGCCATTTTTACTCCTTGACAGAACCCGCTGTAAGACCAGTGACTATACGCCTCTGAAAGACCACGACCAGTATGATGAGTGGTAAGGTAACTATAATAGAGGCGGCAGCTATATCACCCCATGGTACCTCATGCACCCCTGGGAAAAGTGCAATACCCACAGGGATGGTCCTAGAGGCGTAAGTTGTTGTGAAGCTCAGTGCGAACAGGAACTCGTTCCAGGAAAAAATGAAAACGAGTATGGCCGCCGTAACGACACCAGGGATGGCCAGGGGAAAGACAACCTTATAAAGGGTCTGTAGTGGGCTGCAGCCATCAACCTTTGCTGCCCTGATGAGGTCATCGGGTATTTCTTTAAAAAAACTTGTCATTATCCAGATGCTTAGTGGCAGGGCAAATGTGGCGTAAGGGAATATGAGTGCCGCATAGGTATCTCTCAGTCCCAGGGCGCAGATTATGATATAGAGCGGGCTTACAATGGAAATAGGTGGAAACATAGATATAGCTAGCACCAGTCCTAATACCAGGGCCTTTCCCTTGAACCTTAGCTTAGCGAGGGCATATGAGGTCAGGGACCCTACGGTTATGCAGAAGACAGTTGTGCAGGATGCCACCACGAGGCTGTTGAATATTATCCTTGCAAAGGGCTGTTCATGAAATACGGCAGGATAGTGTGATAGTTCGACCCTGGTAGGCAAAATGGGTGGCAGGGATGCCAACTCCTCAGAAGGCTTTAAGGACGTAATAAACTGCCATACGTAGGGTCCGATGCTTCCCACAACAATTAACCCCAAGAGTACGCAAAACGCTGAGACGCTGAATAACCCGTTACCCCACTGTTTCATATCAAGTAGTAAGCCTCATATATCCACCTAGGAATCTAATATATAATAGGCTTATCACCATAACACAAAGGAAGGTGATGACAGATATGGTAGAGCCATAACCGAATTGGAGGGTTTGAAACATAAGCTTGTATGCATATACGCTGAGGGTCTCAGTCTTGTTCCCCGGGCCTCCGCCGGTGAGCACGTACACGGCATCAAATATTCGAAAGGAGTCAAGCGTCCTAAAGAGCAGGGCGATGAGGATGGCGGGTCTAAGGAGTGGGAGTGTGATGTGCCAGAACCTGCGCCAGGCGCTTGCACCATCTACCATGGCCGCTTTATAAAGGTCCTCCGGGATGACCTGCAACCCTGCCAGTAACAGTAGGGCTACAAAGGGAGTGGTCTTCCACACGTCCACCAGGATAACGGCGTGGATGGCAATGAATTTGTGTCCTAACCAGTTGACATTTGCGGATATTGCGCCGCCTTCTCTCAGCAGATAATTCATAATCCCGAAGTCCGGGTTGTATATCCACTGCCACATCTTGGCGGATACTACAGTAGGGATAGCCCACGGGATGAGCACCACGGCGCGCATCAAGCCCCTGCCCGGAAAGGTCCTGTGTATTGCTAGAGCAATTATGAGACCAAAGAAGAGCTCAAGGGAGACAGAGATGGTTGTGAAGTAAAATGTATTGAATAGACTATTCCAGAACCGAGCATCGCCCAGGAGATATGCGTAATTGTCTAGTCCAACAAATTCAGAGATGTTAAAGATGAGCATTTTCCTGTGGAGGCTTAACCACAGGACGCTGAGTATGGGATAGACCGCCACACATAAGACTACGACAATAGCGGGGGCCATAAGGAGTAAGGCCAATCTCGCATCTGGTCCAGACAGGAGATTTCGCCAGTATCGCACCTCAGCTCCTCTGTCTCCAAAATTGCTCCAGTTCCAGTATGCGCATTATCTCCTTTTCTGCCTGGGCAACGGCCTTTTGGGGTGTGGTTATCCCGTTAATGGCGGCACTAAACTCCGACTGAAGCACCTGTGATATCATCAGATAAAATGGCGTAACGGGCCTAGGTCTTGCATCAGCAATAATAGGATATAATTCTGCGGTGAATGGTTGCTTTCTAATCAAATCTGGGTCGGAATACACGGCCTTTCTCGTGGGCTTAAACCCGGCCCCAAGGGTGAGGGATTTTTGTGACTCGTAGCTGGTCATGAACTCAATAAACTTCCACGAGGCATCGTGATGACGGGAGTACCTGTTTATACCCAATTGCCATCCGCCTAGAGTCGCTACACTTTCATTACCCCGAAAGGGCGGCATGGCCGCCACGCCTACCATACCCCTTACCTTTGAGCCCTCCTCTTGAAAAAGGTTCCATGCATATGGCCAGTTTCTCATATATAGTGCCCGGCCACGACCAAAGATGTGTCTCGTCGACTCCTCGTCTGCAGTGGTAACTAGGGTGGGAGAAACCTTGTACTTGTAGATAAGGTCTCGCATGAAATCCAGTGCATACATTACCCTGGGGTCTTTGAGCTGGCAGTTGCCCTCTGTATCTAGAATCTGGCCTTCATTGCCCCTTATGAACTCAAGTGCCACACACACCAAACCCTCGTACTGCTTACCCTGCCAGATAAACCCGTACAATTCGGGGTCTTTCTCTTCCTCCAGCACCTTACGGGCGGAGGCCAAAAGTTCCTCCATGGTACGTGGTGATTCTAGACCGTACTTGGCCAAGAGGTCTTTTCTGTAGTAAAGTACGCCAGCGTCAACGTACCAAGGAACTGCGTATAGCCATCCGTTGTAGGTGTCTGCCTCCAATGGGCCCCGGAGGAATTTCCGGATTTCTTCTTCAGGCATGCGCGCGGTCAAGTTCACCAACCATCCGGCCTGAGCGAACTCAGCTACCCATATTATATCTAGGGCCATCACATCGAAGCTCGATGCCTTTCCCCCAAGGTTGGTGATATAGAACTGGTGTTGCTCGTCGGTAGTGGCAGGGAGTATCTCCTCTATAACCATAATGTCTGGGTTCTGCCTCTCAAACCTGTGGATGAGTTCCTTAATGGTCTTTGCGCCCGCAGCCTTGCCGTGCTTGAAGACCAGGGTGGTTTTGTCCACCCTGGGCTCACGCTCACCGTGGCAGCTGATGGAAAGCAGTAAGAGAAGGAATATGGGGAGCAAGCGTTTCATCTCTTGGGCCGCCTTTTTCCCTGGGCCATTGACTCGATATATGCTTGAGACTCTTTATCCGCCTCTTTGTATCTTCCCTGGGAGTTGTATATAATCTTGAGCCAGTAGTGGGGTTCGGGAAAGTTAGGGTCTAGCTCCACAGCCTCCTGGAGTTCCTTTTGGGCCTTTTTGGCCCATCTTTTATTAACGATAGTAGGGACGCCTACATCACGCGGTCCCTCCCAGTCTATCCCCCTTTTGAGATATGCGAGTGCCAGTTCATGGTGGGCCTGTGAACTCTCTGGGTTGTCCTTGACCCGTTTTTCCAGGCTGACGATATCCCCAGGAGCAGCACAGGAAATAGGAAATAAAATAGGTATGGCAACAAGTAATACCGTGTACATCCTCATATGAAATGTTATTCTGAGACATCTGCAGACATGCCGTAGCCAGATGAACCTTTGGCACAAATCGCACCCCTAAAGTTAAAATGTAATAGACAGGGATACAAAGTCTTACAGAGGTCTCATTCTTCTGTTTCCCAACGGTCTATTAAATAATCCTTCTCCAACTCAAACCTGCGGGCAGATTCCTCTACTACTTTCTCGGCATCTTCGTCGCTCATTTCTTTTGTAAAGTTGACGAAATGGGCAATGCGGGCAAAGTATATAGGGGTCATAATCATTACCAGTTTATATCTATCCTTTGTCCAGTGGTGGAACGTGGAGGCGAAGTCGTATAATACCTTTACCCATAGGTCCTCAGCCATAAAGAAGTTTTCCGGCCCAAGGTTGGTCAACTTTCGTACCTCATTGTAGTTCTTTTTTGTGAGGATAGATTTCCATAAAGGGCCAAAGTTGTTAAACCCGGTCTTGAAATTCTCTACCAGCGCCTCCTGGTCAATAGAAAAACTCTCAGGCTCGACCTTTGGCTCTTCGCCAACGATGTCAATGCCTTTGCTCTTTTTAATGTTCTTCCAGAAGTCGTAGTGTTGTTCCATAAGAATAAAGAGTGTGGAAACCACCTGGCGGAACATGGCCCCCAACATTTCGCTGGGGTCTTTTGCATCATGTATTTTTGCACCCAAACGGGCCTGACACATCCTGAAATCCTTTACGATGGCAGTGGTGGTAAGCCATATATCAATTCCAAATCTCCCTATGTCTGTATCCCAGACGTCCTCCTGCATGCAGGTCTTGATAAATTTTCGGGAGAATGCAAAATCGCCCCCTATGGGCTGCCTCACCCTTCTGCCGTAGAGGGCCCTGGTAAGGCAGTACACCACATTATTCGTGATAGTGCCATCATACTTAAACCGCCTGTAGTGAGGAGCAACGACCTGATACTCCTCTTGTTCAATTGGACCTATCAGATTCTTTATCCACTCTGGGGAGATAGACCTGAGGTCTGAGTCACACACCGCGCACACCCTGGCGTTAAGGTACTCTGACACCTCAAAGATGGCCCTCAGTGCAGAGCCCTTTCCAGGAATCCCCCTGTATATCGTTATCAGTTTCTCGATATACGGTTCCACCTGTACGGCGGTGGCCTCCTCACGACTGTCATCGGTGGAACCCCCATCACATACCATAATAAGAGACCTGGCCTTGGGGAAGTACATGGAAAGCCCCTGACCAACCGTCTTTACTACGTTGGCAATTGTACTGTCATTATTGTAACAGGGGATACCCACTATAAGGTCTACATCATCTATCTTTTCTATCCTCCTGCGGGAGTACCGTCTCAGGGCCGTACTAAATTTCACCGCCGTCTCCTTTGTTAGCTATCCAACAAGGGCCATCATTATGTCCATTACATTGGTCTGAGTTGGGCCTGTAACAATATGCCCACCTGCTCTCTGGAAGAACCGATAGGAATCGTTTCTGTGGAGATAGTCTGCTGCGTCCAACCGAAGCCCTTTCTTTGCCCTACGGTAAGTGTTTGTGTCTATCACGGCACCGGCCACATCAGTAGGACCGTCGGTGCCGTCTGTCCCACCACTTAGGACTACTATATTGCTGCACCCCTCCAGCTCCAGTGCTGCGGCAAGGGCAAATTCCTGGTTCCTACCACCCATACCTCTCCCCTTGAGCGTGACCGTGGTCTCTCCCCCTGCCAGAAGGCAGGCCGGCCTGGGCACAGGACGTCCGTTCTCTAACACCTCTTTTGCCATAGAGACAAGTACCCTGGCCACCTCCCTTGCCTCTCCGGTGATGGAAGAGCTCAGGATAATGCCGTTAAAGCCCAGGGCCCTTGCCCGACGCTCTGCTGCCTCAAGGGCCAGGGCATTACTGCCCAGAAGCACGGTTTGGCAGTGCTTAAAACATGGGTTACTCTTTCTCGGTCCCTCGCTTACTTTCCCCATCATTCCCATTTTCAAGTATCTTAGAATACTTCTGGGCACCTTATTTGTTAGTTTGTATTTATTTAAGATGTTGATGGCATCCTCGAAGGTGCTTTCGTCCGGCAAGGTAGGACCTGACGCTACCATATTTAGTTGATTGCCCACCACGTCCGAGAGAATGAGGTTTACAGTAAAAGCAGGATATATGGCCTTGGCCAATCTTCCCCCGTGTACCAACGACAGGTGCTTCCTGACGATATTTATCTCTTTTATATCAGCACCCGATGCTAGAAGCTGTTTTGTAAGAGACCTTATGTCACCAAGCATTATGCCTTCTGGGGGTCTGCAGAGGAGGGCAGAGCCTCCACCTGAGAGGAGGCAGAAGACAAGGTCTCTCTTTCCTGCACCTGAGGCAAGTTTAAACACGTAGCTTGCAGCCTCCAAACCCTTCTTATCAGGGACTGGGTGGGCAGCCTCGATGACCTTAGACCTCTTTAAGGACAATCCGTGACCATATTTTACTATAACGATGCCACCGCTCAATCTGTCTCCAAGGATACCTTCAAGGGCCTTGGCCATTAATGCAGAGGCCTTACCCACAGCGATTAAAAAGACATGTCTTGTCTCTCGAAGGTTGTATCTCCTTTCGGCCACCTTGAGGGTCTGCCCCTCTAGCTTTATTTTTTCTTTTATAAGCTTAAAAGGGTCTACCGCCTTAAGTGCATGATTAAAGATGTCCTTTGCGCATTTCCTGGGCTCACTTGTTGTCCGCATCCACTGCCTCTGTGAGGAGGTCAAAGAAGTTGGGTATTGCAGAAGTAATCCTATTCCAGTTGGGTATGAGTGGCGTTGCGGTGGGGTCCTCCATGAACCGCTCTCCAGCTATACCCAGACCCTTTGTAAATGCCTCTACTGCCTTTGCCTCTTGATGGCGGTCAAAGAAGAGGCCATTTATGATTGCATCGTGGTTGTACTTGTCAATGAAGTTGTGGGCCGTCCCAAAATAGGTGGCCTTGAGTGTCCTGAAGAACCCTTCGGGGAATTCCACCCCTGAGCTAGCCAATATCCTGAAAAGACATTTGGAAATATCTATGGCCATCTTCAGGAGCCCGGTGTTAGGGTCCTCTGCAGATAGGGATTGATGTTTGTGCTCATAGGCCTCACACAGGTCTACCTGGCAGATGCGTCTCTTGGAACAGTTCTTGTATATTTCAGCTAGAACGCCTATCTCCAGGCCCCAGTCCCCTGGTATCCGATTTATGCGGGCCAGGTCGGCTATCATGGAAAACTCCCCTGCCAGGGGGTAGCGAAAACTGTCGAGATACTCCAAAAAATCCAATTTCCCTAAGAGTTGAACTAACGACCTGACAAGGGGCATGACAAAGAGTCTGGTAGTCCGTCCGTACATACGGTCTGTTACTCGCGGGTAGTAACCCTTACAAAACTCGAAGTCTAGGTGTGGGTTAGCGACTGGATAACACAGTCTGGCAAGAAACTCCCTCTTATAGTTTAGGATGTCACAATCATGGAGTACAATGACCTTGCATTTCTCCTTGGCCAGGATATACCCATAGGCCATCCACGCTGACCTGCCCTTGCCGTCTGACCCAGCTGAAATGCCCTCACTGTCCAAGAGATAATATAATTTCTTTATCCGCTCACCGTCGTTCCATATGAGCTTTACATCCTGGGGCAGGCCAGAGAAGAACTCACGGGCATGCTTGTACTGCTCATCGGTGAACCTCCCAAGTGCGACTACTACTTGGCTAATATACTTAACCTTTGCAATCTCTTTGACAATTTTTGGTAGGGCTTCTCCCTCTAGCTCTGCGTAAATAGTTGGAAGCACAAGGGCAATTGGCCTGGTCCTGGAGTAATGCCCTAACTCCGTCTCCAACCTATCCAAATGCCCATCGCCCATGCGATGGAGCGTGGTAATATCGCCCGACTGATAAAAGTCTCCCATTTTTACTATCCTCCGATGATACTAGAGGTTTCTAGGTAGTGAGTCTGAGTACTGCGTTGTTCCATCCCTTCGGCCCGATTGCCTCTGTACGAATGAGGTCCTTGACAAACACCCGTTGGTCGTGCTTCCCGTCAGGCCCTTTAACAAGGATGGCTATGTCCACCGCCTCCAGCATGGGTAGGTCATTCAGACTATCACCTATACCGACGGTAACCGTAGCAACACCAGGACAGTTCTGCTTGTATATTTCTGCTAGTTTTCTTGTAGCTTTTCCCTTATCTATATTGCCCATTAGGTGGAAGAACCTCCTGCCTTCGGTGCACTCAAACCCAATGGTCTTTATCGCCTCCCTTAACCCGTCTGCCTCTCCCTCCACAAGAAAGGGCTCACTAAACTGTCGTTTTCTGGCAAGCCTAGCCTCCTCAAGCCCAAGACCGCTAACCATTGCCACTTCCTCATCACTCATATCCGAAAACCCTCTAATCTTCAGGCCGCTCCTCTCCCTTATCTCTCCGAGCGCCTTTACTAGGGACGGGTAGCCTACACTCGGACAAATAACCCAATAGCCTTCCTGAATCACATCGTATTGTAGCTGAAAACCCTTGTAACCGATGGGTACAAATATACCACCTCCATTTTCCGATATAAAGGGATGTTCGTTCCCAAGTCCACGACGATAAAGTTCTATCTCGGATTTTGTCTTACTTGAGCAAAGGATAAGGGGAATGTCCCTTTTCCTAATAACCTCCAGGGCAGGCGTCGCCTCTTCCCAGGAGTAGCTGTCATGGCTCAGTAATGTGCCGTCCAGGTCTGAAAAAATAATATAACGCTGTTGCCTGCGCATTCTATCACGTTTAGAATAAATTCGTCGATATTATAGGCCCTTTAATTAGAGGGTCAATGTAAAAGGGGGTTTTGCTCCCTCCTCGTAAGCATAGTATACATGGTCAAATAGATTTGCCACTACTTTTTTTGGGGAGGTCTTAGGATGAAGTCACACACAGAGTACCTGTGGTTCAACGCAGATACAAGGAGGCAGTACATTAATGTAACGGACAAGGTGTCTGAAGCCGTTAGAGAAAGCGGCATCAAGGAAGGTTTTGTGCTAGTGTCGGCAATGCACATAACCGCCTCTGTGTATGTAAATGATGCAGAAGAGGGCCTGATACAGGACATAGATGAGTGGCTAGAGAGGCTGGCACCGTATGGCAAGAACTACAGGCACCACAGGACGGGTGAGGACAACGGCGATGCCCACCTCAAGAGCCTGTTAATGCATCACGAGGTCATCGTGCCCATTACCAAGGGCAAGCTCGACCTCGGCCCCTGGCAACAGATTTACTATGGGGAATTCGACGGCCGCAGGAGGAAGAGGGTAATTATAAAGGCCATTGGCGGGTAGAAGTTGTTTATTCCTAAAGAATCAGCCAGAGCTACTCTAGACCTATTTTGTTTTAACACCTGTTTTGGATTTGAAATCGTGCGTTTAGAGCGGTATAAGTATCTAGAGGAAGCTAGTGTTGATAACAACCTTTCTTGTGGAGTCTGCGACGCCAGGAGGCTCTTGACGGGGATAAAGTACATAAAACACCATGTTACACTCAACAACCATATTATCCGTAAGGCGTAGCGGTGCCGTGGCCATCGGCGGCGACGGCCAGGTGTCTCTGGCCAACACCATACTTAAGCAGGATGCCAAAAAGATTCGCCGACTCTACCACAGCAAGGTCATTGTGGGCTTTGCAGGTGCCACCGCAGATGCCTTCGCACTGATGGAGCGATTTGAGTCAAAGCTCGAGGAGTTTCAGGGTAACGTCGTAAAGAGTGCCCACGAACTGGCCAAGGACTGGAGGACCGATAGGGTACTGAGAAGGCTCGAGTCACTCCTGGTAGTGGTGGACAAAAATACATCTCTCCTTATATCCGGTAGCGGTGATATAATAGAGCCTAGTGATGGTATAATAGGTGTGGGGTCCGGCGGACCCTATGCGACGGCTGCCGCCAGGGCACTTCTGAATAGCACGGACATGAGCGCTAGGGAGATAGTAGAAAAGGCCCTGGGAATAACGGCGGATATATGTGTGTTCACCAATAAAAATCTCGCCATAGAGGAGATAAAATAGTGCAGGAGCTTACTCCACGCCAGATTGTAACTGAGCTGGACAAATACATAGTAGGCCAAAGGGACGCCAAGAGGGCAGTGGCCATCGCCATAAGAAATCGCTGGAGGAGGCTACAGCTCGAGCCCGGGTTGAGGGAAGAGGTTTTACCCAAAAACATCATCATGATAGGGCCCACAGGCGTAGGAAAGACAGAGATAGCCCGTAGGCTGGCTGCCTTGGTAAAAGCCCCCTTCCTGAAGGTCGAGGCCTCAAAGTACACAGAGGTGGGCTATGTGGGCAGGGATGTCGAGTCCATGGTCAAGGATTTAGTCGAGATATCTGTCAATATGGTAAGGAGTGAAAAGATAAAAGAGATGCGCCCAGTGGCAGAAAAAAGGGCCGAGGAAAGGCTACTTGACCTTCT
>JBHIBD010000047.1:0-16694 GCA_046758865.1 Candidatus Brocadiales bacterium | reverse complement strand
CGCCGGAGGCGGATCTGCCTATGGCACGACCTACGGTACCATATGACTCCGACGTGTTGAGGCACGGAGTGAAATCCAGTGAAGGGCGGTAAAGGCACCTTAAAGGGGTATAAAGAACGGAGGGATTTTTCCCAGACACCAGAACCCGGGGGAAGGCCTAGAAATACCCGCAAGAAGAGATTTGTTGTACACGAACACCGCGCAAGACGACTACACTGGGACCTGAGACTGGAGATGGGGGGAGTGCTTAGGAGCTGGGCAGTCCCCAAAGGCCCACCCAAAAACCCAGGCATCAAGCGCCTGGCCGTTCAGACAGAAGACCATCCCGTGGATTACATTGATTTTGAGGGCGTTATCCCCGAGGGCCACTATGGAGCCGGTACAGTGGAGGTATGGGACGCAGGTGGCTTCAAACTTGTAGAGGAAAAGAAGGACAGAGAGCTGAAATTTACCCTTAATGGTAAAAAGCTCCAGGGCACCTACTTTCTCCTAAAGATTCGTAGTGGCAAGATACCTGGTGAGAAGAATTGGCTGTTCTTTAAGGCCAAGGAGTAGTGTGGGGTAAGTTTAAGAGCCTTGGTCTTTCTCCAGATACTTCAGCACGTGGGGTTCAAGCTGTGTCTTTATGTATTTCCGTAAGTCAATCCCGTGCATCCAGACCCTGCCCAAGCGGCTCATTATGGCGAGGTAAAGTAGTTGTAGGGCATCCTCTGTATCTACGTAGGCCCGGTGGGTGTCTTCCAGGACCATGAATTGCATCTTGCCACCAACCTCTACCTCCCTGTAATTAAAGGTTACCCCCTTTTTAAGGATAAAAATGCTGTCTATCTGGTGTTGCGGTAGTACCTCTCGGCTCTTATTAAGCTCCATCAGCTTCTCGGTTAATTCTCGAAGCGTGTGCGGTGAGTCGTAAGCAAGGACGTAAGATACAATGTTAAAATAGTCCTTCAACTCGCTGAACTCTCGTATTCTGTAGATAGGTGTTGGGGGTTTCAGATAGGCAGTTTTTTTAAATTCCTTAATCTTTTCAATATCTTCTATACTCCTTTCCAGGTCCTCAAACGTTAGCGTAGAGCGTACCTCAGTGGTGATGTACACACCTTCGACTGGTATGGCCTGTGAGTTTCCCTGTTGGAATAACGGGGGGGTCTTCGTCCTGTCGTAGATGATGATGTCCTGTTCATGACTCGAAAGGCCTTCGGATGTTATTATGAAACCCCTTTCGATGCCGTAGACGTCTGGTATATATTTTCTGATGAATTCTTTCGTTATATATTCTCGAAGCTCTCCCCTGGCCACCCTATAATCAACCCTGGCGTATATTTGCCTGCAACCCTCCATGATCTGCACGGAGACGGCTCGTAAGCTCTGGCTCAGGTCGAGGTTCATCTTAGTCTCCTTGTAGAACGGGTGCGATAAATCACATCCCTACAATTAAAAATGCTAAGCACATCGGGTATGTCTTGACGCACCATATGCCTATCCCCTCCCCCTAGCCCTCTCCCATCAAGGGAGGGGGAACAATGGTAGACAACGACCTTTATGGTCGTTGATTTAACGAAATTTCTGTAGCGTCTGGTCTCCGCACCAGACGCAAGGCGTTCAATATGACGATCGGACGCTACAGGGATTTTTGTGTGGACAAATCTGCTTATGGCACGGCCCTGGGTCACCGGCCCTGTCCTATGTGAATAAATTGTATGTAGCGAGGCCCACATGTTTATGCAAGGTATTTCTTCAGGGCGCGGCCGGTGTGTGACCTTCTGTTTTTTGCCACCTGCTCGGGTGTCCCTACGGCTACCAGCTCACCACCTGCCTCTCCACCCTCCGGACCAAGGTCCATTACATAATCGGCCTGTTTTATCACGTCCAGGTGGTGTTCTATGACTACCACGGTGTTGCCCATATCAACCAGTCGGTTTAATATCTTTAGTAAATTCTCTATGTCGGCGAAGTGGAGGCCAACAGTGGGCTCATCAAGTATGTAGAGGGTCCTTCCTGTGGGGTATTTGGCTAGTTCTGTGGATAGCTTCACCCTCTGCGCCTCTCCCCCTGAAAGTGTGTTAGAGGGCTGGCCCAGGGTCATGTATCCCAGGCCAACATCCCTTAGTGTCCTGAGGATGCGCTCTATATTCGGGATATTTCTAAAGAACTCATAGGCCTCATCTACCCTCAGGGCCAGAATGTCGGCAATGTTTTTGTCTTTATAGATTATTTCTAGTGTTTCTCTATTGTACCTCTTTCCCTTGCACTGGTCGCAGGTAACGTAGGTATTGGGCAAAAAGTGCATCTCCAGCCTCTTTGTACCCTGGCCTTCACAGCCCTGACACCTGCCGTCCTTGACATTGAAACTAAAGCGGCCAGGGCCGTAGCCCCTCAGCCTGGCCTCCTTGGTCTGGGCAAAGACCTGTCTTATATGTGTAAAGACATTGGTGTAGGTAGCGGGGTTTGAGCGTGGTGTGCGGCCAATGGGTGACTGGTCTATCTCGATTACTTTATCTATCTTTTCGGTTCCAACGATGCGGTCGTGAGCGCCTGGCTTAAGGTTGCTCCTGTAGATTGCCCTGCTCAGTGCCCTGTGTAGTATCTGGTCAACAAGGGTACTCTTGCCCGAACCAGAGACCCCGGTGACGCAGCAAAAAGTCCCTAGGGGAAACTTTACATCTATCGACTTCAGGTTGTTTTCCCTGGCACCCTTTATTACGAGGGCATTCTTTGGCTTTGTCTTCCTGCGCCTTGGGGGAAGGTTTATCTTTAGTTCGTGTCTGAGATAACTTGCTGTCAGGGAACCATTCTGCTCCAGGATATCCGTCAGTGTTCCGTGTGATATTATTCTTCCTCCCCGATCACCTGCACCCGGGCCCAGGTCTATTATGTCGTCTGCGCTTCTTATTGTTTTTTCATCATGTTCCACCACAATTACTGTATTTCTCAGGTCCCGCAGTGATTTAAGTGTTTTGATAAGCCTCCCGCCGTCCCTTGCATGAAGGCCTATGGTGGGCTCATCCAGCACGTAGCACACACCCACAAGTCCTGAACCAACCTGGGAGGCGAGCCTCAGCCGCTGGGCCTCTCCACCTGAGAGGGTGGTGCTGGTGCGGTCTAGGGTTAGGTATCCCAGCCCCAGTTCTACCATGAACTGTAAACGACCGATAACCTCTTTCTGTATTTCTCTGGCAATTAGCTCCTTTTCCCCAGTGAAAGATAGGCGTTGAAAAAATCTCAAGGCCTTTTCAATGTGCATGGATGTTAGCTCACGAATTGTCTTTTCCCCTATTTTTACAGCCAGCGCCTCAGGTCTGAGCCTTGCGCCATTACAATCTTCACATGGGTGTTCCGACATGTAAGACTCAAGTCGCCTCCTCACCTTTTTCCTCTCTGTTTTACTGTATAGTTCCCTGAGGGTAGGTAGGACGCCGTCAAAGTTGTTCCTTATCCCGTTTGTGCCATGGAGAAGGGTTTCCCTTACCCCCTTGGGCAGCTTCTTAAATGGGGCATCAAGTGGTGCGGAGAATTTTTTGGAGAAATCGCCCAAAAGGCTTGCAAAATGGCGGTTCATCCTCGTGCCCCAGTCTTCCCAGGCCCGAATCGCCCCTTGTCTTAAACTAAGATTTTTGTCAGATACTATCAGCTCAGGGTCGAATTCCATCTTTGAGCCGAGTCCCTCGCAAGCGGGGCAGGCACCGTATGGGCTGTTAAAAGAGAATAACCTGGGCGCCAACTCTTCAAGACCTATACCACACTGCTTGCAGGCATAACGCTGGCTAAAGAGTGTGTCATGCCACTCCCGCCTCTTCTCCTGCGACAGAATCATCATGCCCTCTCCCACTTCAAGGCAGGTTTGGATAGAATCGTAGAGTCTGTCGCTAATCTCCTCCTTTATCACCAGGCGGTCTACAAGCACTTCTATGTGATGGATCTTGTAGCGGCTCAATTTTATTGGCTGCGTTATGTCTAATAGCACACCATCTATCCGTGCCCTTACAAATCCCTCCTTCCTAATGGCCTCGAAGACCTCCCTGTGCTCACCTTTCTTGCCCTTTATTACCGGGGCCAACAACATTATCCTGGTGCCTGGTGGTATCTGTATCACCTTGTCAACGATCTCATCGGCGCTTTGGCGGGTAACCTCTTGCCCGCACTGGTGGCAGTGTGGAGTGCCTGTCCTTGCATAGAGGAGGCGGAGGTAGTCGTATATCTCACTTGTTGTAGCTACTGTGGAGCGGGGGTTAGTGGCTATTGTTCGCTGCTCTATAGCTACGGTGGGTGGCAACCCTTCAATGTGGTCTACGTCCGGCTTCTGGAGTTGCTCAAGGAACTGGCGGGCATAGGTGGAGAGGGACTCTATGTAGCGTCTCTGGCCCTCGGCAAATATGGTGTCAAAGGCAAGGGATGATTTACCAGAACCGCTTATACCGGTGATTACAACCAGCCTATCCCTGGGTATGTCTATGCTGACATTTTTAAGATTGTGTACCCTTGCACCTCGGATAGATATATAGTTGTTTTCTGTTCCCATGGATAAACTCCCTATACTAACCTTTTAGGGCGTCCCTTTCAAGCCCTGCCAGATTGGCAGACAAGTCTATACAGTGAAGGTACAACACCTGTAGTAGAACACACCTTAAGTTTCGTGATTATAGTACATTACACATATAGGCCCAGGGGGAGATATTGGCACAAGGTTTGCTTATTTTTAATATTATTTAGTTAATGGTGATGGTCTAATTTTGGGAGGGATAAGAATGGCGGCGAAACAGCTTGCCTTTAGAGAAGATGCAAGGGAAGCGCTCTTAAGGGGTGTGGTAAAACTTTCCCGGGCCGTGAAGTCCACCCTGGGACCCAGGGGCAGACACGCGGTGTTGGATAAGGGATGGGGTGGCCCGACCGTTACAAAGGACGGCGTCTCCGTGGCCGAGGAGATAGAATTAGAGGACCCGTACGAAAACATGGGAGCCCGACTGGTAAGGGAGGTAGCCTCCAAGACCAGTGATGTGGCCGGAGATGGCACCACAACCGCAACCGTACTTGCGGAGGCCATTTTCAAAGCGGGCTTGAAGAATGTAGCTGCCGGCGCAGCCCCGTTGTTGCTGAACCGCGGTATGAAGAAGGCCGTTGACAGGGTGGTTAAACAGCTAAGGGACACTAGCAAGAAAATAAAAGAACGATCAGAGATAGCTAACATAGGCTCTATTGCTGCCAACAACGACCCCGAGACAGGTAAGATGATAGCCAGTGCCATGGAAAAAGTGGGTAAGGACGGGGTCATCACGGTTGAAGAGGGCAAGCGTCCGGTGACAGAAGTTGAGGTTGTAGAGGGTATGCAGTTTGACCGCGGATACCTTTCCCCACACTTTGTGACTGACCCGAACAACATGCGTGTAGAGCTTGAAAACCCTTATATACTCGTATACGAGGACAAGATTTCCGGAATAAAGGGACTAGTACCCCTTCTAGAAAAGATAGCCAAGGGTGGGAGACCCATCTTGGTAATCGCTGAAGACGTAGAGGGTGAGGCGTTAGCCACTATGGTAGTGAACAAGATACGTGGGGTACTTTCCTGTTGCGCAGTCAAGGCCCCTGGATATGGGGAACGTAGAAAGGCTATGCTGGAAGACATCGCCGTCCTAACAGGTGGGAAACCCGTCTTTAAGGATTTGGGCATACAGCTAGAGGCCGTGGAGCTAGGGCAGTTGGGACGTGCAAAAAAAGTTACTATTGACTCAGAGCATACCACGATTGTCCAGGGTGCGGGCTCCCACGAGGCCATCACTGGACGGATAAACCTGCTACGTTCTGAGATAGAGACCACCACCAGCGATTATGATAGGGAAAAACTCCAGGAACGCCTGGCAAAGCTGGCTGGTGGAGTTGCCCAGATAAATGTTGGTGCTGCCACAGAGACCGAGATTAAACAGAAAAAGGCGCTGACAGAGGACGCCCTTCATGCCACTAGGGCGGCCATAGAGGAGGGCGTGCTGCCTGGCGGTGGTGTGGCCCTCTTGAGGGCATCGAAGGTCTTGGAAGATGGTCTCGGCCTTGAGGGCGACGAGGCCGTCGGGAGCGATATCATAAAATGTGCCCTTTCCGTGCCAGCCGCACAGATAGCCGAGAACGCTGGCATGGAAGGCTCGGTTGTGGTTAAAAAGATTTTGGAATCTAAAAACACGGCCTATGGCTTTGATGCTGAACGTCAGGAGTTCACTAACTTGATAGAAGCCGGTATAATAGACCCTACTAAGGTGACTCGCTATGCCCTTCAAAATGCTGTTAGCATCGCTGGAACACTACTCATGGTGGACTGCGTGGTAAGTGAGGTCCCAAAGAAGGAGAAGGAAGCTAAGACAGCAGCGCCTGGTATGTAATGCAAGTTGCTTGTCAGTGATAAGGAGGAGGATGCAGTATGCCCATTAGACCCTTAGATGACCGTGTGGTTGTAGAGAGATTGGAGGCGGAGAAAAAAACAGCTGGCGGTATAGTTCTCCCTGATACCGCGAAGGAGAAACCATCCAAAGGAAAGGTTATTGCTGTAGGCAAGGGAAGGCTCTTGGAGGGTGGTAAGAGGGCCCCTCTGGGCCTAAAGAAGGGGGATAATGTCTATTTCAGTAAGTATGCAGGTATGGAGATAACTGTTGACGGGAAAGAATATCTTATCATGAAAGAGTCCGACATCTTGGCCAGGATAGAGAAGTAAGAGGGGGGACGTAGCCCCTATATTTATTTATAGCCCTGGTGCTCAACACCAGAGTATTGCGGAAAAAGGGAGGAAAACAGGTGGCAGCTAAACAGCTACTTTACGACATAGATGCCAGGAAGAAGTTGCTTCAAGGTGTAAAACAACTGGCCGACGTAGTTAGGGTAACCATGGGCCCCACAGGCCGCAACGTCGTGTTAGAAAAAAGCTTTGGCTCACCATCTGTTACAAAAGATGGTGTCACAGTAGCCAAAGAGGTAGAACTAAAAGACCCATTTGAGAACATGGGCGCAAAGCTGGTGAATGAAGTCGCCTCCAAGACCAGTGACGCTGCCGGAGACGGCACCACTACGGCAACAGTACTGGCAGAGGCCATCTACAAGGAAGGCATTAAGTATATCACCGCAGGCGCCAGCCCCCTTTCGGTCAAGCGGGGGATTGATAGGGCAGTAGAGATAACCGTGGAGGAGCTGAAGAAACTCTCTAATCCTGTAAGGGGCCGCTCAGAGATAGCCCAAATAGGCACCATATCTGCCAACAACGACCCCACCATTGGAAACCTCCTGGCCGACGCTATGGAAAAGGTTGGAAAGGATGGGGTCATCACCGTTGAAGAAGCCAAGGGCATAGAAACTCAACTTGAAGTGGTAGAGGGGATGCAGTTTGACCGTGGTTATATATCCCCGTATTTTGTTACCAATGCCCAAAAGATGGTGGTAGAGTTTGAGGAACCGTATATACTCATACATGAGAAGAAGATCTCTGCCATGAAGGACCTGATTCCCATCCTGGAAAGGGTCTCAAGCAGTGGAAAGCCCCTGCTGATAATCGCTGAGGACGTAGAGGGAGAGGCACTGGCCGCCTTGGTGGTAAATCGTTTGAGGGGCGTCCTCTCCTGCTGCGCAGTAAAGGCCCCAGGCTTTGGTGATAGGCGTAAGGCTATGCTAGAGGACATAAGCATACTGACCAAGGGAAGGGCCGTTACCGAGGACCTAGGTGAGAAGCTTGAGGAATTGAGCATTGCCGACCTGGGCCGCGCAGAGAAGGTCACTGTGGACAAGGACAAGACCACTATCATAAGCGGCGCGGGTAAAAAGACCGATATACAGTCAAGGATTACCCAGATAAAGAACCAGATAGAGGCCTCTACCTCCGACTATGATAAGGAGAAGCTGCAGGAGAGGCTGGCCAAGCTTGCCGGCGGGGTAGCGGTGATAAAGGTGGGCGCTGCGACAGAGGCAGAGATGAACGAGAAAAAGGCCCGTGTGGAGGACGCACTCCATGCCACCAGGGCCGCCGTTGAGGAGGGCATTATACCCGGTGGTGGGGTTGCCTATGTTAGGGCCATCCCTGTACTCGGAGAGGCCAGGAAGAAGTTTAGGGGCGACGAAAAGATGGGCCTTGATATAGTAACCAAGGCCCTCGAGGTGCCCATGCGTCAGATTGCCGAAAACGCCGGTGAGAGTGGTGCAATAGTGGTAGAGACGGTAGAAGGCATGAAGACTAACATGGGCTTTGATGCAAACACCCTTGGGTACGTAGATATGCTTGAGAAGGGCATTGTAGACCCCACAAAGGTCACGCGTATCGCACTGCAAAACGCCGCCTCGATCGCTGGGCTCATGCTAACCACTGAGACAATGGTGACAGAACTCAAGGAAGAAGAGGAAGAAGGTGCCGTGGCAGTTGAGGGCGCGGTGAAGTAGGGCTTTTATAAGATTCAGCTTATAGTGAGAGGGCTACTTTGTCTGAGTTTTTACAAAGTAGCCTTTTTTATTGTAAAAGTCTGACAGTACCTTTTGGATTTCCCCCTCCCTCGAGGGAGGGGGAAGGGGGAGGGTGACTACCCTATTCTATAAGTATACTTTGTATATAGGGATACGTAATAGTAACCGTGTATCGCCCCCACCCTGCCCTCCCCCTCAAGGGGGAGGAGATGTCATGTTAGGCTTTATGGATAGAGTTTTGCAGGGGTCTCATTTCATTGTTCATGACGTTACTTTACACAACAACCCAACCTGTCAGGTTAGATGCGGGATGGGACATGAAGATTCAACTTTTTATAAGAAAATCTATCAGTTGCCCGCTGTCTATACTTTCTTGCAATGTCTTTGTATTAGAATTGCGTAAAAGCACATCAAAAACATTTCGATATCTTCCGATAGTTTCCTCGCTTTTGTCAACAACGAATATTTTAGGTTTCTCGGGTGTTTTTCTTGAGGCAAATGTTCCTGCAAAAAAGATTTCATAAAACCGTCACTTGGTGGCATACTATACCCAATAAAAATTATTTTTTTAGCATTAACTACGGCATCAAAGGCGGCATTCCACATGTCTTTTACCCATTTATATTGCTCAAGTTTTGCGTAAGTAGGAGGGATAATTGCTGGCGATAACTCAGGATACTTCCTTTTTATATACCATATAGCTTCAAGGGCAAAAACTGCAGGCAATTCTTTGTTAATCTTGGATTTTCCTATTTGACTACAACCTGCTTTTCTATCTGCAATATAGATAACATCACCAGAAGATTTGTTTTGAAAGAAATTGATGCTTCCGTGTAATTTGCATACTGGAACCTTCTTAGAATTACTACCAAAATATACGTAAGGAGTACCTTTCCCAATATTTATGCTTTCTGCATCTATTGGATAATAACATTCAAAACCATTTTTTGAACAATTATATTCAAATACCAAATCATAATTGGTTGTGATAATGGTTAATTTACTATCCAATCCGTAATCTTTTATAATTTTTTTAAATAATTTATCATAGCATGTTTCTTTATTTTCCTTTTCCTGTTTATGAATGGGATATTGTTGATATATTTTCCACAGCCATTTTTTAATTTGATTTACCACCTCCTGAGGTGTTTCTGTTCTTCCACAGCAACAGATTTTATCTCCCTTTTTACTTGACATTAAAATTGTTTCTGCTACACAGAACACCTCTTCCATATTATCCAAGTCACTGCCCCTTATGATGTAAGAGCGGCGGCAAAAATCTTGAAACCAATAAAAAGTCTCTGCGGCTTCTCTTAAAGGACGGGCTGCATATCGATAATTTTGCTGCGGATTCAGATGTTTTTCAAGCCCATCATAATCCTTGCGTGATTCCGAGCCAAAGTTTTTTATGATAGGCAAACCAGCATCACAAGAAAATCCTGCACCCAAAAAAAGCACTATATCCTTTTCCATCCTGAATCCAGCGTGAAAACGGGTTATTACCTAGTGCATAAAATAGTTGACATCCCCCTTTTCGCAAAGGGGGGGGAGTGTCTCTGTCCGCCTAAGGCGGACCACGCTACACGCTTTGTTTGCAATGATATTCTGTTAGCCGCTGGTCTTGGTGGGCATGTCAAGGTGAGTAAAAGAAATTTTATGCCCTCGGAAGATAAATGTCAAGGATTCCGAACAGAGAGGGATTAACCCCTTGCATTTTCCCCCTATCAAAAATATAATTAAAAATAAATAATTTATTTTGCATTAGCTGCTTAACTTTTGACTGAGAAGAACTTATGGCTCGGGTGGATGATGATTATTACCGCATCCTTGGGGTAGACAGAAACACCTCGCAGGAAGACATAAAGAAGGCCTATCGGAAGATGGCCCTAAAGTACCATCCCGACAGGAACCCCGGGGACAAAACCGCTGAGCAGAAGTTTAAGGAGGCGGCAGAGGCATACGAGATATTGGGTGACCCAGAGAAGAGGAGGCGCTACGATATATACGGGCGTGAGGGTATAAGGGGTTTTGAGACCCACTTCACATCATTTGATGACATCTTCGAGCACTTTAACGACATCTTTGGCGGCGGCAGCATCTTTGAGGAATTCTTTGGCGCGCGCGCCCGTACCCGCGCAGCACCGCGCCGCGGGGCAAGCCTCAGGGTGGACATCGCTGTAGACCTCCGAGAGGTGGCCACAGGAGTAGAGAAGACCATAGGCCTCAACAGGCGTGAGCCCTGTGGTATATGTTCGGGCACAGGCATTAAACCGGGCACATCTCCCAGAACCTGTTCCTACTGTGGTGGTAGGGGGGAGATTCAGCAGACCCAGGGATTCTTTGTCCTTCGCACCACGTGTGGCAAATGCGGTGGTCATGGGAAGATAATCGAACATCCGTGCCATATGTGCCGCGGCAGCGGTCGGGTGGTGAAGAGACACCACATTAAGGTGCAGGTACCCCCGGGTGTGGAAGATGGCGTAAGGCTTCGCGTCGCGGGCCAGGGAGAGGCTGGCGAAAACGGCGCACCGAGCGGAGACCTGTATTGTGATATACATGTGAGACCCCATCCAATCTTTCGGAGGGAGGGCAACGATATCATCTGCGAATTGCCAGTAAGCTTTACCCAGGCTGCTCTTGGGAGTGAGGTTGATGTACCTACATTGAGGGGGGTTACTACTAGGGTAAAGATACCCAGGGGCACCCAGCATGGGGATATTATTCCTGTGAGGGGAGAGGGTCTTCCCA
Organism: Candidatus Brocadiales bacterium; assembly: GCA_046758865.1. GTDB lineage: Bacteria > Planctomycetota > Brocadiia > Brocadiales > Bathyanammoxibiaceae > JBHIBD01. The sequence continues at coordinate 5,525 of JBHIBD010000047.1, read as the reverse complement.
GCACGCACGGTTGGGGCAGAGGAGACCTCTTGGTGCAGATGGTGGTGGAGATTCCGGTCAAGCTTACAGAGAAACAAGAGGAACTTCTTAGAGAGTTTGCAAGTATAGAGAACAAGAACCTCAGTCCCAAGAAAAGGAGCTTTTTGCAAAAGGTGAAGGAGTATTTTGGGTGATGGCGGAAAAAGGAAAAGAAAAGAAGACCACTAAAGCAGGAAAGGGTTCAGCCGGGTCGGTATCCCAGCCGGCAGAAATCTCCAAAGGAGAGGCCGAGGCAGCTCCGGAGGAAAAGAAGGTAGAACTCACGGAAAAGGAGTTTACTGAGCTCAAGAAAAAGGCCGAGGAGAGAGATGAGTACCTTAACTTGCTCCTCAGGGCAAAGGCAGATTTTCAGAATTATCAGAAGAGGGTAAAGAAGGAAATTGATGCGCTAAACCGTTTAGCGGTCCAGGATGTGATACGTGCACTGCTACCGACTGTGGACAATCTTTCTAGGGCAATGAAATCTGTGGGAGAGGACAACTCTCAGGCACTAGAGAAATTTCTCCACGGCATAGAGCTCATCCAAGACCAGTTCCTCAAGGTCTTGGGAGATTTTGGGGTTAAGCCCGTACATGGACAGGAGGGTCAGGAATTTAACCCTGAATTGCACGAGGCCGTTATGGAGGTGGAAAACGACGAGTTTCCCCATCACACCGTCCTTGAGGAGGTAGAGCAGGGCTTCCTTTTGCATGACAAGGTTCTAAGGCCAGCCAAGGTCAAGGTCTCCAAAAAGCCAGTTACTGAGGCCAAAGAAGGAGAGAAAGAAAAGTCCGCAATAGAGGTTGATAAGGGCCGGGAAAAAAAACCTCCAAAAGCACCTTCTGAAGGCACTCAGGGAATAGATACCGGCCCCGCAGTGGATGAAGAAGAGCCTATAGTGTGATTGGTGCCTAAAGCCGTGGGCAGATGCGCCTGCGGCATGACAGACCTGCCTCTGGTATGATTTGTACGCTACACCTTTTGCTTTTAGTACTATGCTCAAGATAGATTGCCGATACTGCGGTAAGGAATTGGTCTATGAATCTACAAAGGAACTCCCCTTTTTTCCCTTCTGCTCCGAGCGTTGTAAGCTCATAGACCTGGGCAAGTGGGTAGAGGAGGAGCACAGGATAGAGGAGCCTCTCACGCCAGAGAAGGTGGAGGAGACAGATAAGCCGAGAGGTGAGTGAAAGACTTAGAACTTCACAAAAGTGGATAAAGGCTTTTGTAGTTACCAGTCGAGCAAAGCTTTCCGCCTGAGGCGGACTGATGTCGAGAATGTGGGAAATGAAAATCCAAGGTTTTGCATAGGTCTCGATATTTTCCAACAAAATCTCCTTGAACTCTTTTAGGCTTTCTGGTAGATATTTTCAGACTTAAGTGTAGCCCGTTTCTGTGCAAGGCAGAGGGAGGGAGATGTCAGGTAGAAAAGAGAACTGGCAAGATATGTCTTATGCCTTCTGGGCAGCCTTTGATGTAAAGAGGGTTCTCTTGGGCTTTGTTGGTGTCTTGGCAAGTGTGCTCTTGGTATGCGGCATCTTGTGGCCCTTCTCAACATTAAAGTTTATAGATACAAGTCCAACCACAGTATTGGCAAGTTTTCTAATGCCTCCTGTGGAGGGCGTGCGTAATATCTTCTCCGCTTTTGCTACCGCCTTTACCTCAGGAAACTGGAATCAATACCTGCCCCTTGCCCTCATAATATTTGGCCTCCTTGCCATATGGTCTATTATAGGAGGTGCTATTACCAGGATAGCCTCACTGGAGTATGCAAGGGGCGAAAAGGTGGGGTTAAAGGATTCGGTTAAATACTCTATAAAGAAGTTCTGGTCCTACTTCTGGGGACCGATGGCCCCGCTGATTGGTGTGCTGTTTTTTGTGCTCCTTAATGCGCTTGGTGGGCTAATTGGGCAGATAAAGTTTTTGGAGGTGCTTGTGGCCTTAGGCTTCCCGATAATCCTTGTATTTAGCTTTTTGATACTGTTCGTAGGTATAATTGGCGGTGTCGGTTCGGGGCTCATGTTTCCCACGATTAGTGCCGATGGCTCCGATGCCTTTGACGCAATGAGCAGGGCATATTCTTATGTACTGTCCAAGCCTCTTGGATTTATCATCTATTGTGCCTCTGCTGCGGCTTATGGGGCCGTTTGCCTGTTTATAGTTATCACAGCTATTAATCTGCTGGTGAATACGAGTTTTGTCACCGTAGGCATGGGCATGGGAGAAAAGTTCCAGGAGATTTTGATGACTGTTGGTGTTTTTACATACCCGTCTGATCTTTTAGCCAGTGGTGACTTCGTTGCACAAGCAAAGATACTTTTTGACGCCTTGGGCTCAAAGACGTTGGTTTTTACCACAATAGTCCTGCTTTTTTACCTATTCTTGATCAAGATAGTGGTCTGGGCCGTGGCAGCCGCCTTTATAGGCTCTGCCCAGAGTGTGCTTTATCTGTTGATGAGGAAGGATGTGGATGGTACTGAGGTGGAAGACGTTTACATGGAGGAAAGAGAGACAGAATTTGCAATGCCCTCACCAGCACCAGAGTCACCACCTACACCTTCACCAAAACCGGAGTCATCGCCTACACCCCCACCACCCCCAGTGGAACCAGAAAAACCAGAAGCAGAAGGTGGGCCAGCGGCTGCCTAATTGCTGACTTCGGAAGGAAGCCTTTAGTTATGTAGTTCCCCTCCTGTTGCGACATACTGACGGACGCCGTTCGCCGTATCCAGAGATTCATATGCTGCAAACTATTCCAACAAAAATGTGTGGACCAACCTTTTAGGTCTGTCCGCAAGCACGGTGCGTTCAGGACGCACCCCACCCCTAAATGATGCAAGCGTAAGAGAGAGTAGGCTGGTAAATCCCTATCCCTACAGTTAATGGCGGGGTATAATATGGGCGTGATTTATGGGTAATATTGGGGCTGGTAAGATGGTTGATGAGAAAGGGATAAAGCAGGGTATTGCCCAGAAGCGGCTGCCTGTTGCGGCTCCCGTTGTAGCTATAGTCGGCAGGCCCAATGTGGGGAAGTCGTCCATCTTTAACCGTTTGGTAAGGCGGCGCATAGCGATTGTTGACCCCACCAGTGGTGTTACCAGAGACAGGGTGTCGGCTGAGATGGCGCATGGCGGCAAGAGGTTTGAGCTTATGGATACGGGGGGCATAGGAATCCAGGACGTTAAAGGGAAAGAGATGGCCCATCTCGTGGAGGAGCAGATAGAGATTGCCCTGGATAAGGCAAGCATTGTAGTGTTTGTTGTGGATGTGCGTGATGGGCTCATGCCCCTTGACAGGGTGGTGGCAGAGAGGCTTCGCCATGTGCACAAGCCCGTCTTGCTGGTGGCGAACAAGGTGGACGACCCGGGTCTTGTCTCCCTTAAGGCCGAGTTTTTCAAGCTGGGTTTTGGAGAGCCCCTGGCGTTTTCCGCCCTACAGGGCCTTGGGAGGGTGGAGCTTCTGGAGGAGATTACAGCCCTGGTTCCCTTTGAGGCAGCGGTCCCAGGGGAGCCGCAGATGAGACTGGCGGTGGTGGGCAGGCGCAATGTCGGCAAGTCTACCCTTATAAATACCCTCGCACGAGAGGAAAGAATGATAGTTAGTGAGATACCTGGGACTACCCGCGACTCCGTGGATGTCAGATTCGAGTTAGATGGCAAAGTCTTTGTGGCCATTGACACTGCCGGGGTGCGGAAGAAGCGCCAGGTGGAGGGGTCGGTGGAGTTTTACGGCCTTGCCAGGGCCAAGAGGTCGGTCAGAAGGGCCAATGTGGTACTATTCTTACTGGACGCCACTGACGAGGTCTCACAGGTGGACAAGAGGTTAGGTGCGTATATTGCTGAGCAATTCAGGCCCTGCATTATTGTGGTAAATAAATGGGACCTTGCAGGGGATACCGATACTGAAGAGTTTGTAAGATACGTCCGGTACATGCTTCCAGGGCTTTCCTATGCCCCTATTTCCTTTATTAGTGCAAAGAATGCGGATAATGTGGTGGATACCGTAGGACTAGCTGAGGAGCTTTACCGGCAGACAAGTACAAGGGTTGGTACCTCGGAGTTGAATAAGGTTGTTGGGGATGTCTTTGCAGAGCGTTCGCCGAAAAGAAAATGGGGTAGAGAGGCCAAGGTATATTTTGCTACTCAGGTAACGGTTGCACCGCCGACCTTTGTGTTGTTTGTCAACTATCCTTCTCTCTTTGATGCCTCTTATGAGCGCTATCTTGCCAACAGGCTCCGCGAAAAATTTCCTTTCTCTGAGGTACCCCTTAAGTTTTTCTTCAGGGAGAGGAGGAGGTAGGTCGTGGTTGCGGTTTTTAGGGTTATCTCAGTCTTGTTTGTTATGGGTGCTTTGTTGGCGCACGCCGCTCAAGGAGAGAAGGGGATACTGGTACTGGCGCACGGCAGCAGGATAGCCCTATGGAACGAACAGGTCAGGGAGGCCGTAAGACCGCTGGAAGAACGCTACAATGTTGACATCGCCTTTGGCATGGCGGACCAAAAGACCATCCAGGAGGCGGTAACCCGGCTCGAAGAAAGGGGTGTAAGGCTTATAATTGCCGTGCCGCTGTTCATCTCGTCTCACAGTCCTATTATTTATAATACAAAACACCTGCTGGGACTTGACCCCATCCTTCCCCAGAGATACCTGAAGGGTGACGTGAACTTTGTGATGACCGGTGCGCTGGACACCTCCCCGTTGGTGTCTGAGATTGTTCTGGACAGGGCGAGGGAGCTCAGTGAAGAGCCCTCGGGTGAGGTGGTGGTGCTGGTGGGTCACGGCCCCAATGAACCGGAGTTTAACAGGTTGTGGCTCAGGGACATGGGGCAGATTGGCCATTTTGTAAAGGAGGCGGGTGGTTTTAAAGACGTCTTGGTTGCCACTGTGCGGGATGATGCTCCCAGAGAAATCCGCGAGGAGGCCACCAGGGCCCTCAGGGAGATGGTTGAGAAGGCTGGGTTAGACTCACGAGTACTGGTAGTACCCTATGTTCTGGCGAGCGGTGGTATTGAGGAGGGGATAAAAGAGAGGTTAAAGGGACTGGAGTTCCAGTTCGGCAGGCCGCTCCTGCCCCATCCGAATATCACGAAGTGGATAGAGGGGCAGGTAGCACGCTATTTTCATTAATCCTGTGTTTTTTCTGGGTTATATGTGCACGGTGCGTCGAGACGCACCCTACGTTATTTCTGAAAGACAACGACCTTTATGGTCGTTGATGTTTTCTTCAACGAAGTAAAACTTCGTTGTCTACCATTAGTCTTAGGCATATTTTAGATTGTGTGGTGACATCATGCCTCAAATGCCCAGCATCCTGCGTGTGACCTCGAAGTATATAAGCAGTCCTGTAAGGTCCAGTAGCGTGGCTATGAGCGGGGACGATACAGTAGCGGGGTCCCACCCCAGGCGCCTGAATATCAGGGGTATTATGGCACCTATAATGTTTCCGACCAGTACCACTGCAAGGAGTGCCAGCCCCACTGCGAGTCCTGTGGTGGGGTCTCCAAGCG
>JBHIBD010000046.1:0-16877 GCA_046758865.1 Candidatus Brocadiales bacterium | reverse complement strand
AAGTACCGATGGGCCGGTCCCCGAGGCGGGCATGGGCCGCCGTAGCCAATCCTCCTGAAATCAGTTGTCCCCTGTTTGGCCCCGTTATCGAGCGTCTTTTCTTTGGGCACGTCCTCGGGGAGTCCTCTCACATCGGGGGGAAGGTCGTACAGGACCCAGTGAACCCATGTGCCCCCGGGGGCATCGGGGTCGTCGCAGATAAGGCTAAAACTCTTTGCCTCCCCCGGTGGGTCACTCCAGCTCAAAGCTGGAGAGACATCGGGCCCGTCACAGGTATGCTTTGCGGGAATTGTGGCCTGGGCCGCAAAGGCTGAGCTCTTTAACTCTAGTGCCATAACGCTACCTCCTGCCCCAGAGTTTATTGTAAGGGCCAGGAAAAGGGCGACCGTTAAAAATGTTGTATAGAATAATCGAATACCTTCCCGCTGCATCATAGTACACACCGAATTTACTGAAAGCAAGGCATACTTTCAAGTCAATTTCTTTGTTATTTCAGGGGGTGGGCTACCCTGCCATTAATGCAGTTGACAAGATGCTGGGCGAGGTGCCTCAGTACGGCTAGCAACCCGTCAGAGCTTCCTCCTCTCCACAAGTGCCACTACCCAGCCGTGGATGGTTCCAAATCCATGTTTTGTTTTGACTTTTCGATAATCTCTTGTTTTGTAGATTCGATAATCCATTGCATCCCAATTATACTGCCACAGATTACAACGCATGCAAAACAGCCTACAAAGGACCAAAATACCCAGAGGGAACCCAGCCTATCCCAGCTATTCAGCCATAAGGCTAGAAAAACCCACCATCCAATTCCAGGTAAGAATGAGGAAATAACCACTGCAGGCACACCATATAACATATAATATCCTATCCCAGAAAGAACATGGGTGGCAATTGCGGACAAGAACAAAAATATGCCAAGTACAGTACCTCTTGCCTCAGCCTTGTTCATAGTGATATCTCCTATGTCACATACCTCTCTTCTAGCTGGGTTCGTTGGTGCAATTGGTGTCTTTTATTTTTCTCTAGATGTGGTGCTAAGAACCTCCCAACTAACGAGTTGGCCCATAAAGACGAAGCGCCAAGATATAATGTCCGATGATTTTACTACTGTGACCATGATGGTCCCCAACAATTATATGGTCGAAGCGTGGTGCAGACAAGCCCCTAATATCGCCTGATACCGTTGCAACTATTTCTTCTATACTGCCGTTGATTAAATCTGTTGGTTCAGGCAGGAAATAATCTTTTGAGGGGGACAGGTCAGCCCCTTATTCCCTCTTCCAATATTATCCGAAATCTGGTATTGTTTGGTCGTTCACCTTATTCCTGATAGTAAGCCCGTAGCAATGAATACACTTGGTAGACATAGCGGTATTAGACTTACAAATTAAGGGATATTCAAAGATACTTATGACTTGAATGGTATCACAAGATACCCACTTTTTGCCCACCTGAGATTTGGCGTAAGTTGATGACATCACCAATAGTGGAAGACATTGTTTTTTGCTCTTGAAATCCGTAATATACCACGCCATAAACTCTGTATAAAAATGCAGACCATTTAAAGCAAGCAAAATAATAGTCTGTATTGATTTTCCTTTGACCGAAAGTATATGAATAAAGTATATGAAGTGATAGCGGCCAGGAAAGAGACGGGTAAAAGAGAATGAATTTCTCTATCACTGAGGAGCAAAGACTCCTTTCGGATATAGTACGGGAGTTTGCGCATAAGGAACTGGGCCCAATAGCAGCCGAACTGGATAACGAGGCAAGATTCCCTGCAGAGCAACTCTGCAGGGCCTCTGAGCTGGGTTTTATGGGCATTATGATACCTGAGCGGTATGGAGGCTCGGGCATGGACACCATCTCTTACGTCATTGCCCTGGAAGAAATCTCCCGGGCCTGCGCCTCCACGGCCGTCATAATCTCAGTAAATAACTCTCTGGTATGTGAGCCAATATTCAGATTTGGTTGTGAGGAGCTAAAACATAGATTTTTAATACCATTATCCAGAGGGGAGAAACTTGGCTGTTTTGCCCTCACAGAGCCCCAGGCGGGCAGTGATGCCGTAGGTTTGAAGACCACCGCTATAAAGAGGGCTGGTTGTTATGTCCTGAATGGGACGAAGCTTCTTATAACAAGCGGTGATCGTGCAGATGTGGCCGTTGTCTTTGCCGTTACAGACAGGACGAGGGGTACCCACGGTATCTCTGCCTTTCTTGTAGAGAAAGGTACCCCGGGTTTTTCTGTGGGAAAAATAGAGGACAAGATGGGGTTAAGGGCCTCTGACCTTGCGGAGTTAAGCTTTCAGGATTGTACCGTTCCCGAGGAGAATCTGCTGGGCAAGGAGGGAGACGGTTTCAAGATAGCCATGATTACCCTCGATGGGGGCAGAATAGGCATTGCGGCCCAGTCTGTGGGCATTGCTAGGGCGTGCCTGGAGGATGCCCTTAGATACTCAAAGGAGAGGTTCCAGTTTGGCCAACCTATCTCAGGCTTTCAGGCAATAAGGTTCATGCTGGCCGATATGTCTGTGGAAATAGAGGCAGGAAGGCTCCTCACCTTTCGTGCGGCTTACCTGAAGGACAGGGGCCTCCCGTATACAAAAGAGGCCTCACAATCAAAACTCTACGCCTCAGAGATGGCTAACAGGGTTGCCTATAAGGCCCTTCAAATCTTTGGTGGATACGGCTATACAAAAGAGTTTCCGGTAGAGAGGTGGTATAGGGACGCAAGAGTAACCACCATTTACGAGGGAACCTCCGAGATACAGAGGTTAGTCATTGCCAGGGACCTTTTGAGGGGCACGGTGCTTTAGCCCCGTCCGACAAGGATAGTAGACATGCACCCCGTATACATGATTTCAGGTGGAATAACCAGGTTCAAGAAGGCCCATCTAGATAAAGATTTCCGCCTTATGGTCAAAGAAGCCTTTGATTACGCCATGGCAGACATACCCCATTTTAAGGCTGATATGATTGATGGGAGTGTAGGTTCCTATTTTTCAGACCACTTCACCCGCCAGCTCAAGGCAGCAAGCATGGTGCAGGATTACCTCGGGCTCTGCCCCAGGCCCTCTAAGAGGGTGGAGGGGGGAGGAGCAACCGGTGGGCTCTGCTTACAGGCCGCCTGGGAATCCATTGCCTCAGGCAGGATGAAGGTCTGCCTTGCTTTTGGCTTTGAGACCATGTCAAGGGTCAGCACATGGAAGGGGAATGAGTTTATTGCACATGCATCTGATACAAATTTTGATTACCCTGTGGGTGGGTTTTACACAGGCTACTATGCCATGATGGTCAGGCGACACATGCACGAATTTGGTACAACGGTGGAGCAGATGGCCATGGTCTCCGTTAAGAACCACAAGAACGCCCTCTACAACCCCTATGCCCAGAGTCCCATGAAGCTTACCATTAAGGATGTAAGACAGTCACCAATGGTTGCCACGCCCCTGACCATGCTGGATATATGCCAGATGTCTGACGGTGCAGCGGTAGCCATCCTGGCCTCAGAGGAGATTGCAGGGAAGGTATGCCCTAGACCCGTAAAGATAACCGGCGTGGGCTGTGGTACGGATGCCATGAGGATGGCCGATAGGCCCCGGGGCAGCGTAATACTGTTGCCCCATGAGAAGGAAGAAGACTATAAGGGGCTAAGATATCCAGGGGTTCATTCCTTCAGGGGTGGGAGGATGGCTGCAAAGCTTGCCTATGAGATGGCAGGTATCAAAAACCCCATAGAGGAGCTTGATTTTGTTGAGCTTCACGATGCCTACACCTCCAGTGAAATCCAAACCTATGAGGACCTCGGTCTTTGCAAATACGGAGAAGGCGGGAGGTTTGTGGAGGAGGGAAATCCATTCATGCCAGGGATAGACTACGCTCTCAAGCTTCGCAAGCGGGGGGTAATCCCTGTAAACCCCTCTGGAGGGCTTTTGGCCTTTGGCCATCCGGTAGGGGCAACCGGTCTCATGCAGGCTGTCATGGCCTTCTGGCAGTTACAGGAGACCATGGAAAAGCACTTGGGAAATGATAAACTACAGGTAAGGGACCCAAGGCGTGGTCTCATCCACAGCCACGCCGGCACAGGCACCTATATAACGGTAAGTATCCTGGAATCAATCTAGAGGATTTAGTCCAGGCCTTGTAATAGAGGGAGTCATTCTCTGGAGGCAAAAAAGATGTCAAAAAAGTTTAAACTCCCAGAAACCGAAGAGGGCACAGTCCTCTTCAACATAGACCCCATCATCATTAAGGACCACTACGAGATAGACTACATCCACAGCTACGCACAGGATTCCCCTTTCTTCGCCGGTCTATCCAAGGGAAGGCTCCTGGGGAGCTGCTGCACTAGTTGTGGTTACAGATATGCTACACCCCGTAGCCACTGCATGCAATGCGGGCAAAAGACCGAATGGTTTGAACTGCCTCTAGAGGGTTCTATCCATACCTATACCACCTGCTATTTTGGGAGTGAGGCCTTCCTTAAAGAGACCCCTTTTACCCTGGTGCTGGTGGAATTTTCCGGAGTAGATACTTTCCTTCTGTCAAGGCTTGTTGGTGTAACACCAGAGGAGGTAAAGATCGGGATGTCGGTACAGGCCCACTTCCTGAGACTTTCTAAGTTCAAGGCCACAGACGTCTACTTCGTACCGGCTGAAGAAGCCCCTACAGTATAAAAAAGGGTAGTCTTGGAACTAGAGCTTACAGAGGAACAGAAACTCCTTCAGAAAACCTTGAGGGACTTTGCCCATAAGGAGATACTGCCAGGTATAGTCGAAAGAGACCAGAAGGGAGAATTCCCATGGCGTATTATACAAGGCCTTGCCAGACTTGGTTTAATGGGTATGCTGGTTCCCGGGACATACGGGGGAACAGGAGCAGACTATCTTACTTATGCCTTAGGTATAGAGGAACTGGCAAGGTTTGATGCCTCAGTTGCCCTAACGGTTTCTGCGCACAACTCCCTTTGTCTATCCCATATTTATAAGTTTGGTACTGAGGAACAGAAAAGAAAGTTTCTTCCCCCTCTGGCAAGGGGAGAGCGCCTTTGTGCCTGGGCCCTTACAGAACCCCAGGCAGGCAGCGACGCCTCGGCCATTGAGACTACCGCCATTTTAAAGGGAGATAAATGGATACTAAATGGCACGAAGGTTTTCATCACCCAAGGTTCACTGGCAGAGGTATATGTGGTGATGGCCTGTACAGATAAGTCTAAAGGCAAAGGGGGCATATCTGCCTTTATAGTGAAGAAGGGCACGGCAGGTCTTTCCACCGGAAGGAGAGAGGAAAAGCTGGGGATGAGGTGCAGCGATACTGCCGAGTTGATCCTTGAGGATTGTTCTGTCCCTGAGGATAACCTCCTGGGCAGGTTAAATGGGGGCTATACTGAGCTCCTAGAGGTGCTCGAGGGTGGAAGGATAGGCATAGGAGCTATAGCCGTGGGCATTGCCAGGGGTTGCCTTGAAGAGGCATTAAGGTACTCTAAGCAGAGGAAACAGTTTGGACAACCCATATGTGATTTCCAGGCCATACAGTGGATGCTTGCAGATATGGCCACTGAGATAGATGCCGCAAGGATGCTTGTCCATAAGGCCGCCTGGTTAAAGGACCAGGGCAAGAGGTGCCCCCTTGAGACATCGCAGGCAAAACTCTTTGCCTCAGAGGTGGCCATGAGGGCCGCCATCAAGGCAGTTCAGATGTTTGGTGGGTACGGCTACATGAAGGATTACCACGTTGAAAGATATTTTAGGGACGCAAAACTCTGTGAGATTGGTGAGGGCACCTCTGAGGTCCAGAGGTTAGTAATATCCAGAGAACTGTTGAAGTAATGATGATATGTATGGCCAGAAAGAAGACATCCCCCTAGTCCACTCCACCTCAGGCGAAAGTGGGGCATCCTTTTCACTCCCCTGGAAGAATTTAGCCCATTTTATTGACGAGCAGTCGGAAAGATTTTCCACAAAGCCCTTCCTAATTTATACCGATGAGGATGTGGGCCTAAGAAGAGAATTATCCTACAGGGATTTTAACCGCCTCGTCAACAGGACTGCCAACTTTATGAAGGACACCCTCGGACTAGGGCCAGGCCAGAGGGTTGCCACAGTGATGGTCAATCATTGTACCACAGTAATTGTCTACTTTGCGGCCTGGAAGCTTGGGTTGGCAGTCGTGCCCATTGATGCCGAGGATAGGATAGGGAGGAAGCGGTACGTGCTGGAGCATTCGGAGTCAAGGGCGGTCTTTTGCATGAAAGAGTACCTGGAGGAGATAATCTCGATCAAGAAGGGCTGTCATGCCCTTAAGTATATAGTATCCGCTGAGGAAGTAGTACGGGAAGGCGTCTATAATCTTGAGCAGGAGATAAATAAAAAGGAGGATGGCCTTAGCCCACCGATTTCAGAGCTCCAGGACGATGCCTTTATTGTCTATACATCTGGGACCACGGGCCCACCAAAGGGTGTGGTTCTCTCCCAGTATAACCTCCTTGCAGATGCGGATGGTATCGTCCATTGGTTTGGCTTCAAGGAGGCTGACCGACTGATGTGTATCCTGCCCATCCACCACGTCAATGGGACAGTTGTCACCCTGCTAACCCCTTACTACTTTGGTGGAACAAGCGTCTTGAGGAGGCGGTTCAAGTGTACCACCTTCTGGAAAGGTTTATCCGTCGACAAGGTGAGGGCCGTTAGTGTTGTGCCTACAGTGCTTGAGTTCTTACTGGAGGCTGGGGAGGATATTAGCCATTACGATTTGAGCAATTTCGAGTGTGTAATCTGCGGGGCTGGCCCCCTTACAGTGGACACGGCGCTGAGGTTTGAGGACAAGTTTAAATTCCCGATTATCCACGGATATGGCCTATCTGAGACTACCTGTTATTCATGCTTTCTGCCTGTGGATATGTCAGATGAGGAGAGGAGGCACTGGCTATCCGCCTTTGGCTTCCCCTCTATAGGAGTACCTATAACACACAATGAGATGACTATCCTTGACAAGGATGGTAAGGAGGTTGATGAGCTCAAGAGGGGCGAGATAGCTATAAGGGGGAGGAACGTGGCAAGGGAGTATTTCAAGATGCCAGAGGCGAATGAGAAGGCCTATAGATGGGGCTGGTTCCTTAGCGGCGATGAGGGCTTTTATAAATTAGATGAGAGGGGGCGAAAATTCTTCTTTATCACAGGGAGACTTAAGGAGCTTATAGTACGAGGGGGACAGAACATATCGCCCTTGGAGGTGGATAACGTTTTGAAGGGCCACCCAAAGCTTAAATTTGGTATAGCCGTAGCCTTTCAGAATAAATACTATGGAGAAGAAGTGGCTGCCTATGTTGTTCCAAGGGATGGTGTTGAGCTAAAGGAGGAAGAGGTGCTTAGTTACTGCAGGACCCGGATGCCCTTCAGGATGATGCCTAAGGCGGTAATTATAGGCCGTGAGGTGCCTTTCACCTCCACTGGGAAGCCCAAGAGGCTTGAGCTTCAAGAGAAGTTAAGGCCTTTGCTCCTTAGATGGAAAGACGTCCAGTTCAGACAGGGTTAATGTTACTTCAGTATTGCTGCCTTTGGTGGCTTCTTTTCCTTACATGTGCTTCTTACAAAATCTACAATTTCTGCTAGGGTTGTGCCTGGGCCAAATACCCTCACAGCACCCATCCTCTCAAGGCTCTTCCTGTCCTCTTCTGGTATGATACCCCCTCCAAATAGCGTTATCCTTGAGCCTTTCTGGCGCAGAAGTTTTGAGATACAAGAGAATATAGTAAGGTGGGCACCGCAGAGGGTACTGACCCCGAGGAGGTCAACGTCTAGTTCCAAGGCCCTCTCTACCACTGCCTCTGGTGTCTGGTGGAGGCCGGTGTAATAGACCTCAAAGTCGGCCTCTTCAAGGGCCTTTGCCACAACCTTTGCCCCCCGATCATGTCCGTCCAACCCTACTTTTGCAATCAGTATCTTTGGCCGATTTTTCATGCCCAACATACTTTGCCTCTTCTGGGCCTCTAGAATTTAATAGATTGGTGGTTCTCTATACTGCCCAAAGACCTCCCTCCAGACATTTGTAATCTCCCCCAGGGTTGCATAGTTCCTTACACAATCGAGGATGCAGGGCATGATATTTACTCTGCCTCGGGAGGCCTCCTCGAGCGCCACCAGAGATTCTTCTACCTTTCTGTTATTTCTTCTTGACCTCAGGGACTTCAGACGTTTTATCTGTTCTTTTTCTACCGAGGGGTCTACCCTGAGGGAGGGTATTGTGACCTTTTCCTCGGGATGTTCGTACTTGTTTAGGCCCACAACAACCTTCTCCTTACGTTCAAAGGCCTCTTGATAGCGTCTGGAAGATTGAATAATCTCCTTCTGAAAGTATCCCTCCTCAATGCACCTCAGCACCCCACCAATTTGCTCTATCTCTCGGAAATACCTGTTGGCCTCTTCCTCCATGCGGTTGGTTAAGGACTCTACAAGGTAAGAACCAGCAAGAGGGTCAACGGTGTTAGCAATCCCTGTCTCGTGGGCAATTATTTGCTGGGTACGTAGTGCCAGGGTGGCGGCCTTTTCTGATGGAAGGGCAAAGGTTTCATCCATTGAGTTGGTATGCAGGGACTGGGTGCCGCCCAGGACAGCCTGAAGTGCCTGAAATGCTACACGTACGATATTGTTTTCTGGCTGCTGGGCCGTCAAGGTGCAACCTGCAGTTTGGGTGTGGAATCTCAGCCACATAGATTCAGGCCTCTTTGCCTTGTAATTCTCCTTCATGGCCCTTGCCCATATCCTGCGGGCTGCACGGAACTTGGCAACTTCTTCAAAGAAGTCAGAATGGGAATTGAAGAAGAAGGATATCCTGGGGGCAAATTCGTCAACATCAAGCCCTGCCTCTATGGCAGCCTCCATGTAGGTAAAACCGTCAGCAAGGGTAAAGGCAAGCTCCTGAACCGCTGTTGCACCAGCCTCCCTTATGTGGTAGCCGCTTACAGAGATAGGATTCCACCTGGGGGCATGTCTCGAACAGTAGGCGATTATGTCTGTTACCAGTCTCAAGGAAGGTCTGGGAGGGAAGATAAAGGATTTCTGGGCAATGTATTCCTTCAAGATGTCGTTCTGTATGGTTCCACGAAGCTTATCGAAAGGTATGCCCCGTTTCTCGGCCACCACCAAGTACATAGCAAATAGCACACTGGCAGGGGCGTTGATGGTCATGGAGGTAGTAACCTCGTCAAGGGCGATGTCCTTAAAGAGTATTTCCATGTCCTCCAGGCTATCAATGGCCACGCCGCAGAGGCCTACTTCTCCCCTTGCACGAGGGTGGTCTGAGTCGTATCCCATTATGGTGGGCATATCAAAGGCCACCGAAAGGCCGGTCTCGCCCTCCTCCAGGAGGAATCGGAACCTCTTGTTTGTTTGAGCCGCTGTGCCAAAGCCCGAGAATAGCCTCATTGTCCAAAGCCTGCCTAGATACATACTCTCATGAATACCCCTTGTGTAGGGGTATTGTCCCGGCAGGCCGAGGTCTCGTATGTAATCTAGGCCAATTATATCAGCAGGGGTGTAAAAGACCTTCAAAGGGATACCTGAAAGGGTGGAGCGTTCTTCTTTTGCCTTTACCACTTTCTCCTTAAGGATTTTTGTTTCGTCTTTCAAGGCAAGTTCTCTCTCTAACACAGTTCTGATATACTGTCGTATTATTTAGACATTGCATCTGTCTTGTATAGTACAATACCACCCTTGAAAAAGCAATCGCAATGGGAGTGGAGGGGGGGGAGCCGTAAGTCCCTGTCAATAAAGGCTCGGAGCGTGGCTCAGCCTGACCCCTGTCTATTTAAGGGTGTTTGGAAGTGTTTACTTGGCAATTCCCCCAAGGTGACTCGGAACGGATCGTGATAACAGGGCGTAAATTATTACTTAAAAAATTCTTGAATTATTGTGTTGCAATGTTTGGTATTTGTGATAGAATTCCATAAGTTACAGCAGTATTGACGTGCCAAAACCACAAAGGCCGAATAGTACGCTGGCCCTTGTGGTTTTTTTGTTTGAAGTATTAGCTTTTTGTTAACAGTGAAGGAGATGTAATAACATGTCTACAGGTACAGTAAAATGGTTTAACGACACTAAGGGATTCGGTTTCATAGCCCCGGACGATGGCGGTAAAGACGTATTTGTTCACCATAGTGTTATTCAGGCCGAGGGGTTTAAGTCCCTGGCTGAAGGTGACAAGGTGGAGTTCGAGGTTGTTGAAGACTCTAAGGGCCGTAAGGCTGAAACGGTTGTCAAGGTATAGCTTAGGCTGCACGTTCATACGCTATAATAGACCTTGTTTCAGAAATAAGTAATTATAGCGTATGAGCCTGAAATAAGTTTGTGCTGAAAAGAGTTCACTAGCTTAAACGGTGGGGACAGTTTTTTAGGAACCAGAAGCCCTCCTTAAGTAGCAATGCCAAGAGAACTTAATTTAGCTAATTAAGCTGGAGTCAGGGTTCCTGGCATTCTCTTCGGTTATTTTCTTCATATTTCGCGAGCTATTGACTTAAATAGTTCTAGAAAGAGATCGATTACATGACCACTACTCCCATAATGTTATGGGGTCTAGGCGACAATGCGGTAATATCATTTCTGCGTTGTTGGAGGGGTTTTTATTCTATTAAAAGTCTAAGGCTTGGATACGATTTCTTCCCTCATATCTCAGGCCAGTTGTTCAGGTTTTACACAACTAAAGAACAAGGGCATGCCAACGTAAGCCTTTTAGAATCTGTCCTGACTTGTAGTGGAATGGAATGTGGAATTGACGAAGGGAACGAACGTATCGATGCACATTCCGTAGAGCTCCAAAAGAAAGTCAATCTGAAGATAAAAGAGTAACAGAATGAAAAAGGCAGTTACTTATCTGACTTTACTAGCCGTTCTTATGATCCTCACGGGCACAAGCCGGGCGGCACAAACGAACTATATAACAGGCGAAGTGGTGGAGTATGAAGCTGGCAACAGCATTACTATCAAGGGCGACGATGGAGTCTACAGCTTTACCCTTTCTGATAATACAGAAATAAACGGCAATATTAGCAAAGGCACGACTGTAAAGGTTGAGACGAAGAGAGAACAGGTGCTATGTATCACCGTTTTAGAAAAAACGAAACCTGTTGATGAATGACCCTCGCAAGCAAAGCCAAAGTTGAATGGGCCTTGCTCAAGGGCGAAACCCTCAGTTTTGTTCTCACATCCATCTAGAATAGACCTACCTTTTTAGGCACCGCTGGAAGATGTTTTGCGTTATTTGCTTGACAGTCTCTAGTCATTTCAATATGAGCCGTCGTTCAGCTAACACTTCCGCTTCTTATTCAATCCCTTAGTTTGTGCCCCTTATTCCCTCTTCCAAAATTATCTGAAATCTGGTATTGTCTGGTCGTTCACCTAATTTCTGTGAGTAAGCCCAAAGCAGTGGATACACTTGGTAGACATAGCAGTATTAGACTTACAAATTAAGGGATGTTCAAAAATACTTATGACTTGAATGGTATCACAAGATACCTACTTTTTGCCCACCCGGTGGGGTGTGAGGCATGAGCAGGTGGTTGTAAGTCCCTGTCAATAAAGGTTCGGGGCGTGGCTCAGCCTGGCTAGAGCGCGGCGTTCGGGACGCCGAGGTCGCTGGTTCAAATCCAGTCGCCCCGACCACTTAAGCCCTTTTGTGGCATCGGGTTTCTACACCCAACAAAACATAAGGTGGAACTAAGGTATTATTTGAGAGAGATATGCCAATAGTCAGTAATATCCCTCAAGGCTCATATATGTACTTTGTGCATTCGTACTATATGTGCCCGGATGACCTAAGCGTAATGGCCGCTGTCACTAAACACGGTAGGGAGTTCACTTCGATGATATGGAAAGGACAACATCTTCGCTGCACAGTTTCATCTTGAAAAGAGCCGAGTGAGTGGGCTAACCCCTTTAGGGAATTTTACTGAGGATGGGTTTTGATAAGGAGAGGGACTATGAAGACCTATACAATAAGGGCTGGACTCATTCTATTTCTTTCATTTTTTATGTTGGCTTTGGCCAATAAGACGGCCTGTGCAAATATATCTACTGGTTGGAGGCATTTTGTACTTGGTGTTCAGGAATATATCGCTGATGATGTATTTAAGGTGGAGAAAATAGAGTTTTTGGAAAACCATGACTTAAGGGTAAAGGCCAGGATAAGAAACAAAAGCCAAACGGAGGCCCGTATCTGCCTTTGTATGGCCTTTTTTGATCGAGACAGGTCGTTGCTTGTAGACGTCAACTTCACGCCTGCGTTTCTCATGAGCGGTGATGTTGAGCAGGTAGAACTGGAGATACCTGGGGGTGAAGAGGTTTATCGCAGAATAAGGTACTATCAGATTAGTATTGTAGAGATTGAAGAGTGGTAGTTTGCACTAGAAGGATTTAGTTGGGCTAAGAGCTACTCACTTGCCCATTCAAACACGTTATCTTTCTCTAGTAATTTATACAGGCCCATACCACACGGAAGAAGCCAATGTACCTACAGTTTTTGGACGGCCTTTTACCTATCGTACTGTGGGCAAAAAACCCACATTGTCCCTTTTAGAAATGCTCTTCGCTGACATTGAAGTACCTAAGAGACTGTAAAGTAATTGCTATGTAAACACACCAAATACCCCGGTACCAATTTTAAATTTTCATACCTCGAAATTCCTGGAATAAATTGCCTTGTAAGAGTTTCCCATATGCATTATATTCTTTTTAGTTTTGACTGTAGTTTTTAATCTAAAGGGAAGTCTAGATGCGAAGGTGTTTTATCCCATTAATCGTGGGTCTGCTTTTTGTCGGGGGTGGAGTATCACTGGTTTATGGAGTAAGTAGCGGGCAAAGCGCCTCTTCCTCTCAGCCGGACAAGAGACTTGCGCAAGAACCAGTCGAAGAAAGTCTCCAAATACCCGAATCGGTTTTGGAGAAAGAAGGGATACTGGAGAGCCTGACTATAAGCCCACTACCGGGTGAGTTAGAGGGGTCAATCTTTAGGCATAGGATAGAGCACAAGGGGGCCTATAATAGGGCGGCCATATTTGCTTCTCTGGGTATTTTTATCGGCACAATTGCGGCGATAATCGTCAACCGTGTAGAGATAGCTATTGTTGGCATGGTCGGCGCGGTCCTGATGACACTTGTTGGCCGTTACATGGGTTTTTACAGCCCAGGAGAGGCCCTTCATGCAATAGACCTGGGTACCCTGGGGCTTATCCTTGGAATGATGATTGTGACGGGCTTATTAGAGCATTCTGGGTTCTTCCAGTTCATGGCATTTTTCATAGCAACAAAGTTTGGGCGAAATCCCAAGCTTTTGCTGATAGTTCTTGGAACGGTTACAGCGCTTTTGTCTATGGCGGTTAATAATGTGACGATGGTGATGGTGGTTGCCCCGGTGACTATTACCACGTCCGAGCTTCTGGAGATTAATCCCGTTCCCTTCATTATGGCAGAGGCCATGCTGGCGGCTGTCGGGGGCACGGCCAGCCTGGTGGGTGACCCACCCAATATCATGATAGGCTCTGCGGCACACATAAAATTCAATAACTTCTTTATCCACATGGCCCCCATTGCCTTTTCTGCTGCTGCCGTATCCCTTGCCATAGTTATTGCTATCTTCTGGAAGGAGCTTAGATATAAAGGTAAGCGTACGGAGCTAAAGAAGCTTCTGGAGATAAAAGCACGTATGCAGAGAGCAAATATAAAGAATATGGTTATTCTCTTAGCCTGTTTAGGAGTAATCATCATATTGTTTATACTCGAGGGCGTACTTGGTCTCGAACCCTATTTTATAACCTTGATTGGGGCATCTTTGGCCCTGGTTCTGGTGCGACCGGACATGAAGGAGATTCTGGCAGACGTAGAGTGGGACATAATATTATTTTATGGCACCCTTTTTGTGTGTGTGGGTGGGCTTGAGAAGGCGGGCGTCCTCCATTTTGTTGCATTACAGGCCATTGCCTTTATACAGGAAAATATAATAGTGGCAGTACTGGTTGTAGCATGGTCTGGTGCGGTGATGGCTATGATTGTAGAAAATAGCGTGCTTACTTTGGCATTGATACCGATTTTCTTGCACCTGAAACACTCAGGTATAAACATTACACCCCTGTGGTGGGCACTGGCTATGGGTGTGAGCTTTGGAGGTAATGCTACACCGATTGGGGCGGCACCAAACATCATTGTAATGTTCCTGAGCAGGAAAACTAAACGGCCAATTACATTTGGGCGCTGGATGAAGGTTGGTATGCCCTTAACGTTTGCGACCGTCACCATCGGCGCCGGCCTAATAATTGCATTTTCAAAGTTCTACGGCTATTGACCTACGAGTTAAGATCGATGGTAATGAGGTCTTTAGCCTCTGTGCTAAAAGGGGACACCTCAAAGAGCCATTTCTGCTTTAAGTAGCAGCAGAGGGCTTAGGTCTTTTGGAGTTGTGTCACGCAAGTCTATTTTGTATAATGCCTTAGGATTTGACTCAGGAGATGTGAGCTTATATGTTTGAATCCATCAGCAAGACGTTAGAGGGTATCTTTGATAAGCTCCGTGGCAGGGGGCGGCTGTCAAAGGAGAATATCCAGGACGGCCTCCGTGAGGTCAGGACTGCCCTGCTTGAGGCCGATGTCAACTACCGTGTGGTCAAGCAGTTCATCCAGAAGGTAACCGAGAAGGCCGTGGGCGAGGAGGTTGTCCAAAGTGTCGCACCCGGGCAGCAGGTGGTAAAGATAATCCATGATGAGCTTGTAGACATAATGGGTCCGGTAGGCCCCGCGCTCACCTTTCGCGAGGGTGGCCCGACTGTAATAATGCTCGTGGGTTTACATGGCTGTGGCAAGACTACCACGGCGGCGAAGCTGGCAAAGCTGGTGATGTCCAAGGGTCGTAAGCCGCTGCTGGTAGCTGCCGACGTGCAGAGGCCCGCCGCCATAAAGCAGTTGAAGGTGCTGGGGAAGCAGTTGGGCGTACCGGTATATTCCGAGGATTCGGGACAACCCACTACGATATGTCAGAGGGCGGTAGACTATGCCAGAGAGAAATCTCTAGACGCAATCATACTGGATACGGCAGGTAGGCTTCATATAGATGAGGAGCTGATGAATGAACTGAGTGACATCAGGGACAAATTAGAGCCCGGCCATATCTTCTTTGTGTGTGATGCAATGACGGGTCAGGACGCGGTCAATAGCGCCAAGGAGTTTAATTCCCATCTCGAGTTCAATGGCGTTATTTTGACGAAGCTTGACGGTGACACACGTGGGGGCGCAGCACTGTCTGTTAAGGCGGTTACTGGAAAGCCCATAAAGTTTGTAGGTGTGGGAGAGAAGCTGGATAAGCTGGAAGAGTTTCACCCGGACCGCATGGCGTCCAGGATTCTGGGCATGGGTGATGTGGTAACCCTGGTGGAGAAGGCCCAGGCGGTGGCAGATGAGGAAAAGGCCAAGGCCTTTGCCAGAAAGGTAAAGGACGACACCTTGACGCTGGAGGACTTTATGGACCAGCTTCAGCAGGTGAGGCAGATGGGTCCCCTGCAAGAGATTTTGGGCATGATACCCGGGGTGGGCAGCAAGCTGGATGGACTAGATATAGATGACAGCCAGATGGATAAGGTAGAGGCGATAGTGCGGTCTATGACCAGGGAGGAAAGGCTGAGGCCGGATGTTATTGGTGGGAGCCGCAGGGCGAGGATAGCCAGGGGCAGTGGTACAACGCTTCAGGACGTGAACCAGCTTCTGAAACAATTTAAGTTTATGAAGAAGATGCTGAGGCAGGTAAGTAGTAGCGGTCCCATGAGGATGGGCATGCCCAAAGGAGGCTTTCCAATGGGCTTTGGAAGAGGCAAGAAGGGATAACTGACTATATTAAACCTATAGGAGGAAGGAAGTGGTAAGAATAAGAATGAAGAGGATGGGCCGTAGAAATAGGCCCTTCTATAGAATAGGCATATTTGATGCCCGCGAGGAAAGGGACGGAGAGGCTATTGAGGAAGTTGGGTACTATGACCCGTTAGTGAAGGACGACGCCAAAAGGGAGGTACTCAAGAAGGATAGGATTGAGTACTGGCTAAGTGTAGGAGCACAGCCTACAGAGAAAGTGGCCATTATTTTAAAGAGACATGGTATATCAGTCAGGCGTTGAGGCCGTTTTACTGGGCTAAAAGCCTTGGTTTTTATATGCGCATCGATATATTGACCCTATTTCCGGAGACGTTTCAGCCTGTCATCGGGCATAGTATGCTCAGGCTTGCACAGGAAAAGGGGTTAGTGAGCTATCATCTCTGGAATATCAGGGACTATAGTCTGGACAAACACAAGAAGGTAGACGACAGGCCGTATGGTGGAGGCCCCGGCATGGTAATGATGCCTGAGCCTGTATTCAGGGCCATCGAGGAGGTGGAAAAGGACGGTAGTGAGCCTGCCAGAAAGGTGTTACTCACACCACAGGGCGAAAGATTCACTCAGTCCGTTGCAGGAGCGCTCTCCAGGGAGAGCCGGCTCATGTTGGTCTGTGGCCACTATGAGGGCTTTGATGAGAGGATAAGGCAGGGGTTCGATTTTCTCGAGATATCCATAGGTGATTATGTATTGAGTGGCGGTGAGGTCCCGGCGATGGTAGTGATTGACGCAGTGGTAAGACTGGTGCCAGGGGTATTGGGGGATGAGGACTCATCTGTGGTTGAATCCTTCAAGGATAGCCTTTTGGAATATCCCCAGTACACCAGGCCCAGGGAGTTCAGGGGCCTGAAGGTGCCTGATGTACTTGTCTCTGGGCACCACGAGGAGATACAGAGGTGGCGTGAGGAGCAGGCCAGGGAACGCACCCGCACAAAGAGACCTGATTTACTTGTAAAGGCCCAAGGGCAAAAACCGAC
>JBHIBD010000045.1:0-16943 GCA_046758865.1 Candidatus Brocadiales bacterium | reverse complement strand
AAAAGTTAGTATCTCCAGCACTGAAGGACTGTGTACTACCAGCCACTATGTACCCCCCGTCACTGGTCTGCTGGACGAAACGGGCCACATCCTTATCGAACCCCCCATAGGTCTTCTGCCACTCCACTGTCCCATCAGGCCCGAGCTTCAAGACCCAAAAGTTAGTATCTCCAGCACTGAAGGACTGTGTACTACCAGCCACTATGTACCCACCGGCACGTATTTGCTGGATGGAATTGGCACTATCACTTTGAGGGCCCCCATAGGTGGCAGCCCATCCGCCCGCCCCAAGTACGGCGGATTTCCAATCTGAGGCGGCCAAAGGGGGAGTGGTTATGAGGAAGAGGGACGCAAAAAACAAGATGCAGAATACAGGGTACAATGCAGATGTTTGTCTGCTTGGGGTGAATTCTTTTACAGAGCGAAGCTGCTTTTGATAGGACATGTTCCTTGCTTTCCTATGTTTTTTGGACCCAGCCCCAGCCCGGCAGTGGCCTCTCCACGGTAGAGGACTTAAAGTAACAATTTCTGGTAAAAGGTCAATACCTTAGAAAAGGTGATTTGTTATGAGACCACTTACTCCATACTGTTTATGACCAGTCCAGTTAGGAGTTTTGGGTGGAAGAAGGTGGTCTTGGGAGGCATCTTTAGCCTCTGGGAGGCTACGTCCCTTACCTGTTCTATCTTTATGGGCTTGAGGAAGAAGGCCAGGTCATAATCTTCGTCGTTTACTAGTTCGATGGCCTCCTTGGTGTCGTGTACGTATTTGAGGTATTTTTCGTCTCCGGAGTGCTCCCCCAGTATCTTTTCCAGTGCCAGGCCATGCAGTATCCTTGTGTCCAGCTCGCGAAGGTATTGTGATTCTTCTTTAAAGACCCGCCCTGGAGACCTGCTATCTGCCAGTGATAACAGGTAGTACTTCTTGTTGCTGCCGACGTACAGCCCGAATGTATGTTCAGGGCTTTCCTCCAGTATTTCCTTGAGGGACTCATAGTTGTTGACATGCGTTTGAGGTTCTATGTAGAAGTATTCTTCCAGGATATCGACCACGCTGAGGTCTGGATGCTCTTTGGGAACCTGCACCAGCCTGTGGATGGGCAGGATGAAGAGACCGGGGTCGTTCATGGAGACCAGCATCATCATAACGTAGTCTGCTCGTCCGCCGAGACTGCCCCTGGCCTCGTTGCTGAAGGCCAAGGCCACTTCATAGCGGTGGTGGCCGTCTGCAATAAACAGAGGCCTATTCTCCATGAGCTTAGAAATCTTCTCAATGGTTGCCCAGTTGCTTATTGTCCACAGTTGGTTTCTGGTGCCGTCTGTCCACGTCAGGTCTATTTCTGGTGGGGTAGACGTTGCGGGCCTAAGGACCTCGTACACCTCAGTCTTTTCCTCTGGGTATAGGGCAAAGACGGGGCTCAGGTTGGCGTGGCATGCCCTCATCAGGCGAAGCCGGTCCTCTCTCTTCTTTGGGAGTGTGTTTTCATGGAGAAAGATGGAGCCGGTTCTCAGGTCTTCAATCTTCACAAGGGCCATAAAGCCCCTGCGGGCTAATCTCTTGTCCTCAATGGAAAACTCCTGTTCATAGGCGTAGATAGATGCTTGTGGGTCTCTTAGCAATATTTTTTCCTCTCGCCACGACTTCAGATACTGTGCTGCGCGGGTGTATTTGTTGCGGAACTCGGTGTCGCCGGGGAGGTCCTTGCCCAGAATTATACGGATGATGTTGTGGATGTGTCGTTCATAAAATTCTTCCCTGGCCCCGGGCGTAATCACGTCGTAGGGGGGGCAGATAACCTGGGAAAGGTCTTTTATTTTTTCGGGATTGTACTTATACCCCCTAAATGGTGCAATAGTAGCCAGCTTCTTTACCTTACGTGGAATTAAACTGCGTGCCAGTTTGCCGGATGTGAATTAGACGGTGCCAGCTTCCCAGGATACCAGATACCTCTCCTGTTCCTTTGTCAATGAGTCGATGGATATGCCCATTGACTTTAGCTTTAGGCTGGCGACCCACTCATCTATCTCGCGCGGTACATCGTAGACGTGGTTTTCCAACGTGCCGTGATTCTTTTTAATATACTCGGTGGCCAGGGCCTGAACAGAAAAGCTCATGTCCATGACGCATGATGGGTGACCCTCTGCGGATGCCAGGTTTATCAATCTGCCCTCTGCCAGCAGGTATATGGTGCGGCCATCTTTCATAACATATCCATCCACGAATTTTCTTGCTTCATGGTGTTTCTTCACGGCCAGTTCGTTGAGGCCGTCTATATCTATTTCTACGTTGAAGTGGCCAGAGTTGCATACCACCGCACCGTCTTTCATCACCAGGAAGTGTTCCTTTCTTATTACGTGGACGTCACCCGTAAGCGTGCAGAATAGGTCGCCGACCTTAGCGGCAGCCTCCATGGGCATCACCCAGTAGCCGTCCATGGCAGCCTCCAGCGCTCGGACATGGTCGACCTCGGTAACTACTACCTTGGCCCCCATACCCCTGGCCCGCATTGCCACACCCCTGCCACACCAGCCGTAGCCCACTATAACCACTGTCCTGCCGGCTATCAGCATGTTTGTGGCCCTGATGATACCGTCCAGGGTTGACTGGCCCGTGCCGTAGCGATTATCGAAGAGGTGTTTGGTAGCAGCGTCGTTTACTGCAATAACCGGGAACTTGAGTACACCGTCCTTAGCCATGGCCCTCAGTCTAACTAACCCTGTAGTAGTCTCCTCCATACTGCCCATGACATCTTTCGAAAGTTGGGGGTGGCTGCTGTGTATGGCAGATACGAGGTCTGCACCGTCATCGATTGTTATATGAGGTTTATGGGCGAGTGCTGCCTCTATGTGTTCGTAGTATGTCTTGTTGTCTTCACCCTTTATGGCGAATACAGGTATTCCAGAATCGTTTACCATCGAGGCGGCCACGTCGTCTTGCGTGGATAAGGGGTTTGAGGCACAAAGGACTACCTGGGCGCCGCCTGCCTGGAGGGTGTTGATGAGGTTCGCCGTCTCCGCCGTGACGTGGAGGCAGGCCGACAGCCTTATACCCTCGAGGGGTTTTTCCTTCTCAAAGCGTTCTTTTATTAGTTTTAGGACCGGCATATCCCTGCCGGCCCAGGCTGTTCTGCGTCTTCCTTCAAGTGCGAGTTTTAGGTCTTTAACGTCGTGCCTCATGTAGTAGTTCCTCCTTTATGCCGGCCTCGCGCCTGAGTGTGTCCACCATGTCAGTCTTTTCCCAGGTAAAGAGTTCGCCTTCCCGGCCGAAATGTCCATATTTTGCTGTTTCCCGATATATTGGCCTCCTGAGCCTGAGCTTGTCAATGATGCCTGCCGGGGTGAGGTCAAAGACCTTCTCCACTATCTTCGCCAGCTTGTCTTCTGCGATTTTGGCCGTGCCTTCACAGTGTACAAGGACGCTGGTAGGTTTGGATACTCCTATGGCGTACGAGAGCTGGACCTCGCACCTGTCTGCAAGCCCTGCGGCTACTACGTTCTTTGCCACGTATCTGGCCGCATAGTGGGCGCTACGGTCTACCTTTGTGGGGTCCTTTCCTGAAAAGGCACCACCACCATGTCTTGCCCTTCCACCATAGGTGTCTACGATTATCTTACGACCTGTCAGGCCACAGTCTCCCTTCGGTCCCCCTACAACGAAACGCCCAGTGGGATTTATATGGTATATGGTCTTGCTATCGAGGTACTCTGTGGGGATTATCTTCTTTATAAGCTTCTCTGTCAGGTCTTTCTTGATGGTTTGTTGGTCTACGTCTTCTGAGTGTTGTGTGGATACCACTACGGTGTGCACCCTGATGGGGCGGTCTCCCTCATACTCCACCGTTACCTGTGACTTGCCATCGGGCCTCAGATACTGCAGTTCACCGCTTTCTCTTAGGTGTGCCAGGCCCTCTACCAGCTTGTGCGCTAGCACGATGGGTAGGGGCATGAGTTCGGGGGTCTCATTGCAGGCGTAGCCTATCATCATGCCCTGGTCGCCTGCACCCAACTTCTTGTCCTTTGTCTCATCTACACCAAGGGCAATATCTGGGGACTGTCTGTCGAGGCACGTAATCACTGCGCAGGTATGGCAGTCAAAGCCCATGGAGGTGTCTGTGTAACCAATCTCCTTTATGGCCTGTCTTACCACGGCCGGTATATCGACGAGGGAGGTGGTGGTTATCTCTCCGGCTACCAGTACCAGTCCTGTCTTGACCAGTGTTTCACACGCCACCCTTGCATAAGGGTCTTTTTCATAGATGGCGTCCAGTATGGCGTCGGATATCTGGTCTGCTATCTTATCTGGATGACCTACGGCAACGGATTCAGATGTAAACAGGTGCCTGTCTTTTCTCATTTATCGGGAATCTCCTTTTAAAGATTTTTTTAGTACCTCCAGGTTGCGGGAAGTGGCCCCTCTCTGTCTGAGCACCGTCTCACGGGCCCTGAGACCCATTTCCTCTGCCTCTCTAGGATTGCTAAGAATATCCTTTACTGTGCCCAAGAGGTCTTGTTCGTTGCGAATCATTGTAGCAGCGTTTGCCCTCAACAGCAAGTGCATCTCCTCCTCAAAATTGGTCATATTTGGGCCGAAAACCGTGGGCCTTGCTAGGGCCGCGGGCTCCATGATATTTTGGCCACCTCGGCCCTTGAGGCTCTTGCCAACAAACACACAGTCTGCCAGGGAATATACATTGGTTAGCTCCCCTATTGTGTCAACTAATACCACGGTATTACCAGGCTCTGAGCCAAAAGTCCCTGCCTTATCCAGTACAGACTTTCTTACAGGAGAGAATTCTAGGGCCTTTATAAGCCCTTCTACCTCTTTGGCCCGTTCTATGTGACGTGGGACAAGGATGAGCCTCAACGTGGGGAAGGTGGCTTTCAGGGTCTTAAGGGTTCTAAGCAATATATCTTCTTCCCCGGGGTGGGTGCTTCCTCCCACAAGTACTAAGTCCTTGGTACCTATTCTAAAGGAGTGTCGTAGCTGTTCCTTTATACCTTCAGGGACATCAACGGGTAGATTATCGTACTTCATGGTGCCAGTGATTACTACCTTTTCCTCTGGTATGCCAAGTTCGAGGAATCGAGAGGCATCCGCATGAGTGCGCACACAGTAGATGTTGCCTGGGGCGGATAAACTCTGAGAGAACACCCTGGATAGGAATCCCATGGCCTTGAAGAACTTTTGGGATCTTTTCGATATCCTTCCGTTAACTAGCACCACAGGGATTTTCCTTTCAGAGGTTGCTACTAGGAAATTTGGCCATATCTCGAGCTCTACCAGTACGATGCAACTGGGCTGCAGGAGCGTAAGGGCCTTCTGGTCTATCCAACTGAAGTCGAGGGGAAAGTAAAAAACAAGCTTATTCTCAAATTTTTGCTTGGCATTAGAGAATCCGGTATTGGTGGAAGTGGATATGATTATATCCCAGTCAGGAAATTCTTCCTCCATAGCCTTTACAAGCGCAGCAGCCGTGTTTACCTCACCTACGGATGCGGCGTGAACCCAGAAGCAGGGCCCGTTGTTTTGGCGTGTTGGCAGCCTGCCCAGTCTCTGAGATAGGCCCGCGCGGAAGCGCTCGCTTGTGAACATTTTGGCCAATATATAGGGTGTTGCCAGGAGGGTAGCAGTCAGATAGAGGGAGTCGAAGACAACGGGCATAGGCTATCTACCGCAACACTGTTTGTATTTCTTTCCACTGCCACAGGGACATGGCTGGTTTCTTCCTACTTTTGTCCCTACGCGAATGGGTTCTGTCCGCCTCTCTTGCTCTGCCGTTGCAGTGGTGGCTTGTGGTTGTGGTTTTTTCTCCATAAGCGAGGTGTCTTGGTAGACAAAATTCTCAATATTCCATACCCTGTGCACTAAACGTGCGGCCTCTTTTTCTATCTTTATCTTGAAGAGCAGGTCAATCAATTCTTCTCTTATGGAGGCCATCATGTTCTGGAACATATCAAAGGCCTCACGTTTATACTCTATTTTGGGGTCTATCTGGGCGTAACCCCTGAGGCCTATGCCACTCTTGAGGTTATCCATTGCGTAGAGGTGGTCTTTCCACTTTGAATCTACCTTCTCGAGGATAAGGAATTGTTCGAGTTTCCTGATATCTTCTTCCCCTATCTCGAGCTCCCGTTGGTGGTAAAGCTCTATGGCCTTTTCTACGAGTTGTTTCTCTATGTCTTCCCTCGTTTTCCCAGCAAATTCTTCAGTATCGAGCTCTACGCCAAATTTCTGACTAAACCATCTGGCTAGGCCCTTCGTGTCCCCCTCACTTTCATCATGGTCAGGTATGTAATAGTCCACGTAGTCCAGCACGCAGTCCTCAACCATTTTCAGGACGTCGTTCCTTAGATTTTTTCCCTCGAGACAATTCTGGCGCCACGCGTAGATGGTCTTACGCTGTTCGTCCATCACCTCATCGTACTCGAGGAGATGTTTACGAATCTCGAAGTTGTGTTCCTCCACCTTCTTTTGGGCACGTTCGATGGCGTTGGTGACCATGCTATGTTCAATGGCCATGCCATCTTCCATGCCGATTCTCTTTAGAAGTGAGCTGACTCTTTCTGAGGCGAAGATACGCATCAGGTCGTCATTAAGTGCGACGTAAAATCTTGAGGAACCGGGGTCGCCCTGCCTGCCCGCACGGCCGCGGAGCTGGTTATCGATACGCCTGGCTTCATGTCTCTCGGTGCCGACGACGTGGAGTCCGCCCAACTCAGCCACTCCTTCTCCCAGCACAATGTCTGTGCCCCTACCGGCCATGTTGGTTGACACAGTAACATGGCCCATCTGGCCAGCCTTTGCTATGATGTGGGCCTCACGTTCATGTTGTTTTGCGTTTAGGACCTCGTGCTTGATACCCAGGCGGTTCAACTTCTCGCTGAGCATTTCGGACTTTTCTATAGACACAGTGCCCACCAAGATGGGTCTGCCGGTTTTGTGTACCTCCATAATCTCTTCCTCAATGGCCGTCCATTTTTCCTTCTCCGTTCGATAGACCTTATCAGGGAAATTTTCTCGCCTGAGGGGCTTATTAGTGGGAATGACCACTACCTGTAGTTTGTATATCCTATCAAACTCTACTGCCTCCGTGGCTGCGGTGCCCGTCATACCTGCAAGTTTGTCGTATAGCCTGAAATAGTTCTGAAGGGTGATGGTTGCGAGGGTCTGGTTTTCTTCCTTTATCTTCAGGTGTTCCTTGGCCTCTATGGCCTGATGCAGGCCATCGCTCCACACCCTTCCTTCCATAAGCCGGCCGGTGAATTCGTCAACAATGATCACCTGGCCTTCTTTTACGATATAGTCTGTGTCTCTTTTGAACAGGTGGTGGGCACGAAGGGCTTGCTCGATGAAGTGTGGCCACTCCATGTTCTTCTCTGTATACATGCTTCCTACGCCCAGTTGGCTCTCTACCTCCTCTATCCCTGCGTCGGTGAGGTGTGTGAGTTTTTCCTTCTCTTTTATCTCAAAATGCTTGTCCTTCCTCAGGCGGCGGGCGATACGGTCGGCAACGTAGTAGCGCTCTGTAGACTCCTCTGCAGGGCCGGAAATTATGAGAGGGGTTCGGGCCTCGTCTACAAGGATGCTATCCACCTCGTCAATTATGGCGTAATTGAGTTTTTTCTGTACCTGCTCTTCTGCGCTTGTGCGCATGTTGTCCCTTAGATAGTCGAAGCCGAACTCGTTATTTGTGCCATACGTGATGTCACACTGATAGGCGGCCTTCTTTTCACTGTAGCTCTGGTTGCTTTGGATTGCACCTGTTGACATGCCCAGAAACTCGAACACCGGGCCCATCCAGTCGCGGTCCCTCTTGGCCAGATAGTCATTTACCGTTACTATGTGTACGCCCTTACCTGTGAGCGCGTTAAGATATGCCGGTAGTATGGCGACCAGGGTCTTACCCTCGCCCGTGGCCATCTCTGCAATCTTGCCCTGATGGAGAACTACCCCGCCTATGAGCTGGACGTCGAAGTGGCGCATGGTAAAGGGTTCTATCTCAGGGTTTGGTGAGCGTGGCACACGGCTTGAGGCCTCCCTGACCACGGCAAATGCCTCTGGCAAGAGGTCTTCCAGGGTTTCTCCGGCCTCTAACCTCTTTCTGAATTCGTCGGTCTTGGCCCTGAGCTGGGCATCTGATAGGACCTTCATCTTTGGCTCAAAGGAGTTTATCTGCTCCACTACGGGCCAGAGCTCCGCTAGGGCTCGCTCATTGGCCGAGCCAAAGATTCGGTTCATCCCCTTTGTGATGTAATCAAGTATCATAATCTTACCTCAAGGCTATTATAACGCACCTCTGTAGAAATATCAAAATGGGAGGTAGAGATGCAGCCGCCCTCTTCATCGGTGTGGGGAGCATGGTTGGGATGGGGCCCCAATCCGCCTAAGGCGAACAGGTGCCCTAGCGCCCGCCCAAAACCCGTTGTTGTAGATAGCCTTGTAACAGCATGACAAATTTTGCTCATTTAATCAGATTCCATTACAAGTGTCAAGGCATTCTATCTTTAGAGAGGATTTACTACCGGGGCTCAAGTTCGGCGTAGTACTCTTGGAGGGATTTCACTTCGAGGGTCTCTTTAAGCATGGCTTCTATACCCCTTGTAGCGGCAGTGGCACCGGAGAGGGTGGTAAAGTACGGTATGTGATATACCAGTGCAGTTCGGCGGACGGAGTAAGAGTCTTTCTCGGCAATATTACCCTCTGTGGTGTTTATTACCAGTTGTATTTCGCCTTTTTTCAGATAATCTACCACGTTAGGGCTGCCTTCTATGACCTTGAGGACATCCTTGACGTTTATGCCCTCCTGTGCGATTGCCCTGGCGGTGCCCCTTGTGGCCATGATTCGGAAGCCCAGCCCATGTAAGGTCTTCGCAATATTTACGGCTTGCGGCTTGTCCCTGTTCTTGACGCTGATGAACACTGTCCCCACCGTGGGCAGGCAACCGTCCTGCCCCATCTGGCTCTTTGCGTAAGCCGTACCAAAATTGCTGTCTAGCCCCATTACCTCGCCTGTGGACTTCATCTCGGGCCCCAGAATGGTATCCGCACCAGGGAATTTTATGAATGGGAGGACGGCCTCCTTGACGGCGGTGTATGGGAACTCGTGTCGCGTATGTATACCAATTTCTCTGAGCGTTGCGCCCACGATGGCCTTGGTCGCCACCTTCGCAAGTGGGATGCCAATAGCCTTGCTCACAAAGGGCACGGTTCGGGACGCCCTGGGGTTTACCTCTAACACAAATACCTCGTCATCCTTTACGGCATATTGTATATTTATTAGACCTTTTACATTTAGTTCGAGCGCAAGGAGTTTGGTCTGTCTCTCCAGCTCTTCTAAAATACTGCGCTTCAGTGAATGTGGAGGTATGGCACAGGAGCTGTCGCCGGAGTGGATACCTGCGGCCTCTATATGTTCCATAACTCCACCGATGAGGATGTCTTTTCCATCGGCCACAGCATCTACGTCAATCTCCACCGCATCTTCAAGGAATTTGTCTATCAGGACGGGATGGCTGGGTGAGACCTCTGTTGCCCTATGGATGTATTTATCGAGGGATTCCTTATCGAATACCACCTGCATGGCGCGGCCACCCAGTATGTAGGATGGCCTCAATAGAATCGGATAGCCAATGGCCTCGGCCGTCTCAACGGCCTCTTCCAGTGAACGGGCACACCCGTTGTCGGGTTGTTTTAGGCCCAACTTTCTGAGGAGCTGGGCAAACCGCTCCCTGTCCTCTGCACGGTCGATGCTCTCAGGAGATGTTCCCAATATCTTGATGCCTTCTTTTTCTAATGGAACTGCTAGCTTGAGGGGTGTCTGGCCGCCGAACTGGACAATCACCCCTAGGGGGTTTTCCTTTGCCACTATCTCCAATGTATCTTCCAGCGTCAAAGGCTCGAAGTAGAGCCTGTCGGAGGTGTCATAGTCCGTGCTCACCGTCTCTGGGTTACAGTTGACCATTATCGTCTCGTAGCCCATCTCCCTTAGTGCCATCACCGAGTGTACGCAGCAGTAGTCAAACTCAATCCCCTGTCCTATGCGGTTGGGGCCGCTGCCGAGAATTATCACCTTTTTCCTGTCGGTAGGCTCTGCTTCGCACTCTGTCTCATAGGTGGAGTAGAGGTATGGGGTGTAGGCCTTGAACTCTGCGGCACAGGTGTCAACACGCTTGTACACGGGCCTTATGCCGTGTTTGTGCCTGAGGGTCCTGACGGAGGACTCCGTAGAGTCTGTGAGCTGGGCAAGGCGGCTGTCTGAGACACCGGCGCCCTTTGCCTCCCGCAGCGTTTCCGGACCAAGAAACCTCTCGGCCTTTACTCGGCCTTCTATATCTATAATTTCTTTCACATTGTGTAGGAACCAAGGGTCTATCTTTGTCAGCCCGTATAGCTCGTCTATGCTGATGCCCATCCTGAGGCCCTCGGCAACGTACCAGAGCCTGTCCCATGTAGGCCCTGCCAGGCGCTCCCTGACGGCGGTTCTCTTCTGGTCATCTGTCATGCCGCGGGAAAATTCTAGCCTTAAGCCGTGGCGGTCTATCTCAAGAGACCTTACAGCCTTTCCCAGCGCCTCTTTAAAGGTACGTCCAATGGCCATCACCTCACCCACAGACTTCATCTGTGTGGTAAGCCTCTCATCGGCCTCGGGGAATTTCTCAAAGTTAAACCGCGGGTATTTCACCACACAGTAATCTATTGTGGGCTCAAACGAGGCCGGGGTATAGCGCGTGATGTCATTGGGTATCTCATCCAGAGTGTAGCCGACGGCAAGCTTTGCCGCTATCTTGGCTATAGGGAAACCCGTGGCCTTAGATGCGAGTGCGGAGCTGCGCGATACCCTTGGATTCATCTCAATGGCCAGCATCTCGCCTGTATCCTGGTTGACGGCAAACTGTATGTTGGAACCCCCCGTATCTACCCCAATCTCCCTGATAATCTTTATTGCAGCGTCCCTCATGAGCTGATACTCGCGGTCGGTAAGGGTCTGGGCTGGCGCTACTGTGATGCTGTCGCCGGTGTGTATTCCCATTGGGTCGAGGTTCTCGATGGAGCAGATGATTACTACGTTGTCCTTTGCATCTCTCATCACCTCCAGCTCGTATTCCTTCCAGCCCAGGACGGAGTGTTCTATCAGGACCTCATGGACAGGGCTCAGGTCAAGCCCGTGCCTTACCAATTCCTTGTACTCTTCAATGTCCCTGGCGATGTTGCCGCCGGCCCCACCCAAGGTGAAAGACGGGCGTATTATTACGGGGAAGCCACCTATACGCCCGACTATATCTATTGCCTCTTCCATGGTCTTTACGTACCGGCTTGGGGGTACACCGAGGCCTATCTGATTCATGGACTCCTTGAAGAGACTGCGGTCCTCTGCCTTCTTTATGGCGTCCAGTCCGGCACCTATTAGTTCCACGTCATACTGCTCCAGCACCCCTGATTCCGCCAGGCTTACCGCCAGGTTGAGGGCAGTCTGGCCGCCCAGGGTGGGCAGGAGTGCCTGGGGCCGTTCTTTTTCGATGATTCGTTCCAGCACGTCGGGGACTAATGGCTCTATGTAGGTAGAGTCTGCCATCTCCGGGTCAGTCATGATGGTGGCGGGGTTAGAGTTGACCAGCACTATCTCGAAACCCTCTTCCCTCAGGGCCTTACAGGCCTGGGTACCCGAGTAGTCGAACTCACATGCCTGTCCTATAACAATAGGCCCAGAGCCTATTATGAGTATCTTTTGTATGTCTGTACGCTTTGGCATTATTTATTGTCTTTGTAGCGTCGGAGCTTGCTCCGACGTTTTGCTAAGGGTCACGTACGGGTGAGTTCGTACCTACACATCCTTCTGTTTTTGTAGCATGTAATCCATGCTATGTTTCTTTTCTTGCCTCTATAATCTCCAAAAACCTCTTAAACATGTACCCTGCATCGTGTGGGCCGGGGGCGGCCTCCGGGTGATGCTGGACGGAGAATGCCCGTATGTCCAGACACCTCAGGCCCTCTACGGATTTATCGTTAAGATTTGTATGGCTGACCTCTACCCTGCCGAATGGCGTATTACAAACACCGCCGTTTGCTGCCACAGCAAATGAGTGGTTCTGGGTGGTAATCTCCACCTTTCTGGTGGAGAGGTCCATGACGGGGTGGTTGCCGCCATGGTGTCCGAATTTTAGCTTATACGTCTTTAGTCCAAGTGCCAGTGCCATGAGCTGGTGCCCCAGGCAAATACCCATAACCGGCCTCTTGCCAAGTAGCCCCCTGATGTTTTCTATCATGTATGCAATTGGCTCAGGGTCACCTGGGCCATTTGATATGAGGATGCCGTCAGGCTCCATAGACAGGACATCTTCAGGGCCAGTCATGGCAGGAACAACCGTTACCCTTGCCCCCAGTTGCGCCAGACTCCTGAGAATGTTGTATTTTACGCCACAGTCATAGACGACCACATGGAAGCGGGCACCTTTCTTCTCTTTCCTTTCGGTGGAATCCCAGTCGTACACCCTCGAGGTGGTAACCTCTTTAACAAGGTCGCGGCCCACCAGGCCGGGTGTGCCTTTTGCCTTTGCCTGCAGACTCTCTGGGTCGAGGTCCTCGGTGGATATGACGCCCACCTGCTCGCCGTGGTCGCGTATGTGTCTGGTGAGTGCACGGGTGTCAAGGCCCTGGATGCCTACTATACGGTGGGCCTTCAGGAGTGCACCCAGGCTTGCCTTAGAGCGCCAGTTACTTGGATGTGCGCTATACTCCTTGACTATGAAACCGTTGAGGTATAGCTGTGAGGATTCATTATCTTCCAGGTTTACCCCGTAGTTTCCTACGAGCGGGTAGGTTAGTGTGACAATCTGGCCCTTGTAGGAGGGGTCGGTGAGGACCTCCTGGTACCCCGTGATGCCCGTATTAAAAACAACTTCCCCCCTGGTCTCTCCCTCAGCGCCAAAGGACCATCCTTCATAAAGGGCACCATCTGTGAGTACTAATAAGGCCCTTTTCTTCATAATGTTATATAGAGTAGAGGCTCATCATATCCAAATTAAGTTAATACTATCCCCATCAAGCGTCTCTGTCAAGTGGAGGTTGTGGCGTGAATTTCCAATTAACTGTGGTCAGGGCACATAAAAGCGGTCGTTGGGCCAGAAATAAGGGTTTTTAGGAGAAGTTAAACCACACTTTACTGAAGGCTTATCGTTGCACGAATCCTTGACAAGATTTTTGGCGCTCAGTATAATCTGCAAACTCCCAAAGTAGCCCCTGCCAAAAGCATTCTTTATTTCTATTGTAAGGGAGAGGATTATAAAGGGTTATGTGTGCTTAATTTCATCATATTGGGTTCTGGTCCGGCTGGTATGGCTGCGGCACTTCGTGCTGCTCAATTGGGGGAAAACGTGTGCGTTGTGGAGCAGGACCAGCTGGGTGGGGTATGCCTAAATAAGGGGTGTATACCCACTAAAGTGCTTCTAAGGAGTGCGGGTGTTTTTTCCCAAATAAAGAGGGCGAGCGAGTGGGGTATAGGCGTAAAAGGGACAACCTTCGACTTTAAACGGACCTGTGGGAGAAAGGATAAGGTCGTAAACGCCCTGCGCAAGAGTATGCAAGCCTTATTTGATGACAGTGGAGCGGAAATTGTTAGCGGTAGGGGCAGACTTAGGGGTCCGAATGAGGTGGAGGTAGTTCTTCCTGATGGTGGTATCCGGTCGCTAGAGGCCTCTAGGGTGATTGTTGCCACTGGCTCTTCCCCGATGGAGCATCCGACACTGCCTGTGGATGGTCACAGGGTTGTAACAAGTGACCATGCGCTCCGGTTCGAATCGCTGCCAAAAAGCATCATAATTATCGGCGGTGGGTACATTGGCTGTGAGTTTGGATATGTATTCAATGAGTTTGGCGCAGAGGTCACCCTGGTGGAGAAGTTGGACCACCTGTTAGATGATATAGATGCAGACATTGGGGAGGCTCTAGCGAAGGAATTTATAAGGGCCGGGATGAGGGTTATAACGAGCGCAGCGGTAGCGAGTCTTGGTGTGAAGGGTGATGGTGTTCGTGCGCATGTTGACGGGGAGGTTTTGGAGGCAGAAAAGGCCCTGGTGTGTGTAGGAAGGGTTCCCAACACGGGTGACTTGGGACTTGTGGAGACGGGTGTTTGCGTTGACCAGCGAGGGTATATTGAGGTGGATGAGCACTGTCTGTCCAGTGTACCTAATATCTATGCTGTAGGAGATATTACAGATAGGGGCAAGTTGGCCAATGTTGCGTATCGGCAGGGGGTAGTGGCTGTGGAGAGTGCCCTTGGTTTTGACTCGATAATGGATTACCGGGTCTTGCCCTACTGCGTCTTTTCCCAGCCCGAGGTCGCTGCAGTGGGGCTTAGTGAGCGGGACGCAAGGGCGATGGGGCTTGACGTGAAGACGGGCATATTTGAGTTCAGGCAACTGGGCAAGGCCTGGGTCTCAGGGGACACAGGGGGCTTTATCAAGTTGACGGTAGAGGCGTCATCGGAAAAGGTCTTGGGTGTCCACATCTTGGGGGCGTATGCCAGTTTTTTAATAGGTGAAGCCACGCTGGCCATAAAGGCGGGCATGTGTTTAGAAGATTTAGCCACCAGTATGCCTGTTCACCCCACCTTTTCAGAGGCCCTGGTAGAGGCGGCCAGGAAGTTTCTTGGTGAGGGTATGTAGATATGAGGGATATATAGAGACATGAAGGAGTCAGTTCCATCCGATGGCGTTGCCACGAGACTGCCACCTTGGCTAAAGAAGAGGGTGATATGCGGTGGTTCAACGGGTAGGGTTGTACAGGCACTGGATGAATTTCGGCTGAAGACGGTATGCAGGGAGGCATTATGCCCCAATATTATGGAGTGCTTTGCCAGGGGTACAGCTACCTTTATGGTCCTTGGGGATAGCTGCACCCGGACATGTGGCTTTTGTGGTGTGAAGAAAGGCGGTCCTAAAGACCCCGAGGAGGACGAACCCGAGAGGCTCTCCCGGGCCGTAAAGCTTGTAGGGCTGCACCACGTAGTAGTTACCTCGGTCACCAGGGATGACATGCCAGACGGTGGTTCAGGGCACTTCAGCAGGGTTATCCTTGCCCTTAAAAGACGTAAGGGGTTGAAAATAGAGGTGTTAGTGCCAGATTTCCGTGGGGTGTTGGATGATGTGCGCAAGGTGCTAGAGGCAGGACCTCACATCTTTGCCCACAATGTGGAGACCGTACCCAGGCTTTATCCCAGGGTGAGACCTGAGGCATGTTATAAAAGGAGTCTCCGTGTACTTGAATTTTCAAACAAGGAGTGTAAAAATATACGTATTAAGTCTGGACTGATGCTGGGTCTGGGGGAGAGAAAAGGAGAGGTCTTTGAAGTCCTCAGAGACCTTCGTCGTGTAGGGTGTGAGGTAGTTACAATCGGGCAGTATCTGAGACCTTCAAAGGACCAACTGCCCGTGGAGAGATTTCTGGAGCCAGAGGAATTTGAAGAGTATGGTGAGATGGCCAGGAAGTTGGGTTTTTTGGAGGTGTTCGCAGGACCGTTTGTGAGAAGTTCATATTGTATTGTGTAAAAGCTGGATTGGAGAGGGTAAGTAGATGAGGATTGAGGTTGAACTCCCCGATCTTGATGGACTTGTCATAGAAGAGGCCACCATATCTAGCTGGTATGTAGATGAAGAAGATGAGGTGGAAAAGGGAGAGGACCTTGTAGAGCTTCTGGTGGACGATGACACTTGCAGTGTGCCTGCTCCGGCCACAGGAAGGTTAGTGGAGATAGTTGCTAAGGAAGGCGACGTGGTCAGGGTTGGCGACGTATTGGCGGTACTCGATGTCGTGGAAGAAGCTGGAGATTGGCCGTAAGGTTCTTTCGTAGTTTCTTTTTAGCTTGTGTAGCGTGCGAGACAAGTCATGCCAGAGACAGATCCGCCTTCGGCGTGACTGGCATGCCGCATTGTGTTTCTTTATTGGACCACTCTGAACTGTGTCTTTTAAGAGAGTTTTATCCCAACCTCATGTAGTTCACCAATTCCAGAGTGCCCTGTCTAGGGGACGGTTAGCGCACGCCTACGTATTTTACGGTCCGGAGGGCGTGGGCAAGGCCCTCTTTGCCAGAGAGCTGTCTAGGGCGCTCCTATGCGAAAGGGGAGATGAGGATGCATGCGATGTGTGCAAACAGTGTCAGGCAGTAGATGCCGGCGACAATCCAGACCTCTTATGGGTCACTCCTGAGTACAAGGTGATAACAATAGGCGCTATACAGGAACTGGAGAGGCTAGCCACTCGTAAGAAATTGAGGCGCAGGGTCTTTGTGATTGAAGAGGCCGAAAAAATGAACCAAGAGGCCTCTAACTGCCTGCTAAAAACCCTGGAAGAACCTCCCCCTAGGGTGGTCATTCTATTGGTGACTACCTCCCTGATGCGACTGCCAAGGACTATTGTCTCTCGCTGCCAGGCGGTGAGATTCCATCCCCTTGAGACAGACGTACTTAAAAGGCTTATTGCGGAGAATTTTGGCGTGGAGGGTGATGGGCTTAAGTGGCTCACCGCGGCCTCCTGCGGCAGCATGGGTTGGGCCACCCGCTTAATTAACGAGGAGGCCGTTACCAGGAGACAGAGACTTCTCGAGAGACTGTCGTCCCTGAGCCTTGAGGACAATTTCTCCATCTCCCAAGAGGTTTTGGATTGGTGTCCCTACACCGAAGAGGGGGGCCTTGAGGGGAGGCGCTCGCGTCTGAGGATATGGATGTATATTATGCTGGAATACTACAGGGACATGCTTCTATGTAAGGTTGGGGCAGGTGAGATTGGACTCTTTAATGACGATGCCCAAGACATAATTGGAGCAAAGGCCAGCCGCTTATCTGTGGGGGTAATAACGAACATAATGGAGGAGATTCAATACTCACTGGACGGGCTTCAGCGCAACGCCAACATAAACCTGCTTGTCGAGAACCTCTTCAGCCGCATCGCCAGA
>JBHIBD010000044.1:0-17009 GCA_046758865.1 Candidatus Brocadiales bacterium | reverse complement strand
GCATCTATTCAGGAGATTGCTTCGTCCGCCTCGGGCGGACTCGCAATGACAGAAAGGAAGGCTCAGCCGCCTATCTGACACATAATTGGTTCACCCTCACCTGAGTGTACCTTGGGCTTCATGGTAGAGACCTTAATAAAGGCCCCCCGCAGTGCCTCCTCCAGGCCGGGATTGGGTTGTCCATCGGTAGGGGCACGTTGCAACGTGCCCCTACCTTCAGACCTCAGAATGGATTTCAGGTCAACCTCTCCACCGGAAAGCAGGCAGGCCCTGAGTTTGCCATCGGAGGTGAGTCGCAGGCGATTGCAGTCCCCACAGAAGGGCTGGCTGACCGGTGATATAAGGCCCAAAACCCCCCTGGCACCCTCCAGGCGGTAGAGTTTCGCAGGGCCCCTCAGTAGGGGCGGGGCGACCCCGCCCCTACGGGCTTCTATTTCCACGGTTTCCAGATTCCCTATCCCTCTTATCCTCTCCAGCACCTCTCGGATGGGTACAAACTTCTTCTCTTCAATCATCCTGCATCCAAAGGCCATGTATTCTATGAAGCGGACCTCCAGTGGCTTGTCCAGGCTCAACCGGGCAAAATCCTTTATCTCGTCATCGTTGGTGCCGCGCATGACCACCATGTTGACCTTGGTCTGCCCAAAGCCCACATTGACCGCGGCTTCAATGCCCTCTAGCACGTCCTCAACATTTCCACCACCGGTGATTTGTTTGAAGCGTTCCTTTCGGAGACTGTCGAGGCTGATGTTTATCCTCATGAGGCCTGTATCCTTTAGTGCGCGGGCGTAGCGCTTGAGCAGGACCCCGTTCGTGGTCATAGCCAGGTCTTCTACGCCGGGGATAGCCCTCAGGGTGGCTATTAATGACTCTATATTTCTCCTGGTAAGGGGTTCGCCCCCGGTAAGCCTGAAGCTCCTTATGCCCAACTTTGTGGCACACCGTACCACCAGGGCTATCTCCTCAAAGCTGAGTATCTCCTTACGGGGCATGTGCTGAACACCCTGGGGCGGCTTACAGTAGACACAATAGAGGTTGCAAAGGTCTGTAACAGATATCCTGAGTCGGGTTATTTTTCTCTGAAAACGGTCTAACATGTAAACATCCTTCTAATAATCTCGCAGGGACAGGGTTTGTCTCACACCAGAGGTGAACTGTCCCTACATTACATTAATTAATGTTGATGAGCTCCAAAATGACGCGCACCCTCTCGACGTAGCCTACGCACTGGCACGCCCTCTGGCACAAAACGATATACCCACACATGGGCTTCCGGGCTCTGAAAGACGGGCGTAAAATACCCTATCTCCTGTCCGTGTCCCGTGCTCAATGGCAGAAGCCTGAGCAGCAATGCCTCCTGCATCGTCGGGTCATCCTGGTCCTCAAGGTACCAGAGGACGTAGTACGTGTCGTAAACCTGTACGTAAAACGACTCTATTCCCTGGTTCTCCAGCCACCGGTGTAAGATGACCATGTCTTTGGCAACGGTGGTAGCGATTCTGCCTATATAATGTTTACGAACCTTTATGTATCCGTCAGCAAGGTGATTTATATTTGCCATCTCGGGAAATTCCTCGGCACTGGCTACCACATAAAGGGGTCTCCCCATCGGATTATGCCTGCCCATTATCTCAATGGCCTTAGCCTCTGGCGAGCAGAACATCATGGCCACATCCCTTAGCTTTTCGTCATCCTCCAGGCCCTCCTTTTCCCTGAGCCATTTCAGCTCGTAGTGTCGGGTGGCCTCCCTGTATTTGTCATTCTGCACGGGAAGTCCTTCAATAAGACCCCTGGATGGGCCGGCTACCAGCGTCTCTCTCCCTGCAAATAGCCGTATCCTTTTACCGTGAGGCCACCAGCATATAATAAGGGCATTCTCTTCTGTATTGTTCTTTATGAACTCATACGCCTTTATCCAGGAGGGCGATACCTGGGAGGTCCTCCTCCCGCGGTCCGTCTCCGCGTAATCAACCGAGTACACAAGTGGCTCGTATTGTTTGCCCTGCCCTTCTTGGTATCTTACCCTATACTCCACGCCTAACAAGGCGCCTCTCCGCAGGGTCCTTGATGACTTGCCCAAATCAATCGTAAGGTCTGCATTGAGTCTCTTCTCATACTTTACCACCTTCTCAATGGGAAACACTGATTTGGGAAGTAGTGCTAGCGTAAAGTCACGGGGATTATACTCCTCAACCTTTATGTATTCATATAGAGACTGGGTCCGGGCCACGCACGACGTGGCCTCAATTAAAATACACACAAACATTGATAATAGAACCACTCCTAACAAACGTGTATAATTCGCAATATTTGTCACAGGTTGCTCCTATAGCCTGTCAGGCTCCGAGTTGTCTTATGCTGTGAGGGCTGGCGTGTAGCGTCGGAGTCATGCCGGAGGTGTCCTTAGCCAAAGGCGGCGGAACACCAGGGGCAGATTCGCCCATGGCGTGACTTGCACGCTACATTCTCCCACGGGCGGGTGCTCCCTCCTCAAAAGGGGCATGGCCCCTCCACTACAGAAAACTAACTCTCATGTAAATCTATATTAAACTTTTTTATCTTCTTATACAAGGTTTCCCTATGAATTCCCAACATGCGTGCGGCCTCACTCCTGTTGCCTTTGGCAAGCTTAAGTGCATCACCTATATGTCTCTTCTCCACCGCTTCAAGTGTAAGGCCACCAGTGACTGCCATTGAAAGTGGCTCTGCATGTCCCACCCGGACATTTGGAGGAAGGTCGCCGGGTCTTATCGAACCTTCTTCGCAGAATATTGTCGCCCTCTCAATCGCATTGGCCAGCTCTCTCACATTCCCCGGCCACGGGTATGATAGTATAAGGTCCATAGCTTCATCGACCACCCTAGGTGGTTTTTTGTTCATCTCGGTAGAAAATCTTTCAAGAAAATGCTCGACAAGAAGAGGTATATCCTCCTTCCTCTCCAGCAGGGGGGGGAGGGTAATAATAACGGTGTTGAGCCGGTAGAAGAGGTCGCTGCGGAAACGTTTTTCTTTTATCATTTTTGTAATGCT
The DNA here is from genome assembly GCA_046758865.1 of Candidatus Brocadiales bacterium. Classification (GTDB taxonomy): domain Bacteria; phylum Planctomycetota; class Brocadiia; order Brocadiales; family Bathyanammoxibiaceae; genus JBHIBD01. The sequence continues at coordinate 13,979 of JBHIBD010000044.1, read as the reverse complement.
TTGGTTTGTGGCCGCAATAAAGCGTATATCTACCTTTATGACCTCATTTCCTCCCAGTCTCTCGAATTCACCATTTTCAAGTACCCTGAGGAGTTTTGCCTGCATGGCCAGGGGCATGTCACCTATCTCATCTAGAAAGAGTGTGCCCCCGTCGGCCACCTCAAACTTGCCCTTCTTCTGTCTGTCGGCCCCTGTGAATGCGCCCTTTTCATAACCAAATAGTTCGCTCTCGAGCAGGTTTTCGGGAAAGGCCGCACAGTTTATCTTTACATATGGCTTAGCGTAGCGTCGGCTGGCGTAATGGATGGCGTCTGACACCATCTCTTTTCCTGTACCGCTCTCTCCCATGATAAGTGCTGTGGAGTCTGAAGAGGATACCTTTTTTATGGTCTCTACTACCTGCCTTATCGACTTAGAATTTCCGACAATATTCTTGTATCCATGCTTCTCCTCTAATTGCCACTGCAGGAAGCGTGCCTCTTCTGTGAGGGCCTTAAGCTTGATTATTTTCTGGATATTCACTAGCATTTCGTCAATATCCAGGGGCTTAAGCATATATGCATAAGCACCTAGTTTTATTGACCTTATGGCCGTCTCTATTGTGCCGTAGGCGGTCATCATTATCACCTCGAGCCCCTGGTGTTTTTCCTTAAGTCTTTCAAGGAGTTCAACACCATCCACCCCTGGCATCTTGATGTCAACAAGGGCTATGTCAAATCCGTCCTTTTTCAAGGTCCCCAGGGCTACACGTGCATTCTTCGCTACCGCAACCTCGTACCCGTTCTTGTGAAGGATGTCACCCAGGGTCTTAAGGAGGTTGACCTCGTCGTCGACTATGAGGATTTTGACCTTGTTTTCCACTTTTTCCCGTCCCTCTTACGCACATCTTTATAGGGCAAAGTTATAGTAAATGTTGAGCCTTTACCCTCTTGAGAATCCACGTTTATGGTTCCCTTGGCCCTCTTAATGGCCGAATGGACTGAATAAAGCCCCAGTCCGGTGCCGCTTCCTGTCTCCTTAGTGGTATAAAACGGCAAGAAAATCCTTTCAAGCTCCTTCTTAGGAATACCACAACCTGTGTCACTGACCAATAAATCTACATGGCCATCAGAATTAACCTTGGTAGCAATCTTGAGCGTGCCGCCTTTTGGCATGGCATCCCTGGCATTTAATACAAGATTCAGGAGCACCTGTTTTATATCATCGGCATTAAGTCGTATAATCGGGATAGAAGAGAAATCTTTGACCACATGGACATTATTCACGAGGAGTTCTTTCCCCACCAGTGAGAGTGTGTCCTCAATCAACCTGTTGAGGTCGCACTCCTCCACCTCTACCTTTGCCTTCCTCGAGAACACCAAGAGTTGGTTAATAATCCTCTGGCAGCGGCTAATCTCCTCCTGTATTATCTTCAGGTGTTCTTTTACGTTTTTGCCCTTGCCTGACAGGACATCGTTAAGATAGTATATGGAACTGCCAATTACGCCGAGGGGGTTTCTGATTTCATGGGCCACACCGGCAGCAAACTGACCCATGGATGCCATTTTTTCCGACTGGAAGAGCTCCATCTGTAAGCGCTTGTGTTCACTAATATTACGGAAAACAACCGCCAGGGCCAGCGGCCCATTATTCTCATCTCGTATAAGGGAGGTAAAGAGATAGACGGGAAACTCCTCCTTGTTCTTATTCTTGAAGAGAAGCTCCCCCTCCCATTCCCCAAGCTCAAAGGTCTTTCTGAGTACTTCCTTTTTTATATCTACCGGACTATTGCTGGCTGCCAGGACCGAGAGTTTCTTTCCTAACATCTCTTCATAGCTATAACCAAGGACTTTCTCCAATGACTTATTCACGAATGACACACGGCCTTCTCTATCTGCAATGACCACACATTCACCGATGCTTCTTAAGATATGGGCCAGTCTTATAATCTCCTCTTCCCTCTTTTTCCTATCTGTGATGTCCCTTACAAAGCTCCTGGCGTGGATGAAGCGGCCAGTAGAAGGGTCGCGAAGTCCGGTGCTATCCATCTCAACTATCATCCGCTCACCCTTCTTGGTAACGAAGACACATTCTGCTAGGTCATGCCCCGTGTTCACAACCCTCTTGAGATGTCCCAATGCCTCCCTACTAGATTCAGCAGGCACTATATCATGCAGTCTCATCTTGCGCATCTCATCTAGTGTATAACCCAGGCGTTCCAACTCCGTCTTGTTTACGGTGAGAAACCCGCCATTGGAATCTACCTGGTGAATCATCTCTGGGGCATTTTCTATCAGGTCCCTGTACTTCTCCTCCGAGTCACGGATTTTGCAAAAGAGGTCGGAATTTTCGATAGCAACGGCTAACTGTGGCACTATTTGTTGGAGGAGCTCTATGTGCTCCTCCGTAAAGTTGTCTTCCTCCTTGCTACCAAAGTTTATTGCACCTATAACCTTACCTTTGTACCTTAACGGGAAATTAAGACGTGACCGGATGCCTTCAGAGTAAAGGATGGTGTCTGTCACAAACCCGCCTCTTGCCGTATTGCGGGTTATAATGGGCCTTCCACTCTGTGCAACTGCCTCCGTTGTGCTGCCTTTACGCAGAAACGTTGTTCCTTCAGAGAGTTGGCTTACGGCTGAATCCTTAATGTACACAACGTACTCTGTAATGCTGTCATTATCTAAAAGAAGTGTGATACTTGTTCGGTCAAACTTAATCAATTTATCGAGTTCTATGCTCACAGCCTTATAGACATCCTTAAGATCAAGGCTGGATGCAATTATCTTGTTTATGTTAGTAATTACGTCCTTTTCCCTTTCCCTCCTCTTTTTCTCCGTGACGTCTCTAACAATCCCTTCGTATCCAACCGTCCTTTCCTTTTCATCCTTCCTCAGGCTACAGGTCATAATCACTGTAATCTTGTCGCCGTTCCTTCTCTTAAGCTCCAGCTCAAAATCCTTTATAAAACCTTCCCTCGCCATCTTCTCAAGGAACGTATTCCTGTCGTCAGGATTTACATAAAAGGCGTGCACGAAGTTCTTATTCAGTATGTCTTCCTTCGTACGGTACCCAAAGAGCTCAATCCCCGCCTGGTTTATATCAAGGAATCTATCCTCTGTATCGCAGATGAACACCGCATCTTTTGATGCATCGAAGAGACTCCGGTATCTCTCTTCGGTAGTCCTAAGGGCCTGGGTCCTCTCCTCGACCATCTTCTCAAGAGAGGAGGTGTAATGTTGGATCTCTTCCTCCAGTGCCTTTTGCTTGGTAATGTCCCTGGAGATGGCTACAAAGCCGGTCGGCCTACCCTGTTCACCTTTCCTCAGGGTAAGTGTAATATGGGCGGGGAATCTTTCGCCGGACTTTCTCTTGCCCACAACATCACCATCAAATCTGCCTGTCTTCTCCGTGATGGAAAGGGCGTCTCCAAGCCCATCATTGGCTGTATCGCCCCTCTCAAAGAGGGCGCCAATGTCGAGTTTACCGACCACATCCTGAGACCCATATCCGTACATCCTTCTTGCACCTTCATTAAACGCCTGGACCCTTCCATTGAGGTCAAGGGCAATAATGGCGTACTCGGTGGAACCCAACAGTATGCTGTTCAGAAAGTTTGTCGTCTCCTCCAGCTCTATGGTCTTATCCCTTATGGAGGCTACCATATGGTTGAACGACTGCGCCAACTCTCCAATCTCGTCCCCTGTAGAGATATCCGCCTTCTGGCTCAAATCTCCCTGGGCCATCTTTTTCGTCAGCCCGCTAAGGTTTAGTATGGGGGTAGATATTTTTCGACCCAACAGAAACGCCCCAATAACTATAAAAACTCCCAACAATATAAGCACCCTTTCCACCACAGTTCCAACATCGTAGACTACACCCAGGGCCTCTCTCTTACTCACCTCAGCAATTACCCCAAGCTTGAACTCAGGTATCCACTGCCAAAAACCAAAGACCTCAATACCCGCGTAGTTCATATAGCCCTCGGCATCGAAACCCACTTTCCCTTTTACACACTCATGAGCCGACAGGGTAAGGGCTCCACTATTTGGATTCGCCACCCGACGACCTATGGTCTCCTGACCCTTGGGCAAATGTTTCAACTCAGTAAGAACAACCCCATGTTCATCTATTATGTACGTCTCGCCGCTTTCTCCCAGCAACACATTCTTCATCAGATTGTTTATACCTTTGAGTTCCATCTCAAAAAGAAGTACACCTAGGACCTTGTTGCCTGAGGTTATAGGGCTGGTGAAAAACATGCGTGGCACTTCATCTTTTTCCGCAGTTAGCCCGCTTCGGGGTATGACCCTTGACATAAAGGTGTGTCCACTAATTGCCCTCTGGAAGCCTTCGGACTCAAAGATGCTTGCCCCCCACCTGTGTTTTGAGGTTGATATCCTTACCTCTCCCCTGGTATCGCTTATTACAATCTCTTTATAACCGTATGATTCCTTTATGGTATTCAATAGGGCTGATAGGAGGAGGAATTCCTTATCGCTGGGAGTGATATGGGTGCCAGATATTACCAAAGGATTCTTTGCCGTAACCCTGACATCTTCTACCCTCTCCCTCATCCACATCTCAATCAGTGCGGCCTGCTTTATGCCCGCATTCTTGAGATATCTCTCTGTCTCTGTCTTAAGTGCCTCTATGGCCCTGGGATAAGCAACTACTCTTAGGAATAAAAGCGGTAAGAAGGCCAGGAGAAGGAATAATACTATCAGTCTAGTTTTTATAGACTTAAACATAGCACCACCCATCATTAACAACTAATAGAAAAATCATAACACAGCCAAATAATGGGCACAAGGGTAAAAAGTTCCTAAAACCTCTCAATATCGATGTAAGTGGAGTTGTAGGCGGCGTTTCCACCGAAGGCCTGTACGTGGTCGGGGACTAGTGTATTGACGCCCTTGCCACCGGTGAGCTTGGCCCAAATGCCCCCATACGCCAGAGCTACCCCAGGGCTCACGTTATTCGAGAGCTTGGCCCTCATAATGAGTTCGCCCAACTCGTTCTTGAGCCTCACCCTATCGCCGTCGCCTATCCCTCTGGCCTCTGCATCCTTCTCATTTAGAAGCACCCCGGCCTCCACCTCCTCCGGCCATACGTTGTGGAACTGTGAGCGGGTGATGTGCATCTCATTGGCGGTTATCAACTGAAACGGACACCCTCCTGTATCATCCCCACAATAGCCAGGGAGCGGTGGCAGCCCGTCCCTCTCCGCCAACTGGGAGTAAAATTCTATCTTACCCGATGGGGTGGGAAAGCGGTCTTGTGACATAACCGCCATCTTTAAAAACCCCTCTTCCCGCAGGTCTTTCAGGGAGAAATTTATCGCACCACTCCTCTCCATAAACTCCTCCAAGACATCCTCCACAGGCGGATAGAGTTCGTCTGCATTAAGCCCCATAGCCTTGGCCAGACCATTAAACATCAAATAATTGGGCCTCGCCTCACCCAAGGGCATTATCGCCCGCTCGTTCACAGATATATAATTGTGGTAGTAGCACACGTGGGCATCAAAGCTCTCAAGGAAACTGGTAGCTGGGAGCACAATGTCTGCATAATCACAGGTGTCGTTTAAAAACAGGTCATGGACTACCACAAAAACGTCCTCTTTCGCTAGGCCCTTCTTTACCAGATTCTGGTTGGGCAGGTTGGCCACCGGGTTCGTGTTGAACACGAAGAGCCCCTTCACGCTGCCCTCCTCAAGTATTCTCCCCAGAAGGGCCATATTATAGGCCTTCCTCGGCCCTCTGGAGAACTGCACACCCTGCAAGAAGCCGAGGTCTACCTCCCTGTCGGTGTTGCTATAATGAACGCGAAGGGAACCGACCAGAACGGGAAGCAGGGCAATGGCCCTCACCGCCTCACCGCCGTGGAGGTGTTTTTGCACACCAAACCCTATATGGACAAAGTTAGGTCTAAGTTCGACAAGGTCGTGTGCAAGCTGAATAATGTCCTCCTTCGAGAGCCTTGTCACCTCGGAAACCCTATCTAGCCCGAAATCCCTCACAACCCCTACAAACTGCTCAAACCCGTGCGCGTATCGCTTCACCGACTCTCTATCATAGAGGTCATTTGATATCAGGTAATTTGCCAGTCCCAGTGCCAGGACACCATCTGTGTTTGGCCTAATGGAGAGGTGTTTGCCCAGGTCTGCAGTCTTTACAGGGTCTATAAGATAAAACTTGGCACCGCCACGAACCGCTTTCTTTGCCAAGTTGTACCCATGAAGGTTGCTCCACGGTCCGTTCAGGCCCCAAAATATTATCAACTTCGAGTCAGGAATTTTCTCGGGGTCAATGCCCCAGTAGCCACCGTACACGTATTTGAGCGCCGTCCTCCCGGCAAGTGAACACACCGTAGGTGAACACTTTCCCGCGCCCAGTGCGTTAAAAATCCTCTGTGAAAAATGTTTATTTAGCAGGCCCATGTGGCCAAAGTACTCAAAGGGCAGGATGGCATCAGTGCCGAATCTATCCTCTATCTCCGTAAGTCTGCTGGCTATTTCCCCATAAGCCTCGTCCCAGCTTATGCGTCGGAACTTACCCATTCCCTTGGGACCAACCCGCTTCAGTGGATAGAGTATCCTCTCCGGGGAGTACACGAACTTGAGGGCGTTCTTTATCTTCCAGCAGATGAAGCCCTGTGTGATGGGGTGTTTGGGGTTACCTTGGAGTTTTACTGCCTTACCGTCCTCCACCGTTGTGAGTATGGAGCAAGTGTCATAACAGTCCCTTGGGCAGGTGCTTTTTACAATCATCTTTATTACCCAAAAATCTCCCCAGGAAAAACTCTGGTAGGTCAAGAGCTCACCAATAGAAGGGTTAAATCAATACTAGCAGATTTGTTGTGGGGCTGTCAATTGAGCTATAAGCTCTTGTAAAACCTCAGGGCATTAAGTAGACAACTGGGGCGAAGCTCCCATAAGAAAGAAGATTCTATGGTTGCGGAATCCACACAGGCCGAGCAGTTTTGTGCCTTTTTTAAAAACCCCCTATAAGCGGGGCTATGAAGGATGTCACTCAGTGCACTTTCCTTCGTATCACCTACTACTTTGCCGCGCTGGATACAGTCCATCACCCTGCCATCTGCCTCCACCCGTAGCACTAAATGCTTATATCGACACCTGTATTTGGCGCTCCTTCGGCCAATAACACTGAGATATTCATAGGAATTGACCACCGGAAAGCCACGGGCCTTGGCGTGTATGAGGCACTTAGCTACTTGTAAGCTTTCCTCCTGCGAAGGCAGGAGGGTCTGGGCCTCAATACCCCTTGGATGAAGGCCATAATCCCAGGTAGTTATTGGCTCAAACATGATAGGCAAGTCGTTTTCTCTAGAAAACTTCAGGAGAGAGCTCACATGATTTGTATTCAGGCGTGTTATGACAGAGTTAATCAATATCCTTACATCCTTGTATCTTGAGCGGATGAGTTTTATTCCCTCCGTTGCCCTCCGGAATGTGCCGGGCAGGCATCTGATAGCGTCGTGTTCCTCTCCAACCGCATCCAGGGATACAGTAACGGCGTCCAGATAAGGGCCAAGCTCCTGAAACCTTTCTGGTAGATAATACCCATTTGTTATAACCGTAGTACTTAGACCTGAAGAGCGGGCGGCCTGCAGCACCTCTGGCAAGTCCTCCCTGAGAAGGGGTTCTCCTCCCCACACAACCACACTCAGAAAGCCCAACTCTCCTGCCTGGCGGTAAAGACGCTGAACCTCCTCAGTAGAAAGCCCCTGGTCTTCCCCCTTAAACACACAAAAAGGGCAGTCGGCATTACAGCGATTGGTAATCAGGTGGGAGAGGATAAATGGTCTCGCCCTTCCATCCCCAAGGCTCGCTCCCAGCACAGCCCTAGAAGTCCTTGCTATATCTTTAAATAGGTCGACTACTTTCATTTATGTATATATTTGGATTTTAATATTTACTGTGGACCTAATAAAGGTAAAATTCTTAGGTCCGGGTTAATTTATCTTCTAGAAAGCGTGATCTAAAGGTTAACGGAATATAAGTAGGGTGCCGCAGGGCTTCAGCCCTGCGACCCAACACAAAAATGGGTAAACTTGTTAGATTTGATTTCCCCGAAAATATACACTTTATAACCACCAGTTGTTATAACCGCCTATCCCTCTTCAGCTCTGATAAGATGAAGACCACCTTCATCCAATCAGTCAAACACATCAGAAACAAATACGATTTCAAGCTCTTTGGGTACATCATTATGCCAGAGCATATACACCTCCTCCTACAAACTCAAAAAGACAAAACAGTCTCAGATGTAATGCGAGAGATTAAGCAAACGTGTGCCTTTAATGCATTACAGATTTTAAAGACGAATAACACCAAAAGTACGCTTGAAAAACTAAAGAGAAACACAGGTAGGAAGACTGAACGCAAGTATAACTTTTGGAAACCCAGGTTCTACGATTTTAATATCTATAGTGAAAAGAAATTTAAAGAAAAATTAGATTATTGCCACAAAAATCCTGTTACGCGGGGTCTTGTCAACGATCCTTCAGAGTGGAGATTCTACAGCTATAGAAACTATTTCTTGAATGATGATTCAATAATATCCATTGATCCACTAGAGACATCGCCACCTGGTGCGCAGGGTTAAAACCCTGCGGCACCCTCACGGCTAAAGCCTTGCTCTACAATTTTGATGAATCGAGTGGGAGTCGTAACTTTCCCTCTTTAATTAGGCTATCAATAGTTTTGTACTTCCTCTCACAGAACGCCATAAATTCTCTAATTTCCAGCTTGTTGTAACCATCTTTTCTTAATATCTCCATTTTTCTTTCCATAATATCAAGTTCCTTCTCTTCAACCTCAAGCTGCCGTATCCTTTTTCCTTCTTTAGTGTACTACCGTTCTAGCCATTCTCTGAGTTCTCTGATAATCTCCCCCCCACCTTGAAAGTTAATAGACCCAGGAGATTTATACTCTATACTATAAAGTTGTAGTTTCTCCTCAGAGGGTACGTAGTAATCAAGTTTTCTAATAATAGACTTGACTGCAGGTTTTGGGGTCTGAGTGATGATTTCGTCATAGGTATTTAAAGTAAAAAGAACGTTATAAAGACTGTCAATTGACCTTAAGAAAGTCTGTAAATCCTGGGCGCTCCACCTGCCAGCCATCTCCATTTTTAAAATCTCGGGTCCCTTTTGCATCGGTTAATCCTCCTTTTAACCAACGTATAATCCTAGGGGGTGCCGCAGGGCTTCTGCCTTGCGGCACCCCCTAAATATATCAGCCACACGCAGACCGTTAGGTCTGTCTATCCTTAATACCCTCAATCGCCCCCAAGACCAACCGCCCGATGCTATCAAGGCCCTCCAGCTCTATCTGGTCCATGACATCCTTGGGGGTGTGGACCACCTGGGATTTTTTCGAGATGGTGGATAAGGTGACGGCATTAAAGCCCTCGTAGACAAACGGAAAATGGTCGGCCGCTGCGCCAAAGACCACCGGCGGTGTCTTTATCTCAAGACCCTCCTTTTTTCCCGCTTCCTTTACGAGCACCACGAAATCGCTTTGCCCCTTAGTAAACGTAAAGTGGAGGCCTATCTTGTGGGTACAGTATATGCCACCCTTAATACCTACACCATCGAGGTTAATAAAATAAGACCTACCCTTCGACACAGAATCTTTAGTAAGTGCTTTGCACAGGTGAAAGGCGCCCACAAGTGCCTCCTCCTCTGCCCCTGTGGCCACGAAAGTTATATCCACGTCCCTGAACTGCTTCCGTTCCCTGGAAATAATCTCAGCCAAATGGAGGAGGACGCCCACACCTGAGGCATTGTCAACGGCACCCGGCGAGTAGTTGCCCTCCACCATAAGTAAGAGCAGGATACCCGAAAAGTTTGTGAGACAGTACACTGCATAGAGCCAACCGCCTGGGGTACCCCATACCAGGGCAGCAATGATGTAGTGCCCCAGTATGTATATACTGCCCAAGAAGAACACACCCATGAGGACTATCCTGTAGACCAGCGACAGGCTCTGGCTCTTTGAGTCGTAGTGGGCGAGGATGTAGATATGGGGATTTTTGTCCGTGTCGCCTTCACCCACCGTTGCGGTGATATTCCTCGATTCCTGCCTCCTGGTGAAGGGGATATCCCTGAAGAGAAGTCCCTTCAAGGTGGCCACAAAGGGTACACCTGAGAGGAAGCGGAGCAAGAGAAGGAGCATCAATGTCACCACTATGCCGGTCAGGAACGGATTAACATAAAAGAGGAAAAATATGAAGAAAAGCATGAGCAGTATGGAGAGTATGGTTAGCCTCATGAACTGTCTGAGCACCGTGGTAAAACTGAACCAATCCTCCCTCACGTCTAGCCCAAACCCCCTCAGGCTGCCGGTTATGTACGACGCCGCCTCGGCCTCCCCTGGCGAACCGGTCCTGCGGGGCATGGCAATCGCACCTGCATACTCATACGCCTTTTGCGCATCAAAGGCTAACATCCCCAGCCCTCGTAATTAAGGTATAATCGCTTACTGAAGTACGCTCCCAGGGTCATTACTTTTTTAACCTTATAGTCATAAACACACCGTCTATCTGGATGTCGCAACTGCTGAAGCTGCTGGCCCTCACCATCTCCTCTATCTCCGCCCTCGAGTAACAGTCCACCTTAACCTCCTTCCATACCCCGAGTCGAAGCCACAGCCTTCCAAAAAATCCCACACCGGAGAGATGAATAATCCTTTCCAGAAATTCCTCCCAATCTTCTTTGGAGCACTCCTTGTTAGGGTCAAGCACCCATGCCTCACCGCCGGGCCTCAGTACCCTGCACATCTCATCTATCACCCTGGCCGGATACTTCCAGTGGTGCATGGCGCCCGTGCTTATCACCATATCGTAGCTATTATCCTCAAACCTCATATTGGTGGCGTTCCCAACCTCAAAGTGGATTTTCCCAGAAAGGCCCGCCTCGTTGGCATTACGCTCTGCTATCTTTATAAGCTTCCTCGTGAGGTCTATGCCTTCCACAAAAACCCCCTCGGCCCTCTTCGCTATCTCGATGGGCACGTAGCCAGGACCCGTGCCCACATCAAGTACCTTGCCCGACCTTAACTCTCGTGCCACTGCCTCCACAAACCCGCTATAAAGCTCGGGCACTATCTTTCTGGCAAGGACGTCATAGTCCTCAGCAGCCGACTCGGGTATGGCCTCACGCTTAAAAATATTTAGAAGCCTGGCAAAAATACCCATGTCACCACCCCAAAGAATTTGCCATACATAGACTGCTGTAACGGGTACCTTAACTGGAGGTTTTTAAAGAAAACAACCGGAAGGATAGCAGATATTGAAGGAAATTTATAGAGGAAAAGATGAGAGACCGTTGAAACCCGAGAGGGCCACCGGCGTTTTGGGCTTTTTCCATTTAGTAGGGGGATAGATTAACTAGTCCTCTCTTCCGGTACCAATAAATTGTTCCAGCAATAACGATTAGCGCTGCCACAAGGATGATGATATTTCCAATAGATATATCTATTTCAGAGGGTGTAAGGTATTTGATAGGGGTTTACCACATAATCGGGCAAAGGCAAACGTGCCGGTGACAGGGGGGGTATGGGAAAAGGGGTACTATAACGTGGTGAGAGGCTGCTACAAATCCTGTCGGATTGGAAGCTACAATTAACGTAGTTAAATCCTAGCATATACCAGCGTCGTACAATTTCGTACATATCGATATAATACCAGCGCTTTTTTATGAATGTTCTGTCTGGGCGTAAGTCTAGAGTTTATAAAGTGATAGATGTCATTACAAAAAGAGGAGTACCCTGTCATAACAATCTTGCAAAAATCCTATAGCTTTGGCATTGTGATTGCCTTTTAAAAGTTATCCCCACCCTGGGGTAGGCACTAGGTGTTGCGCGAAACAGAGGGGTGAGCAATGAAGGCATTCCAGTCATTCAGGAGCAGATTGCTCATATTTGGACTCTGCATCTCGCTCATACCCATTGCGACAATCTCAGCAGTATACTACTTCAACGCCAAACTAGTTATAAAGAAAAAGACACTGAATTGGTTGATGGCAGTTGCGGAATCAAGAAAGGCTCACGTTTTGGCTTATATTGAGGAAGAAAGTGATGATGTCGTAGATGCAAGCGGCGATGTGTTTATAATAAACACCCTTGAGACAATCGCTCGTGGAGGAACCCCCACAGACGATGCCATCACTGCTCTAAACACACACCTCTCGGGGATAAGGGCGCTAGACCACGATATTATAGAAATATTCGTTGTGGACCCGGAAGGCAAAGTCGTCGGATGCACCAGCGGGACGATGATAGGGAAGGATATGTCTGATAATGAATTTTTTCTGCAAGGGTTAAGACTAGATCCTGGTAAAAGCTACGTTGATCATCCTAGACACTTACCTTATTTTGATACGAACAGCATACCCATTTCTGCTCCCATTTTCTCCAGGAGGAGTGATGATATAATAGGCATCATTATATACACCTATTACCTTACTGCCTTGGATGAGATCACTACCAGACGTGCTGCGCTGGGTGCGACAGGAGAGGTACTATTAGGGCAAAGAGAAGGGGATAATATTGTGTTCTTGACCTCCCTGCGGCACGCATCCAATGCACTCCTCAGCAAGTCCATTCCTGTCGATGCCAGTGAGGCCGAACCCATGAGGTTGGCGTTGGAAGGGAGGCGTGGGGCACTCATAGCCCCTGATTACAGGTCTGTTGCTGTTATAGCCGCTTACCAGTATATCCCTGCCTTGCATTGTGGGCTGGTGGCAAAGATAGACAAGGCCGAGGCCTTTGCACCAGTAAAGAATTTAGGTATAGTCGTGATGCTATTAGGTGTCTCCGGTGCTGCGATGGTTACCGTTATAGGGATTGTCTTTGCCTTTGCGACGTCAAGACCCGTCAAGAAGTTAACGGCTGCAGCCGAGAAGTTTGCAAGCGGAGATCTAAGCTACAGGGTTAAGGTAGCTCGCACGGACGAGATTGGTGAGCTGGCCGACAGCTTCAACGCCATGGCGAGCGGGCTTGCAGAGGAAATCACCGAGCGCAAGCGGACCGAGGAGGAATTGAGAAAACAACGCGAGCACCTTGAAAAACTGGCCAATGAGCTTGCTGCCACCAACAAAGAGCTGGAAGCATTCTCCTACTCCGTCTCTCATGACCTGCGCGCCCCGCTGCGGGGTATCGACGGCTTCAGCAAGGCGTTACTGGAAGACTACACTGACAAGCTGGACCCACAGGGCAGAGACTACCTCCAGCGCGTGCGTGTGGCCAGCCAGCGCATGGGGCAGCTTATAGAGGATTTGCTGAACCTGTCCCGCATAACGCGCAGCGAGATGCGCCATGAGGAGGTAAATCTGAGTGCAATAGCGAAAACAGTAGCGGCGGAGCTTCAGGAGATGCAGCCGGAGCGCCAGGTGGAGTTCGTCATTGCGGAGGGAGTAGTCGCGCAGGGCGACGAGCGGCTGTTACAGGTGGCACTAAACAATTTGCTGAATAATGCATGGAAGTTCACAATTAAGCGCCCGCGCGCAAGGATAGAATTCGGTGTTACACGGCACGAGGGAAAACTGGCGTATTTCGTGCGCGACAACGGTGCCGGCTTCGACATGGCCTACGCCGACAAACTGTTTGGTGCCTTCCAGCGCCTGCATAAGCCAAGCGAATTTGAAGGTACCGGCATTGGACTGGCTATCGTACAGCGCATCATCCACCGCCACGGCGGCCGTGTGTGGGCAGAAGGTGCGGTAGAAAAGGGCGCAACGTTTTACTTCACGCTCTAACTGAAGTTAACAGAGAGAGGTGAATAATATGGCAGACAAACGCATACTGCTGGTGGAAGACAACCCCGATGACGTGGAGCTGACCCTGCGCTCGCTCAAGAAGCACAACAAGATTATGAACGAGGTGACTGTAGTGAACGACGGAGCAGAGGCGCTGGATTATCTCTTCGCCTCCGGTGCATACGCTGGCCGTAACACAGACGTTATGCCGGTGG
>JBHIBD010000043.1:0-17114 GCA_046758865.1 Candidatus Brocadiales bacterium | reverse complement strand
GCCCTTGTTGTACCATGCCTTGGCATACTTTGGGTCAATCTCCAGTGCTTTGTCGTAGCATTTGATGGCCTCCTGGTCCCTGCCCAGCTGACCCAGGGCCACGCCCTTGTTGAGCCATTCCGTGGCATTCTGTGCCTGGGCATCCTGTGGGCCAATCAGGATACTTGCTGTTATCGCGAAGAAGATTAAGAATCTACTAGGCCATGCCTGGATGTGCGTTGTTATACCTCCTGATTGCTGGGAAGTTTGTAAGATGCGTCAAAATGCACCCTACATTATGATGAGGCCAAGGGTACCACCAAGTGAGGCTGCAAGGCAAGAGATTTACAAGGTAAAGGAAAAAACTTTTAGTGGCCCTCAATGATAATGGTATCAATGGTAAGTGTAAAAGGCCAAGCTAGCCTAGAAATTACCTATGAATCGTGCCGCAAAATAAAAACGTGCGGTCTTGTATCATACGTGCTAGGTAGGCCCGCACGAAATACAAGGTATAACATGGCCCAGTCTCGTTCAGACCGAGCTAATTACATTTTCCAGACCTTGTCACCTCTACTCCCGCCTCCCTCACAAATCATTATCAAGCAGTATGGCCTCAAGGTCAGGCAATATGGAAAGGCACAGTTGCTTCTCTACTTGGGATTCCCTCAGGATGTTTGCCAATTTGTTCCCCTCTTCATAGGAAAGGCCGATCAAGATTTCGTCTATCACCTTACGCCTATCCACCACTCTTGCCATGGAGGCACCCCCCCTATAGATTAAGGATTTAATGATTTAAAGGTTCAAGGGTTTGGAGCTAAGTTGCCTTTACAAGCTTTTCTTCCGCTTTTTCTTCCCGTTTTTTCTGCTCCGTGGCACTAAAGACAATAGGCATCATCTCGTCAATCTTCTCTACGAAGTGGAAGTGTATATCGGCCTTAATGTGTTCAGGGACATCTACAAGGTCCTTGTCGTTTCTTTTTGGGAGTATTATTGTAGATATGCCGGCCCTCTTTGCCGCCAGGACCTTTTCCTTTATCCCGCCTACTGGCAGCACCTTACCCCTCAGTGTGATTTCACCCGTCATTGCCACCTCCGGTAGCACCGACCGCTCCGTAAGGAGGGATATCAGCGACATGGCCATTGTTACACCTGCGGATGGGCCGTCCTTGGGGATTGCCCCCGCAGGCACATGGATGTGGAAGTCGTATCTTGTAAAATCTTCCAGGGGTATACCCAACTCCTTTGCCTTTGAGCGCACATAGCTCATAGCCGCCTCTGCAGACTCCTTCATAACATCACCCAGTTGACCTGTGAGGGTGAGTTTGCCGGAGCCAGACATATAAGTAGATTCTATGAAGAGTATGTCACCTCCAGTGGGTGTCCATGCGAGACCAGTCGAGACGCCGGGCTCTGCGGTACGCTCTGCCACCTCCTTGAAGTATACAGGCGGTCCTAAGAGCTTCTCCAGGGAATCTGCCTTTATTGTCATTGATTTAGCCTTTCCGGCTGCGACCTCCTTGGCCACCTTTCGACAGAGGGTGGCTATGGTCCTCTCCAGGTTTCGCAGGCCTGCTTCCCTGGTATAGGTGCTTATAACAGCCTTTAGGGCATCATCTTCTATGGCTATAGACTCCTCGCTCAGGCCGTGTTCCTTTACTTGTTTAGGTATGATGAATTGCTTGGCTATGGAGATTTTCTCCTCTTCCGTGTAGCCCAGTAGCTCCAAGACCTCCATACGGTCCCTAAGGGCTGGTGGAACGGGGTCTAGGAAGTTAGCAGTAGTGATGAACATGACCTTTGTGAGGTCAAATGGCACCTCCAAATAATGGTCTGAAAAGGCAAAGTTCTGCTCAGGGTCAAGCACCTCAAGCAGTGCACTGGCCGGGTCACCCCTAAAGTCCATGCCCAGCTTGTCTATCTCGTCCATCATAAACACGGGGTTGTTTGAACCGGCTTTGCGTATATACTGGATAATCCTCCCTGGCAAGGCACCTATATATGTGCGTCGGTGTCCCCTTATCTCGGCCTCATCCCTTACACCGCCGAGGGATATGCGTACAAACTTGCGGCCAAGTGTACGGGCAATAGACTTCCCAAGAGAGGTCTTTCCTGTGCCGGGCGGGCCTACGAAGCACAAAATAGGTCCCTTCTTGTCCGCCTTTAGCTTGCGTACGGCCAGATACTCTAGTATCCTGTCCTTGACCTTCTTCAGGTTGTAGTGGTCTTCATCCAGCACCTTCTGGGCAGCGTTTATATCCAAGTTGTCAGCCGTGCTTACAGACCATGGCAGCGATATAAGCCAGTCCAGGTAAGTGCGTGAAACAGTATATTCGGCGGCCTGAGGGGGCATCTTTTCGAGCCGTGATAACTCTCGTTCTGCCTCTTTTAGGGCCTCAGGAGGCAGTTTGGCCTCTTCTATCTTCTTCTTGAGCTCGTTTATCTCCATAGTGCGCTCATCGCCTTCGCCCAGTTCCTCCTGTATGGCCTTAAGCTGCTGGCGGAGATAGTATTCCCTTTGTCCCTTCTCTACCTCGCTCTTTACCTGGCCCTGAATCTTTTTGGCCATCTCCAGCACCTCCATCTCACGGCTGATGAAGGTATTTACCTTCTGGAGTCTGTTCCTTACATTTACGGCCTCCAGTATCTCCTCCTTCTCATGTACGCTTATTGACAGGTGCGATGCTATCATGTCAGCAAGCCTGCCGGGGTGTTCTATATTCACTACTGCAACCTTCAGTTCCTCTGGGAGGTTAGAGGTCATGGATATCATCTTCATGAATTGGTCTGAAGCACTGCGTGTCAAGGCCTCCATTTCCATTCCAGTTTCTAGCTCGTCCTCAAGGGGCTGCACCCTGGCAATAAGGTAGGGCTGTTCTTGTATAAACTCGTTAATCTTAAGGCGTGCAATACCCTGAACCAGCATCCTTGCAGAGTTGTCTGGCATCCTTAACATCTGTAGGACGACTGCTGCGGTAGCGTACCCATAAAGGTCATCAGGCCCCACATCCTTTTCTTTCTCTGTCTTTTGTATCGCCAGCGCCAGAAGTCTCTTACCTGTAAGAACATAGTCAAGAAGTTTCAACTCCCTTTCTGTAGAGATCCCCAGGGCCGTTACCATCTGCGGGAAAACTGCAGTATCTATAACAGGAAGGACTGGCAGTTTGGAGGGTATTTCCAACTCGCCTTGCGCCAGTACGTCTCCTGGTGTTGCTATTGTTCCGCCCTTATCTGTCAGAGAAAACGGTTTCTCTTTATTGCCCATAGTTTTTCCACCTCTGAAAAGGGTGTCATAGATGGAACGTTGTTATAGTGTAACCTTTATAGCCTTTTCCACTGTTCTAGGTTCCTGAGTCTTGGGCACGGTGATTGTCAGAAAACCGTCTTTATAACGGGCCTCTATTTTGTTTTCGTCTATATATTTTGGGAGAGTTATACCTCTCTCAAAATACCCGTACCTTATCTCCATTAGATAGAAACACAGCTTTTTGTCGTCCGAAGGGTCTAATCTCCTGCCGCTGATTATCAGTGTATTTCCTTCAAGCACAATGGAGATATCTTTTTCGCTGGCGCCGGATATTGCCATCTTCACCACAATGGCCTCATCTGTTTCATAAACATCCGTTGGTGGGCGCCAGGTCTCAGTATCGAAGACATAGAAAGGTTTTTTGATACATATAAACTCCTGGAAGATTTTCTCTATCTTGGAGCTTGGTGGCAAGGCCATTATAACCTCCTAAGAATATAGTTTAATATTACTTAGAACTGCTTTCAAAAATACAGTTTACCATAGGTAGGCGAAAAATTCAAAAAAATTTTGTCCTTAGTCGGTTGCCTGCAAAGAGGCTCATCAGTGAAGGGTTGTTTCTTGATGGGCAATGAGAAAACAAGCCAAGACGCGGGTCTGTCGTTGATGACCTGTGTCCCTGAGGTAGAGTATTAGTACATGTCTCCATACCCACCGTATCCGCCAGGCACGGGTGGTCCTGCCTTCTTCTTCTCCGGGATTTGTCCTATAAGGGCGTCTGTGGTCAGGAGCAATGTGGACACACTGGCAGCGTTTTGAAGTGCACACCTCATGACTTTAGTTGGGTCTATGATGCCTTCCTTAATCATGTCGCAGTACCTGTTCTTACTCACATCGTAGCCAAAATTGCCATTGCCCTCCAAGACCTTCTGTACCACTACAGGACCGTGAAGCCCTGCATTGTAAGCTAACTGGGACGTAGGTGCGGTCAGGGCACGGCGCATAATGTCCACTCCAATAGCCTCATCGCCCTTTAGCTTGAGTCCATCGAGTACCGAGAGGCTCCTCAAAAACGCCACCCCACCGCCTGGAAGGATACCTTCCTCTACTGCAGCGCGGGTAGCGTGGAGTGCATCTTCCACCCTGGCCTTCTTTTCCTTCATCTCGCTCTCTGTTGCAGCGCCTACGTCTACTTCTGCCACACCACCAGCCAGCTTGGCTAATCTTTCCTCCAACTTTTCACGGTCATAGTCAGACGTGGTTGTACTTATTTCTGTCCTCATTTGTTCTATGCGGCCCTGAATAGCCTTGCTGTCGCCAGCACCCTCGACGATGGTGGTATTTTCTTTGTCAATAACCACCTTTTTTGCGCTACCTAGGTCCTTGAGTGTTATCCCTTCAAGGTCTACACCTAAATCCTCAAATATAGCATTGCCTCCCGTAAGGATGGCTATGTCCTGGAGCATGGCCTTGCGCCTATCACCATATCCCGGGGCCTTGACAGCGGCACACTTCAGCACACCACGGAGCTTGTTGACCACTGTCAGGGTCAATGCCTCACCCTCTACATCCTCTGCTATTATCAAGAGGGGTTTCCCTTGCTGGGCCACCTTTTCCAAGGTGGGTATAATGCTCTTTGCGCTTGATATCTTCTTCTCATGTATGAGTACATATGGCTCTTCCAAGACGGCCTGCATACTCTTGGGGTCGGTTATGAAGTATGGGGAAAGGTAGCCCTTGTCGAACTGCAACCCCTCAATCCACTTCACGGTGGTCTCCAGGCTCTTTCCCTCCTCTACGGTGATGACACCGTCTTTTCCTACCTTCTCCATTGCATCTGCTATAATCTTACCCACATCGGGGTCGTAGTTCGAGGCAACAGTAGCTACCTGTTCTATCTCCTTACGACCCTTAACAGGGATACTTATCCGTTTCAACTCCTTTACCACGGCGCCAACGGCCTTATCTATGCCACGCTTTACGGCCATTCCATTGGCGCCGGCAGTTACGTTCTTTAGCCCCTCTATGAATATTGACTCCGCCAGTACCGTTGCCGTAGTGGTGCCATCCCCTGCAACATCACTGGTCTTGGACGCGACTGACTTCACCATCTGCGCACCAATATTCTCTAGATGGTCTTCCAGCTCTATCTCCTTGGCGACAGTGACCCCATCCTTGGTGATTGTGGGTGAGCCAAAGCTTTTCTGCAGGATTACGTTGCGGCCTCTCGGACCCAGGGTTATCTTGACGGCGTCCGAGAGTTTTTTAATTCCCTCGCGAATGGCTTCCCAGGCCTCCTGATTGAAAACAATCTTTTTGGCTGGCATATTTTCCTCCCCTTATGTAAATGCCTACACTGTGTTTAATTAGCAAACCCAGTGCCAAAATCTCTGCCCAGCGATAAGGAAGGGGTGTATACGTAAGTGTATTATTTATTACATCTTAACCAAGACTGTGAGATTCTACTCCCCTCCCTAGTGGCTGTCAAATTGGCAGAGGGTCTCTTTCCAGTGCGCGTTCCTGGCTGGCCGACGTAGATGCAGGTACAGACCCGCCCAAGAAATTGCGGGGCAGCACCTGGCATGAGAAAGATCGGGATGAACAATCCACCCTCCCCCTGCCCCCTCCCATCAAGGGAGGGAGAGTGAGGGTAGCAGGGCAGGTCATGGTATTCCGTCGCCTACGGCTAAGGATACCATGGTCACACCATGACCTAACAATAAGCTACTACCGCTGAAATAAAGTATTTCCTGTGTACATCTATTTCAGTATAATACATTTGAGTATCTCCTTCTCATTGTTTTTATCCCTTGTAGTAACTGTAAAATTACTACAGGATGTGCACAACTTTAATGCAGATTGAAATATAATAAACCAATAGTTAGGATAAAACACCCATGAAACAATTTAAAATCATCGTTGAGAAACACCCCGATGGTTACGTAGCCTATCCATTAGGGCTCAAAGGGGTTGTGGTCGGACAAGGGGATACATACGAAGATGCTATCTCTGACGTTAAATCAGCCATCCGTTTTCATATTGAGAGCTTTGGAAAAGAGGTTATTTATTGTTGAGTAAAAATATTCCCAGGAAACAAAATTGTAAGCTATGTGGAAAGCTAGCACAACTCAGAAAAAGCCACTTGCTACCATCTTTTGTCTATAGCTGGATAAAAAACACTTCTGGCACAGGATATCTTCGTTTCGGCCAAACACCCAATAAAAGAGTCCAAGATGGCATGAAGACCCCATTACTGTGCAAAGATTGCGAAACACGTTTCTCAGCTTGGGAGAAAGAGTTCGCAGAACAAATCTTTCATCCAATACGAGAAAAAAATGATGGCACTTTATCTTACGGCCCTTGGTTTGCGAAATTTGCTGCTTCCGTATCTTGGCGAGTTCTTTTCGCATTTACAGAAAAGAAACATCTAATACATTTCCCTGCTCATGTCATCTCGGAGGCCAATGACGCATTAAAACAATGGAAAGCATTTATACTGGATACAGTGGACAATCCAGGTCCTTTTCCGTTAAGTTTTATTCCGTTAGGGATATTATCTAGTGTGCCGCCTCCTGGTACCTCTCCAAATATTAACTGGTATATTAATCGTTCGGTGGACATTGACGTTGTCTATGCTAAAGGGCAATCTTTCATTTTCTCAAAGATGTGTCACTGTATTATTCTCGGATTCATTGAGCGACCCGTAGAAACACATTGGAAAGGAACTCGCATAAGTATAAAAAGGGGGTCTGTTTCACAGAGGATGACACTTCCACAACCTTTCATGGATTACGTGAATGCGCAAGCAAAAAGGGTACATGAGTTGACTCGTGGTCTTTCTCAAAAACAGCAAGATGTTATTACAAAGTCTTACAAAAAGAATACAGAACGTTTTGAAAAAAGTGAAGCTTTTAAGGCTATCAACCAGGATTTTCTTATGTTCAGTAATAATGCCTTTGCTCTGGATGCAAATGGCGACCATAGTGTGTAGCGTGCGACCTCGTGCCGCACGTGCGAGATAAACTCGCACGCTACATTTCTTACAAGGCCCCATAAATGGGCAACTATGAGATTTGATAGGAGATGAACTCCTTGCCAGAAAAACACGACACATACCAGAATCCGTTAGCGGATAGATACACAGGCCCGGAGATGGCCCAGCTTTTTTCGGACAAAAATCGCCACACCATCTGGCGCAGACTATGGATTGCCCTGGCAGAGGCAGAACACGAACTTGGGCTTAAGAATATATCCAAGGCCCAGATAGACGAGATGAGGGCACATCAAGAAGACATACCGTACGATGAGGTGCGCAAACTAGAGTCTAGGATAAAACATGAGGTTATGGCCCATCTGAGGGTGTTTGGCGAGCAGTGCCCCAGCGCAAGGCCAATCATGCACCTGGGTGCCACCAGTGCGTACGTGCTGGATAATGCGGACTTAATAATCATGCGCAACGGGCTCGAAATAATAAGGCGAAGGTTAATCGGCGTCATAAACGCACTAGCCAAACAGGCACGCACACACAGGGACCTGGTGACCGTAGCCTTTACCCACTATCAGCCCGCCCAGCTCACTACCGTTGGCAAGCGGGTCTGCCTTTGGCTCCAAGATTTTTTGCTCGACCTTGAGGATTTAGAACACAGAATCGAGACACTAAAATTCAGGGGCGTAAAGGGCGCAACCGGTACGCAGGACAGCTTTATGGCCCTTCTGGACGGTGACTCCAAAAAGATAAAGAGGCTTGAGGAACTGGTGGCAAAGAAAATGGGTTTCAGTGCCTCGTATACCGTAACTGGCCAGACCTATTCCAGAAAGATTGATAGCCAAATATTAGCCCTCCTGAGCGGGGCAGCACAGTCTGCACATAAGTTCTCCAACGACGTCCGGCTTTTGCAGAATCTGCGTGAGGCAGAGGAGCCCTTTGAGGCAGAGCAGGTAGGCTCCTCCGCTATGCCATACAAGAGAAACCCCGTACTCTCCGAGCGGATAGCATCTCTGGCACGACTTGTTATCTGCGGCAGTTTAAACCCTACCTTTACAGCCGCAGGGCAGTGGTTCGAGAGGACGCTGGACGACTCTGCCAACCGTCGCATCTCCATACCAGAGGCATTCCTGGCCACCGAAGGATTTCTCAATATCACACACAACGTCGCAACAGGACTAAAGGTTCACCCAAAGATTATAGAGCGTCACGTAAAAGAGGAACTACCATTCCTGGCCACCGAGCGTATACTCATGGAGGCCGTCAAGGGCGGTGGCGACCGACAGACGCTGCACGAGCGCATTCGGGTCCATGCAATGGAATCGGCCAGGCTTATCAAAGAAGGGGGCGGGGACAATGACCTCCTAGATAGAATAGCCCGTGACCCCGCATTCTCTGCCGTCGTCGATAAAAAACAGCTCAACCAAATACTCGAGCCAAAGAAATTTATCGGACGGGCACCAGAGCAGGTGGATGATTTTCTGGAAGGTACGGTAACGCCCATCCTTGAAAGGTACAAGCACCTTGTAGAGGACCCCGTCAGGCTGACTGTATAAATTTTTATTTAAAGATGAACCCATTGGGAAAACTCAGACTGACCCTTATCACGGACAGGACCCTTTCAAAACTCCCGCCGATGCAGGCCGTACGCAGGGCACTCGAGGGAGGCGTAACTACCGTACAGCTCAGGGAGAAGAACCTGGACAGTAGAAACATGTATTTCTTGGCGTCGGAAATGAGGAGCATGACCAACGAATACAATGCCAACCTCATCATAAACGACCGCGTAGACATTGCCATGGCCGTTGGTGCCGACGGCGTTCACACGGGGAAAAACTCAATGCCCATAACGGATGCCAGACGGTTACTGGGCCGCGATAAACTCATAGGCTTCTCCGCCCACAATATGCAGGAGGCAGTGGGGGCGGAGGAAAATGGCGCCAACTATATAACCCTTAGCCCTATTTACCAAAGCCGGGACAAGGGCAAGCCCATTGGCCCAGAAGCAATACCGATAATAAAGGAAACCCTCAGGATACCAGTCATCGCCCTGGGTGGTATAAACGTGGATAACATCCTCAATGTCCTAGGGCACAAGGCCGATGGGATAGCCGTCATTTCTGCGATAATGGCCAGCGAAGACCCAAAGGCTGCGGCCGGACTGCTTCGCCAGAAACTGGATTCATGCAGACCCATCGAATAGGCAATCAGATAAATGTCACCGTCGACAGACATCAAAAGTGAACCACGAGAAAGGTGGCACAGCCCCGAGGGGAAATTTATCCGCGAAGTAATCCTTGGGATAAACGATGGCCTCATCGAGACACTTGGCTTTGTCACAGGCGTCTTTGGTGCAACGGCCGAAAGTAAAATAATCGTTATAACGGGGATTGCCCAAATCATTGCAGGCTCAATCTCAATGGGCATAGGGGCGTACGTCTCTCAAAAGTCATTTAAAGAATTTTACGACAGGGAAGAAGATATAGAGAAGAAAGAAATGGAGGTCAAACCCGAAGAGGAGCGGGCCGAGGTAGAGACAATCTTTAAGAGGAAGGGTTTCAGGGGAAATGAGCTAAAGATGGTGGTCGGCCGTATAACCGCAGACAAAAAGGTATGGCTCGAGACCATGATGGCGCAGGAATTGGGCCTTATCCGTGAGGGCCACACGCATCCTGTAAAATCTGGTGCCGCCACCGGCCTAGCCTACATACTCGGCGCAATCTCCCCCATCGCACCCTATTTCTTGTTTACTATTGATAAGGCCTTCGTTGCCTCTATCCTTCTCTCTATGGTTTTCCTGTTTTTTGTAGGCAGCATGAGGAGCCGTTGGGCACGCATCTGGTGGGTCTGGGGCGGCGTCGAGATGATGGCGTTTGGGCTGGGTGCAGTAATTATCACCTACTCGATAGGAAAACTGGTCTCCATTATCTTTGCAATAAATATTAACAATATATAAGAGATGAGGTTGTTATTGACTTTACTGGGCAAGGGAAAGGAAAAATGTCACTCATAGAAAATCTCGGGTTTAACGAAAAAGGTCTTATCCCGGCGATAATAGTAGATAATGTGGATGGCCGTGTGCTCACTCTCTGTTATATGAACAAAGACGCCGTGTCGAAAACCCTCGAGACCGGCCTTGTTCACGTCTTCAGGCGCTCACAGAACCGCCTGATGATTAAGGGTGAGACCTCAGGTCATACCCAGGTGGTAAAGGACATATCTATAGACTGTGAAGGTAATTCCATTCTCTTCAAGGTAGAGCAGAAGGTGGCGGCATGTCATGCTGGATACCGTTCGTGTTACTATCGCGGGTACAACCCCAAGACCCAGGCGCTGGAGGCTCGGGAGCCCAAGGTCTTTGACCCTAAGTCGGTCTACCGCAACACCAAGGAGAAATAAGAGGGGAAAAACCTTGAAAAGATTTTTTCCTGGTGATATATTTGGTTATTGTAATGTCTCTGGGAGCAATAGATAGTTTACAGAATTCACAAGACACGCTAGGTCTTCGTGCTATAATTACAAAAGGCTCCGTAGCCTACCCTCTCAAAGAGGGTTTTTCAGCTCCAGTCTTGCCGCCAACCGGAAAGCTGGAAGTTCTCTTCCTTTCCATCTTTTGCTAAGGAAGCTATTTATATAAATTATGGTGAGGGGTCGTTAAAAGATACCAAGACAAGTGGGGAAAACGACATGAGCAAAACTTCAGTTTACGTAAAGTTGTTCCTTGCTGCCGTATTCACGGGAATGGCCTTAGGATGTGCAGAGACAGAAGAATTGAGGAGCCTTAACCGTCGCCAGGCCATAACCATCCGCGACCAGGCCGACGAAATAGAAAGGCTCAATAGCGAGTTGGCCACCTATAAGGAAAGGGCAGCAAGGGAGTCAGAGGAGAAGGCAAGGCTAATGGCCGAGCTGGACAAGCTCGCCAAGGCGATTGGTGGTGGTGCCACCGTAAGGCAGACGCCAGAGGGGCCGGTGATTCAACTTCCTGAGATAATACTCTTCGACTCTGGATTGGCGGACATCAAGCCGGAGGGAGAGAAGGCACTAAAGAAGATTGCAGAGCACCTGCAATCACGCCCCGACGAGAGCCTTCGTATAGACGGCCATACTGATGCAGACCCCATAGTAAAGACCAGGTACATGTGGGACTCAAACCACCATCTGGCCGCTGGAAGGGCACTCAGCGTCTTCAAGTATCTCACCACGCAGGCGGGAATAAGCGAAAGTCGGGTGTACATAGCCAGCTACGGTCCAAACCTTCCGATAGCAGACAACAACACAGATGACGGCAAAAGGAAGAACAGAAGGGTAGAGTTCATGCTTACAGCCTCTAGTGGGCAGTAGCGCGGCAAAAATAGTGTAAGGCCTCATCTGGGATGAGGTAGCGCTGCGTGGCTCCTTCCAAGGGCTTGAGAAATAGTTGTTATGGCCAAGGTAGCAAAAAATACTGGGGCTTCAGATAACGATAGCCTCCTGTGGAATCTATTTACCTCAGTAAAGCTGGCTGTAGTATTAATATTTCTTATAGCCTTAGCCTGCGTGCTGGGTACGTTTATTGTCCAGGATAAGACCCACCAAGAGTACATCGCCCGCTACGGAGAGAGCCTGGCATCTTTCCTGGAGTTTTCTCAGCTTACCATTGTATTCCAGTCCTACTGGTTTATCCTGCTGCTTTTGCTTCTATGCACCAACCTTATCTGCTGCACTATAGCCCGCTGGCGCGGAGACTTACTACAGCTCGGCTTCATCCTCACCCACATCAGCATAATACTCATCCTGGCCGGCAGCATCATTGGCCTGGCGTTCGGTCAAAAGGGTGTAATCTGGATAGCCGAGGGGCAGAAGGTAGAACAATTCTACAAAAGAGACGGCTCGCCCGCATCATTCCCCTTCGAGCTGCACTTGGTGAAATTTGTCACAGAGAAACACCCCGCAAAGTTTGAACTCCTTACTTACGTGAAGGACCAGCACCGTGAAAAAGTACTGCCAATAGAGGTAGGAACTCCTCAACACGTACCAAGGAGCCCATACACCGTGACAATAAAGGAGTATATCCCAGATGCGGTAGTACTGGAGGAGGCTATAAACAAGTCTGAAGAGTTGGAAAATCCTGCCATTTTTGTCCAGCTCTACGGTTCAGAGGAGGTAGCGGTAGAGGGGTGGTTAGTGGCAAAAAACCGAAGCACGTACATCGACAATATAAGGGACTTAAAGTTAGAGTACAAGTGGCTAAACTCAGCAGAGGCCTTTGATAAAGTCGCCACCCAGGTGGAGGCCTCAGAAAAACCCACGCTGACTGTAACCCTGGAGGATAAAAAGATCGCTAAAGAGGTTCCCGTAGAGATAGGGAAGAGTTTAAGTCTCGAGGGTTATAACATAAAGTTTCTAGAGTTTGCGCTTGACTTCACCGGCAGACACTTGCCCCTCAACCAACAGCAGCCCGTAAACCCTGCTGTCCAGATAGAACTCCAGGGACCCCAGGGTACAGAATCCCGCTGGGTCTTTGCGAACTTCCCCGACTGGGACAAGATGCACCCAACCAAGAACAAGGGCCTAAGGCTCACCTGTAAGGTGCCGAAAGACGTCTCTTTCGTCAGCCAACGAATAAGGATACTGCACGGTCCCAATGACAAGAGGCTCTTTACGTACATAAAAGACAACAAGGTAGTGGAAACGATGAACTGGGAGTTGGAAAAGAAATACACTATAAACAGCACAAACCATCAGATAAAGATAGCAAAGTTTTACCCCAACTTTGGGATTAAACAATCGGTGGTGAAACGCTCGGACGAGCTCAAAAAGCCCGCTGTACTGGTAGAGGTAAACGGACCTGTGGGCAAACTCACTGACTGGGTCTTCACCGATGCGCCAGACGCCACCCCCTATATGGATGGAAATTTCTTTTTACTTTACAAACAATTTGGAGAAAATATAAAAGACTGGAAGAGCACACTCAAGGTTGTTGAGGCCGGCAAGGTCATGGCGGAAAAAACCATTGAAGTTAACAACCCCCTAAAGTATGGTGGTTACACATTTTACCAGGCAAGCTATGACCCGGAGAACCCAAAAATCTCGGGGCTTCAGGTGACCCGTGACCCCGGCGTCATGCTGGTTTATGTAGGGTTTTCTACACTGTGTTTTGGTATAACTTTTATATTCTACCTAAAACCGCTTGTAAGGCGAAGAATACAGGCAATGAAGGCAGAGGAGGAAAAATAGGATGGGATTCGTGACCATTAACGTTACCCTGTTGGCCTTTATAGTGGCTTCCATAGCCTACGTAATGAAGGAGATATGGAAGCCAGAAATACTTCGCAGGGCGTCAGTTGCCATATTCATCGTCGGCTTCGCCCTAAACACTGCCTTGGTAGTAAACAGATGGGCAGAGTCTGGCCACGCACCTTTTTCGAATCTCTATGAGTCGCTTGTCTTCTACGCCTGGTCCATAGGCTTTGTGTATTTAATCCTTGAGTACATGTATCGCCTGAGGATAGTGGGGGCACTGGCGACAGTAATGATAATGCTGTTACTACTATACGCCTCCACCACGGATGAAACCATAAGACCTCTTATGCCAGCGCTGCAGAGCAATTGGCTCACCGTGCACGTCATCACCTATTTCATCGGATACGCCGCCCTGGGTATATCCTTCCTCACCGCTATACTCTATCTGATAGGACGAATGAGGCCTGGCGGAATCCCCGCAGCAGCGGCGTCCGGTATAGACTTCGAAAAGCTCTCATATAACATTGTCGCCTTCGGCTTCCCTTTCCTTACCTTAGGCCTGGTCACTGGGGCAGTCTGGGCCAATAAGGCATGGGGCACATATTGGTCCTGGGACCCGAAAGAGACCTGGTCACTGATTACCTGGCTGGTATACCTGGCCTACCTACATACGCCACTGGTACTGCCAAGGATGAACATAGTCTCGAAGGAAAGAATACCTGCGGTCAAATGCATATGTCTGATAGTAGCCTTTTCTGCGGTAATCTTTACCTACCTGGGTCTCTCGTATCTACCCTCTGCGGCAGACAGCGAGCATGTTTACCAGAACCAATAGACATCTATAGTATGTCTGAAGAAGAACAGAAGGTCAGGGCCCACGTCTTCGTAGAGGGCATGGTCCAGGGC
Source organism: Candidatus Brocadiales bacterium (assembly GCA_046758865.1). Classification (GTDB taxonomy): domain Bacteria; phylum Planctomycetota; class Brocadiia; order Brocadiales; family Bathyanammoxibiaceae; genus JBHIBD01. The sequence goes on along the minus strand of JBHIBD010000043.1, from coordinate 2,775 downwards.
GTCTTTTTTAGGGCTACAACCCATGACATGGCTGCAACCCTGGGCCTGGCAGGATGGGTGAGAAATTGTCGGGATGGTCGGGTAGAGGCCGTCTTTGAAGGCAACCGCAGTGACGTAGAAGAGATGATAAAGTGGTGCCACAAGGGTCCGCCCGGTGCCATTGTGAGAAAGGTAGACCTCGATTGGGAAAAACCTCGTGGGGAATCCAGGGCCTTCTCAATCAAATATTATTAAACTGCCACCTGTTAAATTGCCCTTTCCTAAACAGCCTACCTGTAGTATATTAGCTTTCTCATAGAACCTCCTAATTATTTAGACGGGTAGGTCAAGGTCATGCCAAAGGCAGATTCACCACGCTGTTGGGTGAACCTCAGGCATGATTTATCTCGCACGATGTTTACTTAATACGATGAACCCACTACTAACAGTCAAGGTAGAAGAACAGGCAAGGGAGACCTTGAGCCGCAACCTGGATGAACTCCGCTCCAGGATAAACGCTGCCTGTGCGCGCTCCGGGCGCGACCCCAGGTCCATAAAATTGGTGCTGTCCACCAAATACGTGGACACGAGTGTCATAAGACTCCTCTATCAACTGGGCATCACGGAGATGGGCGAGAACCGTGTACAGGATACCCAGCGGAAACAAGAGGCCCTCGCAGACCTCCCCATCAGGTGGCACATGTTTGGCCACCTTCAACGAAATAAGGTAAAAAAGGCACTAAGACTCTTCGAACTAATACATTCCGTAGAAAGCCCGGCGTTGGCAGAGGAGATTAATGAGGCCTCCCTACGCATGGGTAAGAGGGCAAACATCCTTGTGGAGATTAACATCAGTGGTGAGCCACAGAAATATGGCCTCAAGGCGGAAGATACCATACCTTTCCTGGAAAAAATCAGTCCCATGAAGGGCCTTCGCATACTGGGCCTTATGACCATGACACCACTGATGGGCATAGACAACGTTGACGTTGATACAGACCTCTGCAGGGGTATCTTCCGTGGCCTAAGACAGCTCTCGGAAGAGATAGGAAAAAGAGGTATAGAGAATATAAAGATGGAATACCTCTCCATGGGCATGACCCAGGACTTTGAGATAGCCATAGAAGAAGGGGCCAACCTCTTAAGAATCGGCTCCGCTGTATTCAAGGGTATATAGTAAGACCGTACCTATGATAGAACTAAAAAGAATGTAGCATGCGAGCAAGCTCGCACGTAATCGTGGCAGCAAGCTGCCACGCTACATACTTCCCTCCCCCTTGACGGGGGAGGGCAAGGGTGGGGGTGAATGAGGCAAAAAGACTATTGTTCACCCTCCCCCTTCCCCCTCCCCTCAAGGGAGGGGGAGAAACGCCAATAAAAAGGTCTGGTCTTCGATATTCCGTATAGCGAAATTTTATGTCTACGATAAAACTGAAAAAGACTTCAGAAGGCATCGTCATCCCGGTAAGGGCGCAGCCGGGCGCAAAAAGAGATAGTATCGTGGGCGAGTGGGACGGCAGGCTGAAGATACAGGTAAAAGCAGCACCTGAAAAAGGCAAGGCAAATGAGGCGATTGTTAAACTCCTCGCCAGGAGTCTCGGCCTTCAGAAGTCAAGCGTTCACGTTGTCTCAGGCGAATCCTCCAGGAATAAGAAGGTCCTGGTCCAGGGTATAAACTTGACAAAGTTGGAAAAATTCTTTTAGAAGGCAGATATGGGTTACGATGACATTTACATTGAGTTTAAATGTGATAATTGTGGCACTATATTACACTGGGCCCCAAAATACCTATGGAAGCCGGGAAAGAAGTTAACTTGCCCTAGTCCTGAGTGCAAGGAATACTTCTATATGCAGGGGGGGCCAGCCTACGGTAAACACTACATTCGTATGCCCGACCCCCCATTACCTAAGCTACCCCCTGCTCTTTACATAGGTCCTGAAAAAATGAAGCGCATTAAACTTACACCATTACCAAATAAAAAAATTGTTTATGAAGGGCACGGCGAGTATCACCAATGGTTCGGAGCAGGCGATTGTGGAGAATGTCCATTTGGAGTTAATTTCCCAGATTCATATGGGGCTTCAATGGATTGTGGTTTCGACTTACCAGAAGAAATCCAACCGTATTCAATACGTAGCTTTTTAATCCAGCTATCTCTTAGGAATGATTTCCCTTGTAAATCTTTTGTTCAAGCAAAAGGCAAAGATGATTGGGGGAACATAATTTGGGATGAAGGATGTATGGAATTCTGCAAAGGTTGCGATTATCGTTCTTATATACACCCATGCCATTTGGCAAACGGTTGGATGCATGGACAAGAGTCTTGCGAAGGATGGGAATATATTACTAAAAACCTCTGCCAATCAGGAAATGAGACAAGGTTTCTCCACCAGTATTTACGTATCAATAAAGACAGGGAGTCGCCGATGCCTATTCCTCAAGCGCACGTGGAGCTAACAGAAAGGGTAAGGGTTGATTTTGTGATGTTTATACCTATAACACGTTTTGACTGGAAATGGTTAGTCATAGAAATTGATTCTAAAATGTACCATAAAGACAAAGCAAAAGATTTTGAAAGAACCATGACAATAGCCAGCCAAGGCTATGAAGTACTCCGTTTGTCAGCCGAAAAGAACATGCTCGACCAAGTCCGTGAGTTGCATCAAAAGGTTTATGCTATCCAAGAGGCAGGTAAAGAAAAAGTGAATTCACTCAGAAAAGATTTGTATATCGATTGATTATATGACCACTGACTACAAGGCCACTCTAAACCTACCTGTTACAAAATTCCCCAT
>JBHIBD010000042.1:0-17551 GCA_046758865.1 Candidatus Brocadiales bacterium | reverse complement strand
TTGCAGGCCAATCCTTATTTTCTCGTATTGTTCTTTTGAAGCACCATCTACACTAAATGTCATAAAATCGATAGGAGAGTTTAATATCTCCATTGCTCTTTTTCTGTTTAATAACATTGCATTTGAATTCATTCCAACCCTAGAATTCTTTAAGTTTCTTTTAATATATTCCACTCTTCTAATTAAAAGGGGGTCTAATAAAGGCTCGCCGTCTTTATGTAGGTAAAAAGTAAGCCCTTTTCCTTCAAAGGTCTTACATTCATCTATAATCTTCTTAAAAAGTTCCCACGACATAAACCCCTTTTCCCTTTTCATTTTATCGTGTGGGCACATATAGCATCTAGCATTACAATGATTGGTAGTTTCTATATAGAATACTTTCGGAATATAATAATTACCGATCTTGCTGTGTCCTAAAAGATTAACAAAAGCATTAACAAACGGTAATGTTTTCAAATAACTCTTACCCTGTTCTATAAAACTAAATAAACTGTTATGTTTCATATTGGCGAATCTTTTTTAAAACATTGTAAAGCTTGCTAAATTTTATTTTATATGAGGATACACCCCATAAACTTAAGAAATTATCTAATAAGTAAACCATGCAAAAGTAGGCCAAAACACCTACAACAACGAGTAGAGAAAAACCCCAGATATCAACATCAATCATATTGTTATCAATCTTAAAAACCGATATGGACAACACCAAAAATACGGCACTTATTAAAGGAGATGCTATCATTTTCAAAAAGTTTCTCCCTCCACATCCCGTAATCTTTACTACCGCAAAACCAAAACCAATAGTTAATACAAAAATGCTTAGAAATACTGCAATCGAAGTACCCAATATTCCCCACCACCGCGTGAAAGGATAAATGAAAGCAGCCAATGTAGCCAACCGAATTATTTCCCATTTAACCTCTAATTTCGGTTTCCCAATGGCAAAGAAAACATTACCCACCGTTGTCCCTATTGATCTCACTAAACCTGCTAAGACCAAAACCTGCATTGCCGGTACCATCGGCATCCATTTCTCGCCTAAAAATATCTTTGTAAAATCCGGCGCTAGCACAAAAATCAACCCGGCTATTGGGAAGGACAAAAATGCTGTAAGCTGCAGTACCTTAAGATAGGCCTCTCTTAATCTAGGTATGTCATCTTGCAGCTTAGAGTAGGCGGGAAATGTTACCTGGGAGATTACATGCGCAATCTCTGTCGCTGGCATGTTTGATATCCTGTAAGCCAGTTGATAAAAACCTAAGGCGGTTACACCAAGCAGCTTTCCCACAAAAATATCGTCACCCTGAGTAATAAGAAAAACCAATATGCTTGAACCAAGCACCCACTTGCCGAATCCAAATAGCTCTTTGAACTGCTCCAAATCAAAACTCAGGCGGGGTCGGTACGGGTGAACGAGGTAGGACATGATAAATCTGACTATATTCCCTGCAAGCAGTCCGTAAACAAGGGCCCAGACATTCTGTAAGATTATGGCGGCTGAAACTGCCATAACAAAATCGGCTAACGTGCCACTTAGTTGATAGATAAACTGTTTTCTAAATTCCAGCTCTTTCTGAAAGTAAACCACACCAACATTGGTAAGCCCTGTGAGAAGCATTGAGACCCCAATAACCTGAATAATCGGGGTTGCCTGGGGACTGTCAAAAAAGAGGGCCACATAGGGTGCAGAGAAGAATAAGATGGCAAATAAAATGACTCCTCGGATTACAGAAACTGTCCACGCAGTATCAAGATAATGAGCGACATCCCCTTTTCTCTGAACTAAGGCTTGTTGGAAACCCGTCTTAGAGAAGGTCTCCAAAGTACCCACTGCCAGCAGGGCAATCCCTAAAAGACCAAAATCAGAAGGGGCAAGGATACGTGCCAAAATGATAAGCCTGACAAAACCAAAGACCTGCTGGGTTATTCGAAGGACAAACACCCAAAATCCACCGCGTGCCACCCGCTGAGAAAGGGATTCACCTGGCTCCAATAAGCGTTTCGGCAGGGTATTTGTGGTCTTTCCCACTCCTAAGCATTGGATACCTGTCTTTTCCTTATCTGATAGATTCATCTAATTTCCAATCCCTGTTGCATAGCGTTGAATCTTGTTGAATCCAGGCATTGACGTTTTGTCAGGAACAGTATAAATAATAGTAGTGTTTTTCATTAACGCGCCTCTTTCGTTACCTCGCAGGGCTGAAGCCCTGCGGTACCCCATGGTACGTCTGCCAAACGTGGGAGCGAGCTCCCACGCTAAAACCAACGTGCCAGCAAGCTGGCACGCTACATTTACATATGTTCCAACAATAAGGAGGTTTACAATATGCAAATGATCCAAGGACTGAAGGCAAGGCTTGCTGAACTTGAGGGCAAGAAACGGGCCTTTGAAGAGAACGTAAAAAGGAAAGAAGAGCTGATTAACACACTTAACGGTCACAAGAAAAAGATGCTGGAACTGAAGGAGCGGTACGATTCTGAGGTCATGAGCTATATTGATTCGCTGATAGAGTTGGAAGACGTTAACGAGATGATTAAGAGATTGGGCAGCGAACTGGAGATAAAGCACTTTATGGGATACCTTGTGGACATCCCAGGGCTTTACGGCTACCTCGGCAACCTTGGTGAACGGAATCAAGGTCTGGTAATACACGAATCTATAGCTCCTGCTACGCATGGTTGTGACCTCTGGAAACTCATCAGAAGAAGAAGATAACAAAGTAGCAGGTATGGTGCGTCAAGACACACCCTGCATCTTATGTGGTTGTAAACATCACGCACACGGGTTAGGCGTAAGACCAACAGGGCCACAATACTACCCCCCCCTCGGTAAGACCTCATTTTCGTCACCGTTTAGCATCAACTTCTTCTCCTCCCTTAACGTGAGGCCAAGGTAGTCGTAGGTGATGTTTTTGCCCTTGCAGAGGATGAAGCCCAGGATGTTGGCGTCCTGGAGCATCTCAAGGGCCCTTCCGACGGGTTTCTTCTTGCTCCTCTGCATATTTATCACCACCGCCACCCCATCCACCATAGAGCAGAGGGAGGTAGAGTCTGCATTGACGAGTACCGGGGGCACATCTATTAGCACGTATTCAAAGTCCTTCTTGAGCTCCATGAGAATACTGTACATGGCCTGGGAGGCGATAGCTTCTGGGTGGATGAGTGTGTCTCTGCCTGCGGTGAGGACGCAAAGGCCCGTACCAGGGCACTTGGATAGGGCACCCCGGAGGTCGCTCTTACCTGCCAGGACGTCGGTCAGTCCTGTCCCCGGTCTTATCCCAAGGAGTCTGTGTATGGAGGGCTGTATCAGGTTTGCATCTACAAGGCAGGCAGAGCCGTTGAGAAATGCGGCGGCCAGATTTACTGTTACTGTGCTTGTGCCCTCGTCCCTTAGAGCGCTTGTAAAGGCAAAAAGGCCTGACTGGCTGGTCGCCCGATAGGATTGCAACAGCCTCTTAATCTGGCGAAAGTGCTCCGCTATCAGGACATTTGACTTGTGATAGGTAACTATCCTTTCGTCTATGTATTCTTTCTTTTTGTAAGAAGTCTCCACGGGCCGGGTAGCCTCCTCAGGAGGCATCAACCCTACATTTTGTTTCTCTAAGGCCTTTTCAATAATGGACAATCTTTTACTCCCTACAAATGCGGCGGTTACGTTATGAAGCGAAACAAGCTCTACTACTACAAAACTCCAGAACAGCTCTAAAGATCGTGCCATAGGCAGACCCGCCATTTGTTGGGCGGGGCTGTTCCTACGCATACGCCTCTGGCCCGTCTCTACGTGCTAAATTAGAAGATACGTTGATAAGCCCGTTCCTACAGCACCCAGAACGCCAATCGTACTGAAGAAGACAGTTTTTAGCTTCTTGAATTTGAAAAGGTCCTTTAGCTTCCTAAATTTAGAAAGGCCCTTTCTGGCTGGTTTCTTCCGTCGTGATGTTTTCTTAACTTTCTTGTCCCCAAGGCGTCTAGACGTGTCTAAAGGCTCGTCCAGAAGTATTATGGGGTCGGAGGACGGGGTTAAGGCCCTATCCCTGGACGTTTCTCTGGGAGTACGGTCTTTTGGAGATGGCATGGGCGTTGGGCATTGCAGGTCTTCCCTCAGCTCTTTAATTACAGTCCCTACCAGATTGTCATCAAGTCTGGCCTTCTCCTCAACATAGCCTGCAAGGAGGCTTGACTCACAGGCCAGGTTTATAAGCCTTGGAATACCCCTTGAGAACTCAAATACTTTACCAATGGCCTTTGAGGTGAAGATAAGCCGACCGTTTGCGCCCGCCTGTCTCAGCCTGCAACTTATGTATCTTTCTGTTTCCTGTCTAGTTAGAGGAGCAAGATGGGCTGCCACGGTTATCCTCTGTTTAAGGGCCGCCAGGGTGGGGCGGGCTAGAAGAGACCTGAATTCTGGCTGGCCTACGAGTATCGTGAGCAAGGGCCTCTGTTTTCCTGTATCGAGATTGGAAAGCATGCGGAGTTCTTCCAGTACGGCAGGCTCTACATTCTGGGCTTCATCCAGTATTATCAGCACCCGCCTGTCAGAGGCCCCTTGCTCTTTAAGATATTCATGAAACTGGGCAAGAAGCACGTCTTTGGGCTCCCGGCAACCGTCTGTTTTAATGCCAAACTGGCAGAGGACGGTTCTCAGTAGGGCGATGAAGGAGAGCTTTGGGTCTACCACGTAGGCGTAGCTTATATCCTTACTGAAGCTCTTCAGTAGGGTCAAGATCAGGATGGTCTTTCCGCAACCTATCTCACCGGTAAGCTGTATGAAGTCAACACCCTTGTCCAGACTGTATGTAAGATAGGAAATAGCCTTTTTATGTATAGGGCCCAGATACAAGAACTCCGGGTCTGGGGCAGGTTCAAAGGGATTCTTTTCTAGTTTGTAAAAGTTTTTATACATGGCGACAATCTTTCTCTACCCAACTATCCTCTGGATGGTGTCAAGGCTCTCTTCTACTATCCCAGGTGCAATGAGAACCATAGCAACTATTAGTACCGCCACTGCTCCGGTGGCTGCACCTATCGCTATTATGGTTATCCGCTTTTTGCGCCTTTCTTTAAATAGGTCTTCAGCCGAGCGGATGGTGGGGACAACTCCCATCAGGGGTACCTGCAAGAATTCCTTGGCGTCGTCCACACCCTTAAACCTCTGGTCTAATCGCTCGGTAACAAAAATGAGTCCAGTGCCTATTGCAAGGCCCAGAAAAATAGAAATGAGCAAAACCTTAATGCGAGTGGATTTTACTGGCTCATTTGGGATTCTAGGGGGTTCAATGATGGTAAAAGGGCTTGCCGTTACATACATGGCCATTTCCCTTCTGAGTTCTTCTTTTGACTGCTGGGCAAGTCTATTGTTATAGAGGCCCTGCAGGACGTCGTAGTTCCTGCGGAGGTTGGTTAATTCCTTCTTTACAGAAGGTATGGCCTTTACCGATTCTTCCAGCTCGGCAATGGAGGTCTCAGTCTCACTCTTCCGGAGCTCCAAGGCCCTTAATTTCATCATCTCCTCATATTTATTGGCAAGCATCTGTTGGCGGATGGGGTTATTTACGGTCTTCTCTGCACCGACCACTTTATCTTCTTCTTCTTCTAGCTTCTCACTAAGGCTCGCAATCTCCTTTTTTGCTAAGACTATGGCAGGGTGGGTATCGTAATACCTGGCGTGCATGGAGGCCAGGGAACTTTCTAGTTCATCGATACGCCTATGTATCTCTGCCACTTTGGGATTGGGGATCTTTATCACCTCTCCCAAGACGGTCACACCCTCTTTGTCGAGGCTTTCATCTATAAGGGCCAGCTTATCCTTCTGTATGGTTATTTCCATGTTTACTTGTTCCAGGGCGCCTTTTAAATTATGGAGCTTTTCCAGGTTGTTCAGCCCCCCTGGAAGCTCAGAGAAGTGCTGTTCTTCAAATTCCCTTAGTTCTTCTTCTGATGCATCCAGTTTCTCCTTCAGACGTTTGAGGTCTCTTTGGATAAAGGTAAGGGTGCTATCCACTTGAGAGCGGACACGTCCGAGGAAACGCTCCATAAAATTAGATAACAGGCTATCCATAACCCTGTATGCCATAAGGGGCTGCTTATCCTGGAAAGAGACCTCTATTAAGTTATTGCTCTTGGTGTCAAACTCCACCCTGTCAATTACATCATCGTAAAGTTCCTCTACTTCTGAGCTACTCTGCTCACGCTCCTCCTCACTTATAAAGCCTGTCTCCTTCAGCATGGAGGTTACGGGTACCCATCCAAGCATCATCTCCCGGACGGTCTTTACCAGACTTCGGGCCCCACTTAACCTGTCCTCTTCTTCAAAGACGCCCTCCATCACCTTTGATTGTTCTACAAGCAATACACATCTTGACTCATACACTTTTGGCAACCCGAAGGCAATTAGGGCCCCAAGAACTGTGAAGACGGCCACAGGGATGATAAAGAACCATTTTCTCCTGAGGAAAATGAGCGATAGCCTGTGAATGTCCAGATTTTTCTCTTCCATAAGCCTTATGGTGTAACCCCAGAGATGTTCGGAATATTGCCGAGATTAAAGAAGGGGGTATTGGTGCGGATGTTTGCGGTGGTACCTGTACCCTTCTGTCCCATCCACCCCTGCCACCCCTGCGTTGGCCCTGCAAACCCAAGGGCGTTAAACATTGCAGATTCAGCAAAGTAGCCTACACGTTGCATCCCATACATGGGCACTAGCATGTCCTGGAATACAGAACCTATCTTGGCAAGGAGCTTGCTCGGGATGTAGACTATATCGTTTTCTTGAAGGACTATGTTTCTTTCCCCCTTACCCTCTTTAAGAATATCGTTTAGGTCCACCACCAACTTTTGGGGCTCCTGCCTCTCATGGTTAGTAGTCCTTACCACTTTGATATCACCCATGGCGGCCGTAGAATTCAGTAACCCTGACTGTGCAATAGCGCTCAGGACGGTGGTACCGCCTGTGTAGGGTAGCTCTCTCATACCTATACGCTCATTAAAGACGAATATCTTCTTACTATTAAAGCCCACCACCTGCACCTCTATTGCCTCCAGGGGCAATTCCCTTATGTAGGTGCCCAGGAGCTTCCAGAGTTTTTCCCTCACCTCCAGCGGTGTATGGCCAGCCACATAGACATCTCCAAGAAGAGGGTAGGTAATGTTGCCGTCAGGCCTGATAATCATCTGGCTATCGAGGTCAGGGTTATCCAACACCCTTATCGCCAGTGCGTCAGGGGGCTCAAGCTTATAAGTACTGTTCAGGAATTCTAGCCTGTTTTGGACGCCGGTTGGTACGGCCGTGGGTATCTGCGTAAACTTTTCAGTGGAGCTACACCCACAAAGGCCTATGAATACCGCCAGTACGATGCTTCTTGTAAGATTGATCTTTCTCTCTAAGCCCATTGTATCCTAATTTGAAACAAGCATTTTGCATACCATAACTCCCGTAGGAGGTGGTAAACGGTCGTTAACGCTTTATAATTGGTAACTTACTTCTATAGTGGTTACAGCGGGTTATTGGAGGAAAAGGCCAGGCAAGGGAGATTTTGTCAACAAAAGTTGACAAAATTCCCTTCGAAGTACTTTCGGGCGGATTTAAGGCGCAATATCACAAAACGTTAGAAAAAGTGTAGACAAAAACCAACAGCTGTGGGATAAAATGGAATTAGTGTAAGGTGCCTTATCAGGTCGGTAATCTGATATTATGTTTCTTTATGATGTCATAGATATAAGACTTAGATACACTGGCAAGCCTTGCGGCCTTGGCCACATCCCAATCTACCCTAGCCAGCAGGACGGTGAAGAATTTCTTCTCAAATTCTACTTTAGCCTTCTTGTAAAGAAATCCCTCGTTAGAGGTGTAGAGGGTCGTTAACTCGGCATGTTTAACCTCTTGGGGCAGGGAATCAACTCCCAGTTCATTGCCGCAAAGTATAGAAGCCCTCACCAGGACGTTCTCAAGCTCCCTGACATTTCCTGGCCAGGAATATTTTTGTAAAACCTCCATGGCCTCATCTTTTATCTTAAAATCGAGATTATGTTTCTCTTTGAAAAAGTCTATTAAAAGGGGTATATCTTGCTCACGCTCCCTTAGGAGAGGAAGGCTCACGGGTACTACATGTAGGCGATAATAAAGGTCTTCACGAAACTTCCCTCTCGCCACCTCAGCCTTTAAGTCCTTATTGGTGGCTGCTATTATCCTTACATCCACACGGATGTCTCTTATTGAGCCCACGCTCCTAATGACCCCGTCCTCCAGCACCCTAAGTAGTTTCACCTGGAGCATGGGGCACATCTCCCCTATCTCGTCTAGGAATATCGTGCCCTTGTGGGCCGCCTCAAATAGGCCCATCTTACGGAACACCGCACCAGTAAATGCACCCTTTTCATGGCCGAAGAGTTCACTTTCTAGCAGTGTCTCCGGAATAGCGCCACAATTTATGGGTACAAACAGATGGTCCCTTCGCTGGCTTAAAAGGTGTATACTTCTGGCAACAAGCCCCTTCCCTGTACCACTATCCCCAAGGATGAGTACTGTTGAGTTTAAATTAGCTACCATGTGGATGGTTTCCCTGACCCTCTTTATTTCTTCACTCTCGCCGATTATGGCTGGCGCTTCTGTTTTTTTCCCTTCCAGCTGAGAGGCCAAGGCCCTACTGTGGGACATAAGCACGCCGGTCTTAACACTTGCCAGAAACTCCTCAAGGCTCAAGGGTTTGGTAAAGTAGTCGTGGATACCTTCCTTGATGAACTTCACCATCTGCCTGTAATCGGGCCTACCGGTGACCACAATCGTAGGGATACTAACGCCCATAGATTGTAGCTCATCCAACAAATCTGTACCTTTAAGTCTGGGCAAGTAAAGGTCTGTAACCAACAGGTCGAAACGTTCCCTTTTAACCCTATCCCTTGCATAGACACCGTCCTTGACCCAATCCACGTCATAGCCCTCCTCCATGAGGGTGTCCCTCATGAACCTGCCCATACCTGGGTCATCTTCTACCAATATTATCTTGCTGCCTTCTTCTATATTATTCATATTATTCTCCATGTTATTTTCGCTCACTCTCCTGCTGGAATGTATACACAGAACCTGGTACCTTTGCCCAACTTACCGTTAACCTCCATATGCCCGCGATGTGATTCTACTATCTCCTTCACTATGGGTAGGCCCAAACCGATATTGCCTTCTTCCTTTGTAGTAAAAAATGGGGCAAATATCCTCGGTAAGTCTTCTTCTTTTATACCGCAGCCTGTGTCCTTGAATGCCACGCACACCCATCTACCAGGAAGGCCCTTATAGCCCTCCCGGGCCGTGGTCTCTACTGTAAGCTTGCCCCCTTCCTGCATGGCTTCTATACTGTTGGTGAGGACATTCATAAAGGCCTCCAGCAGGTGCCGGCTGGTACCTTTTACGAGGGGCAAACCTACACCTAGAGACTTCTCCACCTGGATATTTTTCTGTGACGTTCTGTACACAAGCAGTGCCAGGGCACTCTCTACCACGGTGTTAATGTCCAGCGGAGTCTTTGCCAGAGCTACTCCTCTCTGGACACGTAGGAATTCGTTCAAGCTCTCCTCTATCCTAACGCACGAGGAAAGGATTTGACGTAACCCCTCTTCCACCTGCCCCTCCGAGAGCCTGTTTAGTGTCCGCAGCAACTGTTGTACACGCCCCGATATTGCCCCTAATGGGTTGCGTAGTTGGTGCACGAGCGAGATGGACAGTTTATCCTTGGAGCCTTTTGATGCCCCCATTCTCTTCCGTGAAATGGCGCTCTGCGTCCGCTCTTTAAGCTCCCGCTCCGTGGTGGGCCAAATAATCATATCATAAACCTGGGAACGAAAGGCTGAAATGGGGACGTCTGGTGTACTCACCTCCCCTACCACAATAACCATCGTCTGGGGAGATATAAGCTTTATCTCCCGTATAAGCGAAAAGGTATAACTGCTGGGGGGTTTAAGGTAAAGGAAGATGAGGTCTGGAGATGTCCTTGATATGGTTTCCAGCAGGCGGCTGTCATCGGGCAGGGTCTCTACGTCGTAGTCTTCGGGAAGAACCTTCATAAGCACCTCTCTAAGGTCGTCCCTAGCAACTACTGCTATTTTCCAGTGTTCTTTCAAATTGGCACTGCCTCCAACTGCTAAGCCACTGGATATTTATAAGTTACGTGGGGAATGGTAATTAGGAAGAACCTTTTATAAAAACCTCTCCAAGGCACCCCCCTCCAGCAACCACTGCTATTTCCCTGTGTTCCTTAAGATTGGACCCCCGTTTCAATAACCTTTATACCATATAAGTCGCCCTATTTTCACGGTTATGCAGAAAATGTCAAGCTTTTTATTTCTAACTATTTCTGACAATAAGCTCTCAACTCAGGATAAAAAATAATAAGAAATATTACCTGTCTTTTACAAAAAAATCCCACAACCTTCCAAAAAAACTGCTGGATTTAACCTGAAGAGAATTGTTGACAAGTAAAAACGAAAAGTCCAGTTTTGTTGAAAAGCGACTAAGTACAATAAGAATAGAAAGTTATTCTTCTCTCAGAGAAGGGTGTAGGAAAAAGTAGACACTTTTTTCTTATTCTGATCAATAGCTGTTTCTGCCCAAAACATTTTTATCGCATTAGTTCCTTTACACTTACATACATGGTCAACAAATGGGCATTTTTTTTGCAACACTTAGGAAGAAGCATACTAAAGGACTTATAAATAAATTATCTGTTCTAGAGGGCCTTGTAAGGACAATATGGCAAAAAAAAGAAAAAGTAAGGGCTATATTATCTGGATTTCTCTGCTTGCAGGGTTAATATTTTTGGGTGGAGTAGCCGCACTTTTATACATGGGTAGGGGAAAGATACGCACCTGGACGGTCTTGAGGGGCAAAGAGCCCCTCGAAAGGGGGAAAATATATGCCAGACTAAACAGATACAGTGAAGCCATCTCGGAATTCAAAAGGGAACTGGAAAAAAATCCTACAAGCTTCGATGCGCACTTCCAGCTTGGCCAGTCTTTTCGCCGACTCGGGGAGTTTGACCAGGCCCTGGCCGAATATGAGCTTGCACGTTCCCTCCAACCCGAGTCCACAGAGACCACGCTACAAATAACCTCAACCTACCTTAATAAAGCAATCCAGTACCGTAGCTCTGGACAGGATGACGCTACAGTGTCTGAGTTACTCCAGCAGGCTATGACCTCCTGCGACCAGATACTCATTAATGAGCCCCAAGACCATAAGGCACTGGTCCTCAAAGGCAAGATACATATAGAGCAGAATGAACCAGAAAAAGCCGTCACCTGCTTTAAAAACGCCCTGGCCATAGAAAACGACTACGTACCCGCACACCTCGGTCTCGTTAACCTTTACACCGTCACAAGCGACTATGAAAAGGCAGAGTCCCAATGTTTGGAGGCCCTCAAGCAGAATCCCAAGAATTTTTCCATTGGCCTAAACCTTGCCATAATCTACAGTTACCAAGGACGATATGAAGAGGCCCTTGAGACTCTGGATGAAACCACAAGTACCAGACAGAACCAGCTTCAGGCTGGTATTATGAGAGGACTCCTATACCTAAGAATGGGTAGATACGAGGAGGCCGTTGCGGCGGCTGAAACCGTCTCTAAACTCACCCACAAAAATATACCTGTCGTAGAGTATATCCGTGGTGTAGTTGCCCTTCAAGAGAAGGACTACCACAAGGCAATTTCCCACCTGAGACAGGCTAGTGTATACATGCCCCGCTCTGTAGAGGCCCATTATTTCCTGGCGTTAGCCCTGATACAAACCCATAAGAGGGAAGAGGCAAAGACTGAACTTGTAAGTGCTATAAGCTCTACCCCTGAATATATACCCGCAAAGCTCACCCTCGCACAACTCCTTGCCAAGGAGGCGCGTTGGGAAGAGGCCTCAAATTATGCAAAAGAGGTCCTGGAGCTGGAGCCTGAAAACGTCCTTGCCGTCCAACTGCTTGGTATGACATACCAGGCCCAGGGAAAATTCCAAGAGGCGCAGCAGGAATTTACCAGGCTCATGGAACGAGCCCCCTCCTCTGCCAAGATAAATCTTGCCTACCTTTCTTTGTCTGCGGGTGAAGTAGAAAAATGCCTGAGAACCTGTGACGAAGTCCTGGCCAAAGACCCTAACCAGCCCAGGGTACTTTACCTTAAGGGGCTTGCCCTTCTCCGCATAAGAAACTTTCCTAGGGCCCGCCAGTGCTTTAACAAGGTCCTTGAGCTTGAACCAGGTTTTCTGCCTGCCACCCGCCAGCTAGCTAAAACATCGCTAGCCTTGGGTAACAAAGAGGAGGCTATAGCTATCCTCACAAATAATCTCAAGCAAGACGAAAGAGACATTCCCTCCCGCCTGCTACTGGCCAGAATCCATGAAGAAAAGGACATAAATAATGCCAAAAAAGAGGTTGAGAAGGTAATTGACATTGATAAAGAGTATCTGCCCTCCTATATAGTCCTTGGAAGAATCTACATCTCACAACAGAGATATGATAAGGCAATAGACACCTACAAGAGGGCCCTTAGGCTTCGGCCTTCTATGGTATCACTCCATATTGGTCTGGGAACGGCCTATCATCTAACGGAAGACCTGGAGAGGGCGGAAGCGGCCTTCGCGGATGCCCTCCGTCTAGCCCCAAAATCCCCCCTCCCCTATGTAATGCTGGGGAACGTCTACCTCCATGCCGATAAGTCCGAGAAGGCCGTTGAGATTATTGAAGACTCATACCTTAACCAAGAACAGAGGAAACTCTATCTTGACTTCATAGGGGACTTCCAGGCAGCAAGGCCAGACCCTGTGGCGCTACAATACCTGAACGAAGCCATCTTCTTTGAGCTGAATCGCTTATATAGCAATGCCCTGGAAAGGTGCAGAGAAGTGGACACGGCCATGCCGGGCAACACATTGGTGTCTATGTATCTGGGAAATCTCTTGATGGCCAGAGGTAGGTCTAAAGAGGCCGTGGAGGTCTTTGAGGAACTTACACTCTCTGATTCTGATGAATTTCGCCTTCCAACCACCATTTACCGGGAAATGGGGAAGACATATCTTCTGATGAAGGATTACAAAAAGGCTATCTGGGCCTTGGAGGAGGTAGTGGCCACCGACCAGGGCGCCTCCCTACCACGCCTGCAACTCTCTCACCTGTATCTACAGAAGGGAGATACAGAAAGGGCCCAGGCCTTGGCCGAAGAGGTTCTTCTTCAAGACCCAAACAATGTCCTTGCACTGAACCTCCTTGGGCAGACCCACCTCCTCAGAGGGAAATTGGATGAGGCGGAGGCAGAATTCTCCAAAGCCGCAGGTGAAGGCCGTCTACAAGACCTCAGCCGCTACAACCTGGCAAAAACTATGTTCGCCAGGGGTAAGATAGAAGACTGTATCGAAGAGTGCCGAAATGGCCTGGAGGAAAATCCCCTTAACCACCACCTCCATAACCTACTTGGCACCGCCTTAATGCAAAAGGGAGAGATAGTAAAGGCACTAGAGGAATTCACAAAGGTTATTAACATCAACCCTTCTTTCATCCCGGCATACTTAAGTATAGCCAGCATCCACAACCTGCAAGGCAGGTCGGACCTGGCTCTGTCAGTCTGTAACCTCGCCTTGGAATCTAACCCTGAGTCCTTGGAGGCAAGGCTCATGCTGGCTGGTAGTTACGTCGGCCTTGCCAGATACGACCATGCCCAGGAGCAATATCGTAGATGCCTGGCCGAAGAGAATGACCACCCCTTGGCCCTCTTTGGCCTTGCGACCACCTATGCACTCAAGGAAGATACCTCCAAGGCCCTGGAAACCCTCCAAAAACTCCTTGATAAAAGGAGAGACATACCTCAGGCATACATTCTCCTGGCAGAGATACATAAGAGACAAGGTCAGGTCCCTCATGCTATCCAGGTCCTTGAAGAACTCCTGGAAATAGCCCCTCAGAGCGTCCCTTTCGCGACCCTTGCCTGCCTTTATCTCCAACAGGGTGAATACGATAAGTGCATAGAGGTAACCCACCAGGGAGATACCCCACTACACCTCTGGATAAGGGCCGTTGCCAACCAGATGGAGGGGCAGTACCAGGAGGCAGAGGCTAATTATCAAGAGGCCGGACAGGCCAGGCAAGGGGATGCCTCCATAGCGCTGAGCCTTGCAAACATAGCTTTAGCCTCAGGTCAGAGGCAGAGGGCAAGGGCCACAATAGACCAGAGCAGACTATCAGCAGCGGTAAAACAGGCGTATTCAGACCTTTTAGACACCGCTCCTGAAGATACTGCCTCCGAACTTGCCGCCCATTTGAATTCTATGCTGATCTACAGGGTGGGAGGTCTCGTAAAACAGGCCCTAGAGGAGTGCAAAAAGGCCAAGGCCCTTGCCCCGGAAAGCATTGTTATCTCCAATTTCCTTGGAGAGAGCCTTATTGCGGCAGGGGAGACGGAACAGGCCGCTGAGACCTTTGCCTCTATTATCCAAAAAGACAGCACCTTTAGCCCTGCATATAGGCGGCTGGCCCTCCTTGACCAGCAGAGAGGGGATGAGGAGGGGGCCCTTGAGATGTATAGAAGGCTGGTGGAGGTAGAGCCAGATTCAGGCCAGGCCCACTTGCAAATTGCAACATTGCTTGAGAAAAAGGGCAATCTCCGGGAGTGTATAGAGGAATATAAAAAGACCATTGACCTTGCACCCCGGTCTGCAATTGGCGTGGTGGCTTTTAACAATCTTGCCTGGATCCTGGCCACGGAAAGGGGGAGGGTGGAGGAGTCCCTTGAGCTTGCCTTAAAGGCAATAGAAATGGCCCCCAACAACGCTGGGGTAAGAGATACCTTGGGATGGATTTATTATCTCAACGGGCAATATGCAGAGGCCCTGAGGGAACTCAGGCAGGCCACACAGCTGGCTTACGGCAATCCCACCATGCATTTCCACCTGGGGGCTGCATACCTGAAGAAGGAAATGGGTTACGAGGCTCTCGCTCAGCTTCAAAAAGCAGTAAAGGGAGGGGCAGACTTCCCTGAACTAGAAGAGGCAAAAAGGCTCATTCAAGAGATAGAAAGTGGAGATTCCAAGCTTGTCCCTTTAAGCGCACTATAAGATAAAGGTGTGGGGAAGGGACGATTTCGGGCTGACAGAAATGGGTTTGAGTAGGGCAGTTCAGGTAACCTGTAACAAAATAATTCAAAAATAATATGGAACCCTCTGGAATAATCAGCACTAAAACTTTCCATAAAACGGACACGAATGCTATAGGGTCTCTGCCCAAGCAGCCTCTTTCACCCGACGACAAAGAGCGACTAATCATCCTGGGGAAAGGGGCAGCAGAGTTAGCACATCAGCTAAACAACTCCTTTGACGGTATTCGTAGATTCCTCAACCTGAGCCTGGCATGCGCAGATAACCAAGAGAAGGCCACCCACTATATCCTCAAGGCCAAGGGGGCCATAGAAAAGGTAGGCACTATGGCAGAATCCCTACTGGACTTCGCCAGAAAGGAAAGGGCTACCTCTATAATGCTCCTGACGCTATACCCCATGCTGGAAGACATCCTCCACTTATATGAAAACAAGTTAAAGGCCCAAGGGGTTAAATTGGCAACCCACTGCGAGGATAACAACCATCTCCTTCTCCCTGGGGATTTTTATCATGTCTTTTCAAACCTGATTAAGAATGCTATAGAGGCAATGCCTCTTGGGGGGTTGTTAGGGGTACGGACTCACATAAAAGGCAGCCAGGTAGAGGTGGCCATCTCAGACACAGGGATCGGGATACCCAATCACTTGAGAGAAGAACTCTTCAAGCCCTTCTTCACTACAAAGGAAAACGGTACCGGCCTGGGACTGGCCCTCAGCAAGGAGATTGCGGAACGGCACGGAGGGGTAATTTATTACGACAGCAAGGTTGGAAGAGGCTCTACCTTTATCGTAAACATACCAATAAATAGATAAACATTTCTGTAAAAATAACGGGACACCGACATTGTTGGGCGGCCAAGACAAACAAAGAATCTTTCCTTCTAGACAATGTAAAACTGATGTTTTCGCCCATCCCCGAGCCCTTCACCCCACCTCTTCTCGGCTCTGGGCTGGCTGAGTTATTTGATCTCGGAAGAAAGAAACCTTTTAATAAGGCGCAAAAAATTCGATAAAGACCTGAATTTAATGGATAAAATACGAGAAGCCAGCGTACTTTTGGTGGATGATGAAGAGGTCGTCTTGGAGTCCCTTCACGGGCTTTTCTCGCTTGAGGGCTACACTGTAGATACCGCCCAGGATGGTGTCCAGGCCCTTAGGAAGATTGGCAGAAGGGACTTTGACTTGGTTGTATCCGATGTGAAGATGCCCAAGCTCTCTGGACTGGACCTCCTTAAAAAGGTTAAAAAGAAGAAATCAGATACCAGGGTAATAATAATAACCGCCTACGGCCAGATAACAGAAGCTATCAGTGCCATAAAGCTGGGGGCCTATGATTATCTGACCAAACCCTTGGATGATACTACCCTACTTTCCACCGTGGAAAGGGCCTTAAGAAAGGGGCCTGCTGACGATGACCAGCTTAACCATGTAAATTTACCACTCCAGGAGCTTGTTACCCAAGACCCTACAATGCTCGAGCTACTGAAGCTGGTGGATAACATTGCAAACAGGGACACATTGGTATTGCTCCAGGGTGAAAGTGGCGCGGGTAAGAGTCTTATCGCGAGATACATACATGAAAAATCCCACCGGAGGGAAAAACCATTTGTACACATAACATGTGGTGCATTACCAGAAACCCTCCTTGAGAGTGAACTCTTTGGTCATACCAAGGGGGCATTCACAGGGGCCTTGCAAGATAAGATAGGTCTATTTGAACTGGCCGATGGGGGCGATATCTTCCTTGACGAGATATCTGCCGCCTCCCCGGCCCTGCAAGTCAAGCTCCTCGATGTGCTGGAAAGTAAGACATTCAACAAGATAGGCAGTGTAACGCCCATAAGGACAGACGTCAGGGTCATTGTTGCCACTAATACCCCCTTGGAAGAATTAGTAAATGCCAACGCCTTTAGAAAAGACCTCTACTTTAGGATAAACACCTTCCCCATCGCAATCCCACCATTACGCAACAGGCCGGGTGATATCGAACTACTCTGTAAACACTTCATCAAAAAACACAATTCACTCAACGGTAAAGAGATACAGGGGATAACGGGAGGGCTAAAGAAAAGGTTGCAGAGCTATCACTGGCCAGGTAATGTCAGGGAGCTAGAGAATGTAATCCAGAGAGGACTCATTTTTGCCGAGGGTAAGTACATAGACGTTAAGGATGTGAACTTTCTTTTTAAGGAGGGAAACCCCCACCTAAATGCCCCGGAAGTCGCCCTGGAGGCCTCATTGCAGAAGCAGGAGATGGAGATCCTGAAGGCCACCCTGGAACGTTTCAAAGGTAATAAAAGCCGAACTGCAGCCTTTCTTGGCCTAGACCGCTCAACACTTTACAAGAAGCTCAAGACGCACGACCTTTCGTGATAGACCGAAGGTCTGCGTTGCCCGCACCCCCCTTTGTTACCGGTGTGTCATAAACAGGTAT
>JBHIBD010000041.1:0-18067 GCA_046758865.1 Candidatus Brocadiales bacterium | reverse complement strand
ACACCAGGTTAAACAAGAATCGAGCAGGTGCAATGCCCGGACTCAATCTGACCCTTTAAGTAAAGTGTCGAACATGTTAATAATTGACCTACGCTTTTTAAAGACTATAAAATAGTGATACGGCCAGGAGCGGTATCTGCGAATCATGTAAAACCCCGCCTCTTCCGCCTCTCTTGTGAGGTCATGCTCGTGCACCCTAACCTCGATGGGTGGGCCTATTGGCGACGGCTTCATGGGGCTCCAGTCGATAATAGCGAGCCTTCCCTTGGGTTTTAACTCCTTATATATGCTCTTCATCAGAGCAACGGGGTTCTCTACCTCATGGTAGACATTTCCCATAATAGCCAGGTCCAGTGAATTTTCGGGGAGCTTTGGGTCTTCGGGTTCGCCCAGCACCAACTTAATGTTCTTTATCCCACTACGCTCTATCTTTTTCGCCATAAAGTCTATCATGCCCTGCTGTATATCCCCTGCATATACCAGACCTTCCTCACCCACCCTCTCTGCCATCAGGAAGGCGAAATACCCGGACCCCGCACCTATGTCTGCCACCACATCACCCTCCTTAACACCCAGGAGTCTCATGACCTCTTTACCCTTCTGCCACTCCCTGGGTTCCTCAAGTATGTCTATCTTCTCGGGCGGGAAGGGCCTGCCTGGCCTACGCTCCTGGGCCCCTACGAAGGTCGCCCACACGAGGAAAATAGCACAGAACAGTATCTTGACTGCTGGTCCTTTCACGCCAAATACTTTCCAGCTAGAATCTAAACGCTATGAGCTGCAGGGTGAGAGCCCTGCAGTACAAAAATACCTCTATTCACCCCCGGCTAGAAACTCCGTCGCATTGAGCAGCAAACGGCTGTTATTGGCCTTACTCCAATTATTATAGAGACGGCGCCTCGGGGTGTTGGTGGTGCCGTCATCAGCCGGTGAACTATCAGATAGGGCTGCAATCCTACCCCTACCTAATCTGGACGTGGCAAATATTATATCAAAGTCCACCTGTTGTGCGCCCATTAACCAGATATGGCCCCTGGTCGTAGGATTTCCTGGAGATTCTACCAAACTAATGGTTCCAAAGCCATTAAGATATATCATCTCCACCATGCCAAATGGGCCGTGTAAGACCGGGACATTATTGAGGCTGAAGTTGGCCGTGTAGTGTCCTCCCCTGACCCACGAATTATGTTCACCCATTTCCTGAAAGTGTATCCCGGTATGCGACTCAAGCTTATTAAAGATACCAGTGGAGTCTATCCCATCGTTGTTCCTATCGGAACCGAAATGGTCCGCTATTAGAAATAGCCCCCCGCCTTTCTTTACAAACGACACAACGGCGGCCCGCTCAGACGGTGTCAGGTCTGTATTGGGTTCGCATAGAATCAGCATGCTGTACCGCGAGAGGTCCTGAGGGTTTTCTGGGTTGCCGAAGGTCAGAGGGTTGTTTGTACTTTCCACCTCGTATCTACCGGTTTTGTACAGTGCGTAAGCCCACGAGGATATCCCACCTGACCAGTCCTCTGGCGAGGAAGGGTCCGGTGGTTTGGGCACAGGCACATCGTCGTCGATTATCCAGTCGGCGTGTCTACCCGCACTCTGTGCGTGGCCAGCATCAAAAAGTACCCTGTACTCTTCATCATTGGCATCAACGGCATCGGCTGCATTGGATAGTGGGCATAAAGGCAGGTAGATAGCAACGATTAGAAAGAGGTATAGGAGTTCCTTGATGAGCATCTGTTATACTGAAATAGATAACTGGTAGACAACGACCTTTATGGTCGTTGGTGTTTTCAACGAAGTAAAAACTTCGTTGTCTACCTTTTGATGAAGTAAAATACGACAGAAGAATCCCGCCCGGAGCGGCCCTAGGGGCAGCTCACAGGGGTGCCTCTGGCGTGGCTCCATTTATGGGAAAAATGTCATATGTGTGGCTGGCCTGCTAGATTGTGCTGGAATGAACATGCCTCCTGGCCATAAGTGCTGCACCCAGGGCGCCGGCTATCTGGGGCTCATCAGGCAGGTTGACCCGTTTGGGCAAAAGTTCTTGCCGCAGCTTCTCACATACCCCGACGTTTTTCATCACGCCTCCGGTCAGCGTAATCTCCTCCTTTATGGGTACCCTCTGCACCAGGCTCAAGACCTTCCTTACAATTGCCGTGTGGAGGCCGCTTATTATATCCTCCTTGGGGAGTTTCTGGTGAATCAGGGAAATTACCTCAGACTCGGCGAAGACGGTGCACATGCTGCTTATAGAGACCTCCTGTGTCGATTTCTGTGATAATATGCCCATGTCCTTTATATCAACGTCCAGTACCCCTGCCATTACATCGAGGAACCTGCCTGTGCCGGCTGCACACTTATCGTTCATGATAAAGTCCACCACGCGGACACCGCCGTTATCCTGCCCTACTATTGCGATGGCCTTTGAGTCCTGTCCGCCTATGTCAATTATGGTTCTTGTACCAGGAAAGAGGTGGTGTGCACCCAGGGCATGGCAGGTAATCTCCGTAACGGATTTGTGGGCAAAGGGTATGTTGTTGCGGCCATAGCCGGTGGCTATCATGTAGTCTATCTCCTCACGCCTGAGACGTGCCTTTTCCAGGGCCACATCCAGGGCCTCACTGGCCATTTTCTCAATATCCACCTCGGAATCAAGGACAGAATAGCCTAGTATCTCCTCCTGTTCATCCCCAAGCACCACTACCTCTGTAGAAACAGAGCCTATGTCTATGCCTGCCGTAATCATTTTTTTGAATAACCTCCAGAAACACAATTTGTGTAGTTCAAACGTTGGAGCAAGCTCCAACGCTACATTGAGGGTGCCGCTTTTTATGTAGCGTGGTAGCTTGCTGCCACGTTCAAACTTGCGTAGGGACAGACTCTTAAGCCTGTTTGCACGCCTCTCTCATTTGTCCCTCCCCCTTTGATGGGGAGGGAAAGGGTGGGGGTGAATTGATGGCCGATGGACAAGATTTATCATCACCCTCCCCCCATACCCCCTCCCGTCAAGGGAGGGGGGAAAGTCTAGGTGGGCCTGTCCTTACAATCTTCGTTTCTTACCTTATCCTTCATTCTTTCCCGCCAGGACCTCTATAAATGCATCCAGCCGGGTCCTCACCTGCTCCTTGGAGTAGTTCCTCTTGTCTATGCACTCAAGGTCCAATATGAAGAATGGGACGTCCATTTCCTTGCGGAGGCCGTCCTTTACCAGTTGTGAGAGGCTGTTAAAGTGTCTGCAGCCCCAGGGGGCCATCCATATGACCCCGTCTATCTTGTAGTCTCTCACCATCCTGGCCACCCACCGGGTCATCCTCTCGCATGGCCCGATGGCCGGGTTTGCCAGGAGCTTTGCGGCCAGTGACTTAAAGGGTCTCTGGGGGTCCATGTCCTCCCAGGTTATCAGGTTCACGCTCTCGAAGGCCACAACTGCCCTATGGTCAAGCTCCAGATAGTTAAAGACCTCGTCATTGTAATACGGCCTCAGATGGCACCATAGGAGCCTGAATTTTTCGTCCTCCACTGCCGCTACACCCTTCTCTACCCTTTCCTCCAGTTCCTCGTAGAGGAGCCTGGATATTCTCACCAACTCCCTTGAGCCCCAGAGCTGTGATATGGCACCGATGTAGTCTATGGCCTCGCAGCCCAGCATGGGGCTAGGCGCGTGCTTTCTCAGCTCCATCGCTCGCCTGAAATACCGACACGCCTCGTTTGAGTTGTCAATGACCTCGGATAGATTTTCCGGGTCAAACACCTTGCCAGTTATGCGGGCCAGCTCCAGGGTTATCTCCTCCAGTTGTTCGGCCAGTATATCACGGGACCACTCCTCGTCCACCATGAATGGGACCTGCAGGTAGAAATGCGGTCTCTTATATTCCTCGGCAAATATGTCAAATATCTTGGGGTCGCCGTCGCAGTAGTATGAGGTGGATACCAGTGCATCGGGCCGGGGGAGAATATCACTGAGGGACGCACCCATTACCCCCCGAAGAAATGTGCAGGAGTCTCTCGAAAACCCGTGTCTTTCAGAGGCATCCAGCATGGTGGGACATATGTCCGCCGCTGCCGCCACAGCACTAAAGCTTTCTATGTATAACGGGATGGCCCCAAGCGAGTAGATAATCTCAGACGGCACAAACGTGCTCTTCCATATGACCGTGGAGCTGTCCCTAAAGCTCTCCATGAGGAGCTTGTACATCGCCCTCTCCCTGGCTTGAGAGCCCTTCAGGGGGGAGTAGCTGCGGGGCCTCCTCATGCGCTTCTGGAACTGGAGGCTGAAATACTGCCGCTGCTTCTGTCTATCGGTCTCTACTACTGTCATTACTTGTGCCCCTGCCACTATAATTTTCTATAGCACACCTCATCCAACATCTCGGTAAAGGCCTGCACCCGTGTCTCTATCTGGCCGAGAGTGGTCAAGAAATTCTCCGCCTCAATAAATAAAACCGGATAGCCTGCCTCCTGGAATTTATTCCTTATATGGGGGTATTCAAAGAGGTATATATCATCAAATTTTAGTGCAAAATATATGACTCCATCTACACAAAAATCCTCGGCCATTCGCAACAGGTAATCCCACCTGGACTCTGTATCAACCATCCTTGCCGTGGGTATGGACAGATACCTCCTGGCAAGTGCATCGAGGGGTTCAGTAGAGTCCTCATCTACCAGGCTGGAGAAATACTGCATTCCTATGCAAAGGTCCTCACACACAACCCTTGCGCCCAGTCTCTCTATGAGTGAGATAAGCTCGGGGGAACCCATAAGGCTCCCCATCAGCATTATTCTGGGGCCATTTGACCCACTGCCCTCTGTATTTTTGAGTGCACTTCCGAGTTCCTCAAGATATTTACTGAGGGTGTCATTCACTGTGGGCTTATCGTGGGTCTGACTCCACTTGATGACCTCAAAAAATTTTTCGCCCGAGAGGGGAGGTATACCTCTCTTTCGCGTCTCACTCAACTTTCTAATGAGAAGCCGTGTTTCGTTGCAAAGCCTGATGGCACTCCGCAGACCCTCCTCAGAGATTTTTACCCCAAAGGCCCGTTCAATATCCCTTACCAGAGAGGACAGAGCCAGTCGAAAGACCTTAACTCTAAGGGAGTCGGCGCCTTTAGGGACGTCGAGGAAAAACACCTTCATCGAGTTCACACCCAACCGCCAGGCATCGTATAGCCTGCGGTGTGCATCACTCGTATTGGCTATTACCACACCTTCGAGAAAGTTATAGCTGCCCTCCAATGCCCCCTCAAGACTGTCCAACACATACGGGTCAAAGGTCTTCGGCAGATAGGCATTAGCCAGCTTCACCGGCTTTCCACTGCCAAGGATGCGAAAAGGCACCTTGCCCGCTGCGATGATTATCTCCTCCGGTACGTGGACGGAAAGATACCCTACGCCACTCCCACTATCCTGCGAAGTCCCTTCTTTTTCCTTTATAAGAAAGTCCTCAAGTGTTTCCATTAGGCAAATATATTATCACAGCATTTGTCTATCAGTCAAACATTCTAGGGCATTAATCTCCAGGCAAAACCCACTTGATTCTTCATGGGGCCTATTGAAAAGGGTGAATTATTGGTATAGACTGTTATAATACCGAATATTTACTGGACACGGACGACGAAATAGCATGAAAGAGTTCTCGGGAGAAAGCCTCCGGGCACTATACGAATATATCCATAAAAAGGTACCCCAGGAGAATTACCGTGAAGTAGACTCCGATGACGAGTTTAGAAAACTTTACGGGAACCAGGGCATTTATGCCCTTTTCACCTCTGGCCTGCCTTGCCTGTATGACGCCAATCGCAGGGTCATATTCATTCCAAGCAGAGGCTATCTATCTAAATCAGGGAAGCTTGACTACTCTAAGGCCCTTGTGGCCATAGCCCACGAGGTGGGACATTTCCTCTCCCATAATAATTCCAGGAAGGCTCAGGAACTAATAAACAATGCTGCTCGCACCCCGGCTGAAAGGAAGGAGATAGAGGCCCTGGCCGATGAGGAGGCCGGTAAACTCTTAAAAAAACTTGGCCTCACAGACAGGTACTACGAGATACGGGAAAGGCTCAGGAAACAATAATCTCCTTTTGTATTAACTATAGGCATAGGTAACACTCCAATGGATGATATTTATTACCTCCCCCGTCAAGGGGGAGGGTAAGGGTGGGGGTGACCAGTATCACCCTCCCCCTTTCCCCCTCCCGTCAAGGGAGGGGAAAAGGGAGACAACGACCTTTATGGTCGTTGATGTCTTCAACGAAGTGAAACTTCGTTGTCTACCATAATTCCTTTTTATTAATTTGCAATTAGGGGAGTAGCTGTGGTAGAATTTTGCGCCTGGCAACCCGTTCCTCTAATCTGCCGAAAGGGACCCCAATGCAAGGCTCTCCTATATCTGGTTTAATAGGCCTTTATGAATTAATAATCTTTGTACGGATTGTACTGACGTGGATTCCCCATGACAGCGAGCATCCGGCATCAAAATTTCTTTTTAAGATAACCGAGCCTGTACTGGAGCCCGTTAGAAGGGTTATCCCGCCCATAGGGGCTCTTGACGTATCTCCCATCGTGGTCTTCATTGGTCTAGAGTTTCTCAAACGTATTTTCATCTGATTCTGGTCCCATGAACCTCCTCACTTGAGCCCTTATCTGCTGCTGAAAGGATGGCACTTATGAATCTCTCTCGCGGAAAGCTGGCCAAGATGATAGACCACACGCTGATAAGTCCCACGGCGGAGAAGGACCAGATAATAAAACTCTGCGATGAGGCAAAAGAATACGGGTTCTGCTCAGTCGCTATTCCACCTATATACGTCCCTCTGGCGGTCGAGTGCCTCAAAAACTCCTCTGTAAGGGTATGCACCATAACAGGTTTCCCCCTGGGCTACAACCACCCGGAGGTCAAGATAATGGAAACTGTACTTGCCGTGAGTGAAGGTGCGCAGGAGATAGACATGGTCATGAACATTGCGGCTATGAAGTCAAAGGACTACTCCCTGGTCCAGAGGGATATAGAGGGAGTGGTAAGGGCGGCCGGCGGCAGGATTGTTAAGGTAATAATAGAGACGTGTTTTCTCACGGATGAAGAGAAGATAAAGGCATGTAAGATTATTGCGGATGCCGGTGCAAACTTCGTAAAGACCTCTACGGGACTTGCCGAGGGCGGTGCCACGGTTGAGGACGTGCGGCTGCTCAGACAGCACGTCCCTGAGGCAGTGGAGGTGAAGGCCGCCGGCGGCATCCGTGACTGCAAAACTGCACTGGCCATGATAGAGGCTGGCGCTACAAGGATAGGCACCAGCACAGGACCCAGCATAATAAATACCTGCGAGGCATAATGCGAGACCTCTATAAAAGTTACCTCAATCCCTTGTGTCATTCTGAGCGAAGCGAAGAATCTAGTGTTGTAGAGATTCTTCGGTCGTTTCACTCCCTCAGAATGACAATTGTGAAGGATTTTGTAGGGGTCTAATAATGAAGAAGACTCGCCGGGTGGTGATAATCATCCTTGACAGCCTCGGCGCAGGGGAGCTGCCCGATGCCTCACGGTTCGGCGATGAGGGAAGCAACACCCTGGGCAACATGGCCAGGGCCGTGGGTGGCCTGCGATTACCCAACCTGGAGGCCCTGGGTCTGGGAAAGATAATTCCTGTCGAGGGCCTCCGTGACGATATAACCCCAAGGGCCTTTTACGGAAAGATGGCCGAGAGTTCAGGCGCAAAGGACACCACTACAGGCCACTGGGAGATTACCGGTGTAGTCACCACAAAACCGTTCCCCACATACCCCAACGGCTTCCCCGGCGAAATCATCGAAAAATTCACCAAAGCTATCGGCAGGCCCATATTGTGCAACAGACCCGCATCTGGCACGGAGATAATAAAGGAACTTGGAGAGGAACATATAAGGACTGGGCACCCCATCGTTTATACCTCCGCAGATAGCGTATTCCAGATAGCTGCATGTGAGGCCGTGATACCGGTAGAGGAACTATACGAGATGTGCAAGATTGCCCGTGGCATCTTGACCGGCGAGCATAACGTGGGCCGCGTCATCGCCAGGCCATTTGTCGTCTCGGAAGGACAATACATAAGGACTGAGAGACGGAAGGATTTTTCCATACCCCCGCCCCAACCCACACTGTTGGACATGGCCAAGGAAAGGGGCCTTGAAGTGACAGGCGTGGGCAAGATAGGGGATATCTTTGCCCATACGGGGTTGACACTGGAACTCCCCACAGGAAACAACCAGGAAGGGGTGGACCAGACCATAAGATGTATCAAGGAGGGTTCTGGTTCTAAGGGCATAATCTTCACCAACCTGATAGACTTTGATATGAAATACGGCCACAGGAATAACCCGGAGGGCTATGCAAGGTGTCTGGAGGAGTTTGATAGACGTCTGCCGGAGATACTGGACTCTCTAAGGGATGACGATATCCTTTCTATGACGGCGGACCACGGGTGCGACCCCACCACCCCGAGTACAGACCACTCCCGCGAGTACGTGCCCCTTTTGGTGTATGGCAGGGCCCTCGGCAGGGTTCATAGCCTCGGTATCAGGCAGAGTTTCTCAGACCTTGGCGCAACCGTTGCGGAGGCCCTGGAGCTGCCACCCCTCAGGCACGGAAAGAGTTTTTACAAAGACCTGTTCTAGAATTAAGTAGGGGCAACCCTTGCGGTTGCCCTTTATTTTTACATCATGGGGTGCATTTAGATGCACCATGCAAACTATGTAGTTGCCCCATTTATGGGACTTTATCATAATGGGTAGTGCAGGGTCATGCCAGAGGCAGATTTGCTTTCAGCGAACTTGTTGCCCTTCGCAGAGGGCCGTCTGTTTAGACCCTGCCTGATGAATCAGGCAACTACAATAGGGCTTATCGGTTTATTATAACGTGTAGATGTAGCGTGCGAGCTTGCTCGCACGTTAAATCCTGGCCAGAACGTGGCAGAGGCATTTGGTCTAAGATTTCGTGATGAAATTCTTTAAATGGCGTTACATAGAGGACGACGGTTCCTCGGCCAGCTTTGGACTTGCGGCCGATGAGTATATTACCAAAAAACTTTGCGCATCACCCTATTCCCACATACTCAGGCTTTACACGTATAAAGACACATCGGTCATGGTGGGCAGACATCAGGACGTTGACTCGGAGGTCAATCTCTCATACTGCACAAGATTAGGCATAGAGGTAAACCGCAGGCCCACAGGCGGGGGTGCAATCATCATGGGGAAGGGGCAACTCGGCATCGCCTTGGCCGGCCCCGTTAATGGGCAGTCACCGCTCCTTGCCTCAAAGACCATATTCAGCCCCTTCACCAGGGGGATAATTGCCGCGCTTGGACTCTTGGGTATCCGAGCATGGTTTCGGCCGGAGAACGATGTCTACGTAAAGGGCAGGAAGGTCGCCGGGCTTGCCTGTTACAGCCTGGACGAATACCCTGCCGGGCTCTACCATGCAAGCATCCTGGCGGACATGGATACAGACTTGATGTCAAAACTCCTGAAGAAACCCGGGGAAAAGGGAGGCAGTATAACCACTATCTCAAGTGAACTGGGCAGACACGTTAGTACCTGCGAGCTGAGGGGTTATGTAAAGAGCGGTTTTGAGAAAACCCTCCACGTCGAGCTTGTACCGGAGCCGTTCAACCGAGAGGAACTAACGGAAATAAAAAAACTGGAGGAAGAGAAGTATAAGAGCCGAGCATGGATATACTATGGACAAGAGCACCCAACACAAGGCTCGCATGAACAACTGGAGATTGCCACGGGGCTACGCCCCTCGCAATGACAAAGGACAAGGGCATCCAGCGCAAGCTTGTCATTGTAAGCGAAGCGAAGTCATGCCACAGGCAGATTCGCCTTGGGCGAACAATCTCTGACCCGTAATGACAATGGACGTGAGCACCCAATACAAGACCCGAGAGCTCTGAAAAAGTTTGTGAGTCACTCTAGTTTCCCCCTCCCTTGATGGGAGGGGGTAGGGGGAGGGTGCCCCTGATTTAATCAGGGGCCACTCAAACCTGCCCGGTGTGACTGGATATGGTATGGGTTCATAGTCACCCCCTCCCTCCCCCATCGAGGGGGAGGGAGAGTTGAACCTATGCCATATGATATTGCAGTTTTGTAGAGGTCTCGACCTATATGCACAGCCCGCAGGTCCCAGAATTCGTTAAGACCAGCCTTGCGTCTGCCCTGACCCTGAGGTTTCTCTCAGGCAGGTTCTACCGCAACGCCAGGAATTTTTGTATAAATCTGCTGCTGAGCTACCCTGACGGTTGCAGGGCCAACTGCGCCTACTGTGGGCTTGCGCGCTCAAGGCCCCAGGGGAAGGATTCCTTTATCCGTGTAGACTGGCCTGCTTTAAGGACCAGTGACATTGTGGACAGGCTCTCAAGATATAGGGATACCATCCGCCGTGTGTGCATCTCGACCGTATTTCATCCCAGCGCGGTTAAAGACACCATTAACCTCAGCAAGTCCGTGCGGGCGGCGGCAGACATCCCCCTCTCCGTGCTGATCACACCGGGCCTATTCAGTGGCAGGGATTTGAGGACGCTAAGGACCCTGGGGGCGGACTACCTGGGCGTTGGACTTGATGCCGCATCAGAGAGGGTATTCGAGCTGACGAGGGGTGCACGAGTCCGTGGGCTGCTATCATGGGAGGATTATATTAATACGCTCAGGAGTGGCGTCAGGGTCTTTGGGCACAAAAAGGTAAGCTGTCACATCATGGTGGGCATAGGAGAGACGGACAGGGAACTGGTGGAGTCTTTCTTCCGTGTGCACGAGATGGGAGCCCTCATACACCTATTCAGCTTCTACCCTGAGCCGTATTCTCGCATGTCCCGACGTAAGAGGCCCACTTTAAAGAGGTTCCGCCGGGCACAACTCCTGGCCCATCTGGTGGAGAGGGACCTCGTGAGGCTACACGAGCTGGAATTTGACTCCGGGGGGAAGCTCACCGGCATCAAGCCTTTTTTGAAAGAAATTATGGAAGAGGTCGTGGAGAGCGGCAGGCCCTTTATAACCGGTGGGTGTCCAGGCAAGGATGGTGGCATCGGCTGCAACCGCCCCTTCGGGAGCTACCGACCCGGTGAGCCCTTCAGGGATTTTCCATTCCAGCCCGAACCAGGAGATATCGCCCGCATAAAGAGGGAGCTCAGGCCCGAAGGGATTCTTCAAGAGAGTTCACCAACAGGCCGTAAAAGGCATCGTATGACCTGTACTACCGCCTTTGACGAGCAATGATTTCAGCGTTATTATAATGTGAGATTACTGCGAGATTACAATGAAAGAGAAATTAGGCATACTCCTGACCACCAGCCCAGAGAGCGAGAACACCCATACGGTCATCCGACTGACAGAGGCTGCCCTGGGGGCGGGAATCGCAGTGGAGATGTTCCTTATGTGTGACGGTGTGTACCACCTGAGTGACCCCAGACTGGCCGAGCTCTCGGCAAAGGGTGCAAAGGTGGTGGTATGCGCCCATAACGCCATAGAGCGCAGGGTAGAAAGGAAGGACTTTGTGCACTGGGGCAGCCAATACGACCTGGCTACACTGGTAAAGGAGTCTGACCGCTTCCTGTCCTTTAATTAGGGCCGTATGACAAATATCGTCGTAATTATTCATAAAACGCCCTTTAACACGCTCAGGAATTCAGAGGGCCTGAGGATGTCGGTGGGCCTCACCCTGGAGGATGACAATAAGGTAACCGCTTTGTTTATAAACGATGGCGTGCACCTGCTTCGTAAGACGAACCCTGAGCTTGTACAGTCGGGTATAATCTATAAACACCTCGATACCCTGAGGCTCCTCGGCCACAGGGTAGTGGCAGATAAGGAATCCCTGGAGGAGAGGGGCTGCTGCATCGACGAGTTGGGCACGGAGGTGGATATACTCCCCAGACAACAGATTGTCGGAACGATTACAGATGCAGACAGGGTGATACCCTGGCAGTAACATCATGAAAACCCTTCATATAATCAAGGAAAAGGACCACGCACTTGCCATCTCTACTGCCGTGGACCAGGCAGGGCAACCCTCCGTGGCAGAAAATAGCCTGACCATACTACTCATACACGATGCAGTGTTGACTACAGAAGATTCCTTAAAGGGACTAAGGGCCGTGGTGCTAAGGGATGATGCCGTGGCCCGGGCCGTAAAGCCCCCATACCCGTCCGTAGATTATGCCGGTATGCTCAAACTCATCTTCGACTCTGATAAGGTGATATGCTGGTAGACTAAAGAGGCTCGATAAATCGAGCAACTACAATTTGTTTGTAGTTGTCCCATAAATGGGGCTTATATAATGTAGCGTCGGAGCTTGCTCCGACGTTCACGCTATTTTATAAAGTAAGGTGATATGCTGGTAAGGTTATCCATATTATGCCTTTTGGTTATCTCATGGTTACTACTGTATTTGCATACCACGGCCGCTGCTCAGGTAGAGCTAGACCTGAAAGAACACCGACTTAAAAACGGTTTGGTGTTACTCATGCACGAGGACCATTCAGCGCCCATCATAAGCTTCCAGGTCTGGTATCACGTGGGTTCGATAAATGAGAGGCCGGGTATAACAGGCATCTCTCACCTGTTTGAGCACATGATGTTCAAGGGCTCGAAAAATGTGGAGCCGGAGGAGCACAGCCGTATCATCCGACTAAACGGCGGCACAGATAACGCCTTCACCAACGAGGACGCCACCGCCTACTTTGAGAACCTGCCAAGCTCTAAACTTGCACTGGCCGCAGAGCTGGAGGCAGACAGGATGGCGCACCTCCGACTCACCACCGAAACCCTGGCCTCTGAGAGGGAGGTGGTAAAGGAAGAGAGACGGCTGCGCATAGATAACTCACTCTTTGGCACACTGGCCGAGGGCCTCTACGCCACTACCTTTACCAAACACCCATACCGCTGGCCCGTGAACGGGTGGATGTCTGACCTCGACGCCATAAGCCTAGAGGATTGCAAGGCCTTCTACCGCACCCACTACGCACCAAACAACGCCACCATCATAATACTTGGGGACATAGACCCACAGGATGCCGTATCCATAGTGGAGAGATATTTTGGACGCCTGCCACCAGCAAAGCGGCCCGATACGGTAATACCCGCCGAGCCCCCGCAGAGGGGGGAAAGGCAGAAAGATTTTTATGTTGACACGCAATTCCCCTGGCTGGCCGTTGCCTATCACATACCAGAGGCGGCCCACGACGACATCCCTGTACTGGAACTAATAGGAAGCATACTCACAGAGGGGCACAGCTCCCGACTCTACCAGAAAATTATCTACGAGGACCAGGCGGCCCTATCCGTCTTTACCTCGGTGGACAGGATGAAGGACCCAGGGCTGTTCGTCATTACTGTTCGGAGCATAAAACAGGGCCATACACCAGGAGAAGTGGCGTCTGTAATCAACGAAAACCTGGAACAACTCAAGACCGAAAGGGTCGCAGAACGTGAACTAGAGAAGGCAAGAAACCAGATAGAGACAGGGCTCATATTCAGCCTTCAGACCAACTTCGTCAGGGGCATACAGATAGGTTTTAGCCTGACAAGGACTGGTGACCCACTGGGGTTCATCAAGGATTTAGAGAAATACCGCCGCATAACAGCAGAAGATATACTGCGGGTAGCGCAGAAATATTTTACCCCCGAGAACAGAACCATAGTAAGGCTGCTGCCCAAAGAGAAATAGCAAAGTGCTTATACACCACTACTCACTCATAGCAGTTATGCTTCTTCTTTCCAACCTCGCCACGGGTGCACACCTGCTGGGCGACGAGAAGTTACTGCCCATAAAGTACCAAAAGGCGACGCTGGATAACGGGCTTAGAATAATCATGGTAGAACACCATGAGTTACCTGTGGTGGCGATAGAGCTATTGATAAGGGCTGGCTCTGCACACGACCCACAAGAGAGGCCCGGACTTGCCAATATAGTGGCACAACTCCTCCGTGAGGGGACACGCTCAAAGGGTTCTCTGGAGATATCAGAGGAGATAGACTTTATTGGCGGCACCTTGCGTGTGGACTGTGAATACGACTCCACCTCCATCACCTCAACGGCCCTTATCAAGCATTTTCAGACTATACTTGACCTGCTTTCTGAGGTTGCAAGATACCCATCGTTTCAACCGCACGACATAGAGTTTCAACGGGATAAGGCCATAACATCTGTACTCAGGGAGGGCGATAATAAGAGGACCATTGCCAGCAGACATTTCAGCGAGATGCTCTACGGCACACATCCATATGCCCATCCGCCCATCGGCACAGTAGGGGGTCTTGAGACTATCACCAGGGAAGAAATCGTGCAGTTTCATAAGCGTCACTACCTGCCCAACAACTCCATCCTGACAGTAGTTGGTGATATAGAGCCTGCACGCATACTCGCTGCCGTAGAAGAGACCCTTGGTGATTGGGAGGAGGGGGAGGTTCAGGGGCCAACATTACCCTCTGTTCCCAAAATAGTCGGCCACAGGATACGTTTGGTGGATAAACCCGACCTCACACAGACAGAGATACGCATCGGCCATCTGGGCATCAAGCGCACAGACCCCGACTACTTTCCCATTTTATTACTGAACCGCATCCTGGGTGAGGGGCCCACGTCCAGGCTCTACACGAAGATAAGGGCGGAGAGGGGGCTGAGCTATGGCGTCAGGAGCCGCTTCGACGCAAGATTTTTGCGGGGGCCATTTTACGTGAGGACCTTTAGTAAAAACGAGACCGCCCTTGAGGCCCTCTGGCTGGTACTCGACGAGTTAAGAAAGCTGAAGTCCGGCGGCGTGACCGCAGAGGAATTGGCCGGCGCCAAGTCTTATTACATAGGTCACTTCCCGCTGGGTCTTGAGACACCCGCCCAGATAGCCTCCAAGATTGTAGAGCAGGAATTTTATGGCCTGCCCGAGGATTATTTGTACAAATACCTGGAAAATATCAGGGCCGTGTCCAGGGAAGATGTCAATCGGGTGGCAAAACGGCTTCTGGACCCGGAGAATCTGGTAATTATTCTGGTAAGCAGGGCAGAAGATATCTTGGAGGACGTAAAGATGCTGGGAGAGGTAGAGCTAAAGGGATTGTAAATATTGTGCAGGTTTTCGTGTATGGACCCTGCCCCCAACGCTACAACCCTCTTTTTCCCCTCCCTTGATGGGAGGAGATAAACAATTTCGCTTTCTTCACCCCCACCCTGACCCTCCCCCGTCGAGGGGGAGGGAAATTATGGGTGTAGCGTCCGTTCCTCGCCGTAGGCGGGTCCGCCATTTGTTGGGCGTGAGCCGTATCGGACGATTCTTGCCTTAAGGCAGCAACAGACCTTTCTTCAGTGATTTGTTGCCGTGCTTCTTGGCAATTCGGTCGGTGGCGTCCTGGAGACTCCGCTCTCCTTCTGAACCGGCCCCTAAGTCCTTAAACAGGTAGAGTTGCTCAAGCCCTTCGGTCTCGGCCGGGGTGAGATTAGACAGTGTCACCCCTACAAGCCTCACTGCCTTGTCCTTTAGAACTACCCTCTCCTTTAAAAGTGTGTCAACATATCGCCACACCGTCTCTGTCAGGTCGGTTGGAGGGGTAAACGTAATGCGCCGGGTAATGGTCTTAAAGTTACTGTATCTTACCTTGATGGTAATCGTCCTGGTTCTAAGCTCTAAATCTCTCAAGCAGCCTGATACATCCTCGGTAAGCCTGTAAAGCTCCCTGCGTATCGTTCGCAGGTCTTTTATATCCCTCTCAAAGGTGACGGACCTGCTGACAGACTTTGGCTCCCACTCAGCCACGACGGGGCTCTCATCCATACCACGAGATAGGTAGTAGAGCGCTTCTCCCCACTTCCCGAAGTTCTCTACCAGTTCCTCGAGCGGGCACTTCCTCAGCTCACCAATAGTAGAGATTCCCATCTTGTGAAGGGCCTTTTCTGTGACATGGCCCACACCTGGTATCTTTGAGACAGGGAGGTCATTTAGAATTTTTGCCTTCTCCTCATCCTTTATAACCATAAAACCGTCCGGCTTCTTCAGGCCCGAGGCCAGCTTCGCCAGGAATTTGTTAGGGCCGATTCCCACAGAGGCAATCAGCCTCAACTCATCCTTTATCCTCTTCTTTATCTGCCTGCCGATATGTTCTGCGCTGCCAAAGATTTTTGCTGAATCGGTAACGTCGAGGTAGGCCTCGTCCAGCGACACCGGCTCAACCAGGGGGGTGTACTCTTTAAAGATGTGCAGGAGTTGTTCTGATACCTCTGCGTAGTGCTCTATCCGAGCCTCCACAAAGATGCCGTGCGGGCAGAGCCTTTTTGCCCTGGAGGTTGGCATGGCGCTGTGGACGCCGTAGCGTCTCGCCTCGTAGGAGGCAGAAGAAACCACCCCCCTGCCTTCCAGGCTCCCGCTCACTATTACCGCCTTACCCCTGAGTTCTGGATTATCCAGCTCCTCCACAGAGGCGTAAAAGGCGTCCATATCAACATGGATTATTCTTCGCATTTGTCCCGAAAAATCTCCGCCCATATAAGGCCCAGCGGCGAAAATGGTCAGGATAGCCCCAAGGGCCGTGTGACCTGCCGAGTGCGAATGTCGCACTGCGAGACCTTTGCAGAAGTCGCCCCAATATCATGTCTCATTCTGAATGTGTAGCGTGGCAGCTTGCCAGTCCTATGCGCAGCTTCGGATGGCTTGCTGCCACGATTTACGTGCGAGCTTGCTTGCACGCTACATTTCCAGGAGTCTGGTTTTCATCAAAATGGAGTGGGGATATGAAGAAAGTGGGAGACAAAACAGGGAATGGCGTGGACAACTCCTCAACTTGGACATGAAAAGCTGTTTATAAAGTCTTAAGACTTTAGAATCATTGGTTGGTCGCAGCAAACGAGTGTGCCTGCACCACCCTTTAACACCTTTGCCTCAGCCCCACATATCTCACAATAATATACCTCGCCCTCTTCTGTCATTTATGCCTTTCTCCTCTATTTGGTCTCTTTCTACTTTAAGTGCCTAAGATGCCGAGCCAAATCTGTTAGATGTTGCTTTTCTTCGTCCACAATGGCCTTGAACATCTTTCTGCCCCTGCGG
The DNA here is from genome assembly GCA_046758865.1 of Candidatus Brocadiales bacterium. Taxonomy (GTDB): domain Bacteria; phylum Planctomycetota; class Brocadiia; order Brocadiales; family Bathyanammoxibiaceae; genus JBHIBD01. The sequence goes on along the minus strand of JBHIBD010000041.1, from coordinate 1,000 downwards.
TTCTTACACAGCCTGGCAGCCTCGTTAAAGAACAATATGGAATCTTTCTCTGTCTGGATGCCTATTCTACATGCCTCCGCCACAGTAATATCCTTTTTCTTTGCGGCCGACTTTTTCTTGGGACTGGTAAAAACGCCCGTATCAACCAGGTTCCGCAGATAAGTATTTACCAATTCATCCTCTTCTCCCCAAGGTCTTTGCCCTTTCTTGGCGTGTAGGTTGGAGCGGAGTTCTTCGAAGTACGAGAGGTGTTTCTTTTCAGCCTCAGCCAACTGGTTAAACATAAACTTTGACTTGCTGTCTTTTGCCCTCTTTGCGGCGGAACTATAAAAACTGTATCCCTCTTTCTCTAAATTAGAGGCAATTCTTAGGGCCTCATCGTCGTTAATGAGCTTAAGAATTTTAGCCACCTTATCATCCTCCTCTAAATCGCGTCTATTAAATGGCCCAGTTTTTTCTTCTTTGCCTGGAGATACCGAGCGTTCTCTTTCGTGGGAGTAACGACGATGGGGACCCTCTCCACAATCTCCAGCCCGTACCCGGCAAGGCCCTTGAACTTCTTGGGGTTGTTGGTGAGCAGTCTCATCTTGGTTATGCCCAGGTCCCTGAGGATTTGGGCACCTATCCCATAGTCCCTTTTGTCCGGAAGAAAGCCTAGTTTCTCGTTCGCCTCAACGGTGTCGAGTCCCTCTTTTTCCTGCAGGGCGTACGCATGGAGCTTATTCTCGAGGCCTATGCCCCTGCCTTCCTGCCGCATGTAGAGTAACACACCCCTTCCCTCTTCCTGAATCATCTTCAGGGAATTATGGAGTTGTTCACCACAATCGCAGCGCAGTGACCCGAAGATGTCGCCCGTGAGACACTCATCATGCACCCTCACCAGTACGGGCTCTTTGTGCTGGGGGGCGGGGGTATTGCCCGTAGTTCCAATACTACCTTTACAGAATGCTATGTGCAGATACTCGTCCACAAAGGAACGGTAGAGATACACCATAAAGTC
>JBHIBD010000040.1:0-18068 GCA_046758865.1 Candidatus Brocadiales bacterium | reverse complement strand
ACGTTAGATGCCAACCATCCTTTGGCGGGGGAAGACCTGACTTTTGATATCCAGCTCGTAGAGGTCGTTTGACCGTTTACCTTCTAAGAACTCTTTGTGGCATTTGTTGCCTGCAAGGGAGTCCGCATCGGGTAATAGAAATGGTGGTGCCAGAGGTGGGAGTCGAACCCACACGGGCTTGTGGCCCACTGGATTTTGAGTCCAGCGCGTCTTCCAATTCCACCACTCTGGCACCTGTGCAGCTATTTTAACACACCGGGCAGACAAGTCGTGTATTATATTCCAAATGTGGGGGTGCGATTTATCGCACCCGCTTCGTAGGGACAGACCTTCAGGTCTGTCCGGTTGCGGACAGGTCTAAAGACCTGTCCCTACGTAAACATTTGAGCCTGTAGTAGCAGAGCTTGCTCTGCTTAATGTCGAGCTTGCTCGACCACCACGAAAATTCTTCGCTGCTATTTTGTGAAAGCGATGAGGCCTCTGGAAACCCTGCAAAATTGTCATTCTGAGGGAATGAAACGGCCGAAGTCACGCCAAAGGCGGATGTGTCTCTGGCATCAAATCTATAGAATACTAGATTGCTTCGCTTCGCTCGCAATGACAAATGGGACACGATGCGTCAAGACACATCCTGCATCTGATGGTTTGTGGTGCCAGAAGGGCCTAAAAGAGCCTGTGTGTCCTTCTCCTTGACCTTGGGGGTCCAAGTATCTCACTCATAACAATGGCCTTTTGCAGCTCGTCCTTGGGGAGTCTCTCTGATAGTGGGACCTTCTCATGCCGTGTTTTTGGTTTCGGTGGTTCTGCCAGAGACGTTAGCTTCACCCTCCTTGTGGGTGCAGTAGGCCCTTGAGGCCCAGGAGCGGGAGGCTCCTCCCTTACCTTGAGTCGTCTTGCCCGCTTGCGGTGTGGTATCTCCTCGATAACTATTTCAGGCCCTTCCTCTTTGACCATCATCTCTTCAAGGGTCTTTTTCAATTCCTCCCTGAATGTGTGGCGCTTTCTCTCGGTTAAAGGCTTTTTGGCCTCTTCCCTCCGTTCCACCCGCCACCTGAGGAACGCCTTTATTATGCTTCCCCCAAAGAGGAGCAGGAATAGTAAGGCCCATATAATGAGGTCTATGTTTCTTTCCATTATAAAGACCCCTTACGTATGAGAGGTATCACCCGAGGATTTTGAGATGGACCTTCTCATTTCAGTGTCGGCCTGTATGTTTTTAAATTGGTAATAGTCCATTATCCCCAGGTTGCCTTCCCTGAATGCCTGAGAAATGGCCTTGGGTACCTCTGCCTCTGCCAGCACCACCTTTGCGCGGTTTTCTGAGACCAGGGCCACCATCTCTTGTTCGCGTGCTACCGCCATGGCCCTGCGTTTCTCTGCCTCGGCTTGTGCCACACGCTTGTCCGCCTCGGCCTGGTCTGCCTGGAGCTTTGCGCCTATGTTTTCTCCCACGTCAACGTCGGCAATATCAATGGAAAGTATCTCGAACGCTGTCCCGGCATCGAGCCCTCTCTCCAGTACTGACTTGGAGATGAGGTCCGGATTTTCAAGCACCTTTTTATGGGTATCTGCTGAGCCGATGGTGGATACGATGCCCTCCCCTACGCGTGCGATAACGGTTTCCTCTGTAGCCCCACCTACCAGGCGTGGCATGTTGGCCCGAACAGTGACACGGGCCTTTGCCTTGAGCTGTATCCCGTCCTTTGCCACGGCATCTATGGTTTGCCGTCCCCTTTTAGGGTCAGGGCAGTCAATGACCTTGGGGTAGACGCTGGTCTTTACTGCGTCCAGCACGTCGCGACCCGCCAGGTCAATGGCGCAGGCCTGCTGAAAGGAAAGGTCTATATTGGCCTTGTTGGCGGCTATGAGGGAGCATACTACGTTTATGACGTTGCCTCCAGCCAGGTAGTGGGCCTCTAGCAAGGGGGTGTCTATCTCAATCCCGGCCTTCTTGGCCATTATCCTTGATTCCACCACAACCCGTGCCCTCACCCTCCTGAGTGTCATGCCTACCAGCTGTATCAGAGACACTGGGGCACCCGACGCCAGGGCCTGTATATACAGCCATCCGTACTTGAACAGCATCAGGAGGAGGATGAATAGTATTATTCCGGCAAAGATTATCCCCACTACGGTAAATTGCTTTGGTATCATTAATGGCAATTGTTCCATAGCTCTACCTTCCTACCGGCCTTGGCCCCTTTGCGCGCCCTCCGCGGGCCGACACACGAAGCGGATTAGCCGGTTAAATGGATTTGACTATAACCCTATTTCCACGGACTTCTATTACCTTGACCCTTGCACCTTTTGGAACCATTTCACCACGGGTCACCACGTCTACCCTCCTGCCCTGTATATTGGCGATACCGGTAGGGTGGAGGCCCGTGAGCGTTACACCATCTTGGCCCATGAGTTTTTCAAACTCACCGGGCGGGTTGAAGCCTGCCTCTGAGGCGGTTACCGCAAAGGTTCTGGAGGCCAGTCTATACCAGAGCAAGATGAATATTGGCACAGAGATTATGCTGACGGCGACCATAATATTGCCTGTACCCGACGCACCTATTTGATAGGCCCAGTATATGCTCGCTATCATACAGATGGCTCCACAGATGCCCACTATCATACCAGGTATAAGGATTTCTGCAAATACCGCCGCAAGGCCTACTGCGAAGAGTAGGATTAGTTGTGTCTGACTCATACTGGCCTCACAATCACCCTGTTACCACGAACCTCCACCACCTCTACCATTTGATTGGGCTCGATGAATTCGCCCTGAGAGACCACGTCTAAGACCTCACCGCCAAATTCTGCCCTACCCGAGGGCCTTAGTGTACTAAGGGTATAGCCTCTCTTGCCTATCAGGGCCTCCTTAGAAGTAACCGGTACTGTCTCAAAGCCAAGCGTAGCCTCCTCCGAGGCCCTCAACACCAATCGGCCAAACAGTGGCATACCGGGCAGGTATCTCACCAGTATTGCCATGATCACTAGGCTCCCAACCATGCTGGATAGTATCTGGAGTAGGTTTATACGCAGCTCTTCGTAGTGGTACGGGGTCTGGGGCACAAGAAAGTCCTGAAAGGCTAACACCAACCCCGCCAACATAAAGATGATACCAGCGATACCAAAGAGCCCAAAGCCAGGGAGTAAAAGTACCTCCACGGCGATGAGCATGATGCCCAGTGCAAAGATAATCATTTCGGGCACCTCTGCCAGCCCCACCATGTACTTGCTCAAGAACACGGTTGCAAGACATAAAATACCGATTATACCTGGCAGTCCAAAACCTGGGGCTTTGAACTCCATCCACAGGGCTATTAGGCCGACGCTCAGGAGTATGGGGGCAATACTGTCTAAGAAACGTACCATCTCTTCGGACCAATTAATCACCAGCTCCTCTATCTGTTCGGCCTCTACAGAGTACTGTTCCAGCAGCTCGCTGCGGTCTTTTACTATATATTTTGCGAAGCCGTAGTCCTTGGCCTCCCTTGCATGCATTGTCAGCAGCTTTCCCTTCTCCACGATAAGCTTTTTTGACTTGATCTTTTTGGTATCTTCCTCGGTCATCTCCTTTAGTTCCCTGGCGGTGACGAAGCGGCCTTCGGGCGAGTCTTCCGTAATTATATAGTAAACCTCCATCTCACTTGTCACCATGGCCTCGGCTAGTCGGGTAGGATAGCCATTTTTCTCGGCGAATTTACGGAATTTTGTCCTGAGCACGGTTTGTATCTTTTCGCCCACTGTCTTATAGCCCCCCTCTGCTGAGGGAACGATAGGCTCGCAGTCCCCAAGTTCGGCCTGGGGCCCCATCGCTATCTCGTTACAGGATACGGTTATAAGGGCACCTGCAGAAATAGCCTTCTTGGGTATGTAGGCCACGGTCTTGGTTTCTTCAGGAATATCCGCTATATACTCAGAGATTTCAAAGGCGGGTTCGAGTCTCCCGCCGTAGGTGTCTATCTTGAAGATTATAATGGAGGGTTTTTCGTCGAGGGCAATCTTAGTTCGCCTCTCCACGGAGCTGTACAGGCCCCCGTCAATCATACCCTCCAGGGGGATGACAAAGACCTTTCCCGGTGGTCTTTCCTCCTGCGCAGTTATCAAGAAGGGACAAGCCAGGAGGAGTATGAGGAGGCATAGAGAGTCGGCAAGAATTTTCTTCATAACCTCGGCTCTTTCGAGGCCCCTGTGAAGCCCCCTAAAATTGTCATTCTAAGGGGTGAGGCAGCCTCACCCCTGCCACGGGATTTTCACCTTGGCGAATCCCGCCTGGGACGGGCCTTGAGGCGGCTCACAGGGGCGCCTCTGGCGGCCGCCTTTGGCGTGGCTTCGCTTCGCTCAGAATGACACAGGGTACTGGGGCAGTTTTTTTCAGGGGTCTCCTTTGTATCTAAAAATATTCTAATCCTGTTTTTTCATAAGGGCAAGACATTTCTTTATGCGTAAGTGATTTGGTTTCTATTGGATAGAATAGTAGGGTACGCCGCAGCGCACCATACATGTCGTCTCGCTCGTCCTGTGCGTGAAAAAAGGATGTGATTGTGTGCCAGAAATACGCTTTGAACGGACTATCGCCTACGGGAGGCCCTTGCCTCCTTGTGAGGAGTTTCTAGAATTGATTTTCGGATGGAAAGGTTGTATAAACCTTGTTGTATGGCCTTAAGTAGGGTGCTCCTCGACGCACCTTGCATGCTAAATAGGGGACCAGGACTTGGCCGGAAAACCTATAATCAAACCTTCCAGAATCAGGGCATCCGGGGCGGAACATATTTTCTTCTTCTGTCTCATCTGTCTGCCTACCATACTGTTTTGTATTGGTATCTTTAAGGGCAATGTCCACCTTTACGCGGGCGATGTGGGAGATGGGGCAAATCGCCTCTACCTCCTGTCCGCCATTGCTCAGGCACTTGCAGCAATCCTGGCCGTACTCGTTACTCTTACCCTGATTGCCACACAACTTGCATCTCAGACCTTCACGCCACAGATTGTCAGCCAGAGGCTGAGAGACCCCTGGTTCTGGGGCGCAATCTTTATCTATGGATTCGCTATCCTCTGGGCACTCTTTGCAAAGGCTCAACTCAACTTGCTCAAAAATACTACATACGGCGATTGGGACCGCTGGAGCGTTGACATAGCCCTCCTTTCCACCGGCTTTGCCATCTTATACCTTGTGCCATTCTTTATCGCCACTCTAAAGGGCCTTAAACCTGCCACCTTCGTGCGGAGACTCCTTGAAGATTCGCTGTATGACCATCTGGACGATGTTATGAGAAGGTCAATAAACGTGGGCCAGGTAAATATGTTGGAAGAGGCCCTGCTAGCACTAGGAGAGCATGCCGCCGATGAACTGCAGGGACGTCCAACAGAGAGGGTAGCGAACACCAAAAGGTTTGCAAGACAGGTCACTGATATTGGAAAATACGCATGCCGACGGAGGGACACAGAGTCATGGGAAAAGACCATGCGCTGGCTGACAGAACTCACGACATATTGCACAGAGGAAAAATTTAGACAGGCGGCAGATATCTTTAACAACGGAGTGGATGAACTCTATAGTTATGGGCTGGAGCACTTTTCAGAGAAAAGATGAAGCAGTGTAAGCGTGCGAGCTTGCCTCGCACGAATCGTGGCCTAAACACACAAGGTATAGGCAAAGATTCTTATAGGTCTCAGAAAAAGTGAAGAAAAAGAAGAAGGCCACCTCACGGCCAAAGACAGAGAAAAAAATAAAAGTGAAGAAAACCAGGACAGTGGCTAAAGCGGCCGAAAAGGTCTCCTCTGACGTTGCCAGAATCAGCCTTATAGCCGGCGATAATTTCTACGAGATAGCCCAGGTCAGGGCCGAGGGTCGGGAAGAAAACCTGGTGAAGGCCATAGGGGCCTATAACAGGGCACTCAGCTTTTACGCGTTTAAAGACTATCCATACAATTATGGTGAGACACAGGAAAACCTGGGTAATGCATATCGGAGTCTCTCAGAGGTGAGGGACAAGGAAGAGAACCTGGGTCTTGCCGTAAAGGCATATAAAAGGGCGCTAGATGTGTACACTTCTGATGCATTCCCTGTACAGTATGCCGTAACACAGAACAACCTGGGCAATGCGTATAGAAACCTTGCAGGGGTAAGGGACAAGGAGAAGAAACTGGAGCTGGCCATAAATGCATATAAGGAGGCGCTTAGGGTGTACACGCCTGGCGCATTCCCCATTAATTATGCAGGAACTACGTTTAACGTTGGCCACCTTTGCCTCGCCATGGCGGGGATGTACAGTAAGAAGGGTGATAAGGAACAAGAGATGGAGTCCTTCAAGCAGGCAGAGACCGCATACGCAGAAAGCCTTAAGTTGTTCAAGAAAGAGCGGATAACGGAATGGGTAGAAGAGGCAGAGAAACATCTTGCCTCTGTCAGGAGGTTTATTGAGCAAATAAAGGAGTAGCCTGCCCGCCGGCCTTGATTTATGGGTGAGATATAAATGGAGCCAGTAGGGGTTCAAAATTTTGAACCCCTACCATCTCGATAAATCGAGCAACTACAGAATAGTAGATGTGTCTAGGTGCACCTTACATGCTTCCCTCCCCCTTGACGGGGGATGGAAGGGAGGGGAACAAGTCTAAGGTAGGGATGCCTGATTATGTTAAGGGATGGTAAATTTATTATATTGGTTTTTGCTGCTGTTGTGGCAAATATTCTTGGCGGTTGTGCGGTCTATGTCCCCGTGACTGCTCCGGTACAGCCGCTGGAGGAGACGACTGTCTCAGGGGAGGGGAAGGACAAGGTGCTGGTGATGGACATTACCGGCCTTATTTCTGATAGGAAGAAGAAGGGTCCCCTGAGGCTCAGCAGCAGGCCCAGCATGGTTGCCCGCATAAAGGAGGAGTTCAAGAAGGCCAAGGAGGATGATGACGTAAAGGCGCTGATCTTGAGGATAAACAGTCCCGGCGGCACCGTTACTGCAAGCGACATCATATATCATGAGGTAAAGGAGTTCAGGAAAGAAAAGGGGGTTAAGGTCGTGGCCTGTCTTATGGGCCTCGGTACCTCTGGCGGGTATTACGTGGCGACCGCTGCCGACAAGATAGTGGCTCATCCCACCTGCGTCACTGGCAGTATAGGCGTTATGCTCCTGAAAGTTAACATGAAGGGCTTGATGGAGAAAATAGGGATACAGGACGAGATAGTGAAGTCTGGTGAGAAGAAAGATTCGGCATTGCCTTTCCGTTCCCTTAGCCCGGAGGAGAGGGAGCTACTGCAGGGTATAATAGATAGTCTTCAGCGGCGCTTTATCGAAGTGGTAGAGGAGGCCAGGCCAGGGGTAGATTTAAGGAATCGAAAGGAACTGGCGGACGGCAGGGTCTTTACCGCCCAGCAGGCCCTGGAGCTTGGTTTTATTGACAAGCTGGGCTATCTTGACGATGCAATAGAGCTGGCCAAGCAGGAAGCGGGTATTGAGGAGGCCAAAGTGGTTATGTACAAACGGCCTGCCGCTTATAAAAATAATATTTACTCCCTTGGTGAGGATGTCCCTCAGGCGACAGGTTTCATTAGTGCGGAACTGGTCGGTTTGGGGAGGGCTCTAAACCCGGACTTCATGTACCTGTGGATGCCCTAACTGACGGTCGCCATGCATATCATGAATATCAAGATACTGTTCTAAGCCCACGAATTTTAGGCCTGGTGTTGCCTTCAGCCCCTGCAGCACGTTTGCCAGTCTCTCGAGCCTTTGTCTGGAATCTTCTGCACTGAGTGTTTTCCCCGAGTGGCTAACGAATAATTCCCAGGGATGGAGTGCAAGGATAAATAGCCCGCCCTTTATCCTTTGGGCCTGCGAAGCTACGGTCCATACATATTCCTCCACGTCTCTTTTCCCCTCAAAGATGGGGTGGAGGTATGAGGTTATCCTTCTACCCGAGTCTGCCCTCAGTGACGCCACGGTGAACTCCCACAAGGAAGCCGCATTCATATAAAACGGTCTGATGCAGTCATTAATGATGGAGGAGTCGTACTCAAAGCCCAGCTCACCGAGTAAAGAGAGGAGTTCTCGGTTTATCCTCAGGTAGGGGGCCCTGAAGCCTATTATTTTTCTATGAAAGATGCCGTTCAATATGTCCATTGACTGACATATTATTTCCTGGGCCTGTGCCTTGGATATGGGTATACCTGAGGTGGTTCCCAGAAAATCCTCGTGCCTGTAGGAGTGGCATCCAATCTCGTGTCTGGCAGTAAGTGTCTGGAGGTTTTCTGGCCCTTTTTCGGCGAGCAGTTGGGCCGTCCGGGCCTCAAAGAACAGACTCGCAGGTATATCGAGATATTCAAGGAGCTGAAGGGTCTCGATTAATCCCCTGTGTGCAGCATCTATTTTTACCAAGCCCTTTTCTGGTGGATGGGACAGTGCATCGATTCTTCCTCTAACTGCTTTATTAGAGTCAGGGTCAATGTCCAGACTGAATGTGGCGAATAGCTGGCTATCCATTTCACTCTTTTTGCAATGGTTCCTTACCTGTTGGTGCTAGTCGATGTGCCTTCCCTCCATCTCTGCCGGTATGGGAAGGCCCATCTGTGTGAGTATGGTGGGGGCGACGTCTTTGATGTTCAGCCCCTCTCTCCTGCTTGGGGAGTGTTTTAGCGAGGGATTATACATCATGAAGGTGCCGTATTGCGAGTGGTTTGCATCGTCGGAGCCGTTATCGTTTTCGCTGGTCCAGAAGCTGCGGTGGCCTACGCTTCCTATAGACCTCCGGTGCTGGTCATCAAAATATACGAGAAGGTCAGGGGCTATGCCACGCATCTCGGGATATATATCCTGAGGTCTGAAGACCGATGTGTCCAGCTTGCGGCCATACGGGTCTCTTATGGCCTCCAGGCCCTGGGCAATCTCGTTTCTGATGCGGTGGTAGTCGTGTGAAGGCACGATACCCAAGGGCTCCCGCCCCTGGACATTGAGAAATACCCGACCATAAAAACCGCTCTCTGCCCAGGCCGTTGTCCGCCGCCAGTCTATCTTCAGCTCATGGAAAGGTGTTGGTTTGTCGGGATATTCCTTCAGTCGAAGATACCCATTTGCTGTAAGCCACTCGTTTACACATATCCCACCCTCAAACCTCTTTGCCCCATGGTCTGAGACCACCATAATGGTGGCGTCGTCTCCCACGACAGCAAGAATCTCGCCTATCTCTCTATCGAGGTATTTGTAGTAGTCTAATATAGTGGTTGAGAACTCAGCGTCTGGGCAGTATCTGGGATGTTCCTGGTCAAAGAATCTCCAGAAAGCGTGTTGGATTCTGTCCGTCCCCATTTCCACCATCATGAAAAAATCCCAGTCTTTTTTTCTTAGCAGGGCTTTAGCAACTCTAAAGCGTTTCTCGGTCATCTGGTAGATGGTGTTAAGGACAGACCTTTTTTCGCCCGTGCGGAAGTCTTTAACGTCCAGGATGTAGCCCCCGGACAGATCCTCTACCTCTTGTTTGAACCCGCCAGGAAAAGTGTATGGGGCGGATGTGTCGCCCGCAAGGAAGCAACTGACAAGGAGGCCGTTTACGGGTTTCGGTGGATAAGTGGGGGGGATACCCAGGAGTATAGACCGCCTTCCCCACCGTGCGAGTACCTCCCAGATGCTTTGCTCCTTTACCCAGGAGGAGTCCACAAAGGCCATCTCACCGTAATCGTACCGAGTTCGGTTCCTGAAGCCATATATACCAAGATGCCCTGGGTTTTTGCCCGTTACCATGGAGGCCCATGCGGGACAGGTGATGGATGGTATTGTGCTTTCTAGCTCACCGTATACGCCATTCAAGGCGAGCCACTTGAGGGTGGGGAGTTCGTGAAGCCACCTGTCGAAGATAAGCTCCGGAGGCGCCCCGTCGAGTCCTATTACTACTACCTTTTTTGAATAACCCATATTCCTGTAAAGAGGGCCTGTTTGGCTTGGTCTTGGTGTGAGTAGCGGTCTAATTGCCCACAGTGCAATTCGCCTTCGGTGACACGCCTCATGTCTCGGGTGGAAGGGTTAGCGTCTGTTATTGTTTTTTTGCAACCGCACGCCTACTAGCGCGCCTCTCCCTGCTCAGGTTCACAAGCTCGTAGTCAGTTGAGCCCAGCCCAATTTTCTCTGCGTAATCTATCTGTATAGTGTAGTCAATAGTGGGCCAGCTCTTTTGGAAGAAGTCTTCTCCAACGGCCTCGAGCACCAGGTCAACCGCAGCCTTTTCAACGGCCAGTGGGTCTCTGGAGGCCAGTATGCCAATATCCTCAAAGGCCGGCTTATAGGCCTTGTCCATGCAGTCGCACTGCTCGGTTACGTGGATAATAAAGTTGAAATATACGGACTTTTTCTCCTTACCCTTGAGCACGGCCAGGCAGTATTCGGCTATCTTTTTCTGCACGTTCTCGGCGTCCTCACCCCAGTCAATCTTCACGGCTTCGAACGGGCATACTGCCAGGCACTCACCACAGCCGATACACTTCTTGGGGTCAATAATGGCATAGTCCTTTATGGTGATGGCCCTGGGACTGCAGAACTCGGCGCAGATTCCGCAGGCCGTGCAGTCGGGCTCGATTATCTGGGGTATTACGCCGGAGTGCATGGCCAGCTTTCCGCCACGAGCGGCAAGCCCCATGCCGATATTCTTTAATGTGGCGCCCATGCCGGTGAGCATATGCCCTGTAACGTGTGACATAAATACAAGGCCCTGGGCTGCCTTGGCGCCACCTGCTATATGTGCCATCTTGCAGAGGCCACCGGGTATGTCGAGAGGCACGGTGTAGTCGTTCTCACCCATAAGACCGTCAGCGATGACTATGGGCGCACCAACCGTTTCGATAGTGAATCCGTGATTGTGGGCATGGAGCAGGTGGTTGACGGCGTTCGTTCTTTGGCCAATGTAGAGGGTATTAGTTTCTACCACAAATGGCTTAGCCCCGGCAGAGCGCACCTTATCCACGGCTGCACGCACCAGCGGGGGTTTTAGGTAGCCAATGTTGTTCTTTTCCCCGAACGTGGTCTTTACGCCCACCAAGTCACCCCGCTTGATGGTTGAGGAAAAGCCCAGGGAGTCAAATAACTTTTGGGTCTTTTCGGCAAGGCTTTTAGTGGCCTCACCGGTCTTGGTTTCTATGAAGTATACTTTAGATTTCATTGTGGGACTCCAAAGGAGAACAAAATTCTAGCAGGTTAACATGGTTTTGTTAAGGGAAAAAATGGGGTATCAAGTGCCATTCATCTCGTTGGTCATGCCTCCCAAGAAGAGATATAAAAAAAGTGTGCCAGCGATACGCTGGCACGTGGCACTAATGCCTTTTATGTTATGTCAGGTCTATGCCCCTGCCGGAGCAGTCAGGCAGGCGATGAGCTCATCCAGCTTGGGACGGTCAAAACCCCTAATAATCATATCCCCCGCAACAACGCAAGGCACGCTCAGGGCTCCTAGCTTCTTTAGCTCTTCGGCGGCCTCCTCCTCAAGGATGTTGCACTCTATGAATTCAATGTCTGCCTTTTTCAGATATTCCTTTACCTGCTGGCAGGTAGCACAACCTGGGCTTGTGAATACCTTTACCTCAGTCATGATTGTTTCTCCTTAATTAATGCCTTTATAGCTGCTGAGCAGGCTCGACACAAAGTGACTCTGCAGCTATAGAGGGATTCCTCTATCTTTATTCTATTCGTCTGGCCGACGACTGCAAGGAAGTTGTGGGGACAGGCTGGGGCTAGGTTAATGAAAGGAAGAATCGTTCTAGAGAAATTTGAGAAATTCCTCTTTACTCATTTCTATTTTCTTAAGTTGGCCGAGGAGTAGGCCTAGCTTGATATCCTCAGTGTGCTGTGGGATACAGATGAGTTTACCTGTCTGAGGATGTTTGAGGAAGACGTGACTTCCTTTTTGCCTTATTATAGTAAACCCCGCACGCTGGAAGGCCTTAATGACTTCCTTGGGTCTAAGGGAAGGGAGCTTTTCGCCCATCAACCTATAGTGACCTTTATTCGTTCCATGGTAAATGTGTCATCAGGGACAGGCTCCCCATCTTCGATGAGGCACTCCAAGTAGCCTTCAATGGCATCTTTTGCCATTTTCAGGGCCTCCTCCCTAGTTTCACCCTGGGTCATACAGCCTGGCAGTGCCGGCACGTCTACTATGTAACCGCCCTCTTCTGCAGGGGTCAAGATTATGGTGTATTCGTATTTAGGCATGTAGGTTTATGTCCTATAATTACTGATTGGGAATCTATTTTAGCAGACAGAATGGGTTTTGTTAAGGGTGTTTCTTACTGTTACATTTAACATCTTCCACTTCTGGCTTTAACCGTAGATTAATCCGCCTGAGGCGAAAATGGGAATACAGGAGTCGGAGACTCGCCACGTCACGCCGGAGGCGGATCTGCCTATGGCGCGAGTGTTGGGTGAGATAGATGAATTATTGTGAGGTCATGGTGCGGCCATGGTATCCTTAGCCATGGGCGATGGAATACCATCACCTACTCGGCTGGTTTAGTAGGCTTCATGGAGAAGGTTCATAAGTCGTCTGGTAAGTTTAGGCGTCCTGATTGCCTTTCGGTATCTCGCAAGCTGCTTCAGGCATACCGATGCTACAGTGGAGGAAAGACGGAAATCAAGGGGCAATGGCCCAGACACGGGCCTGGCCGCCTGAGCCGCCTTCTATCTTTATGGGTGCTACTATTAGCGTTGCGCCCCTGGTAGGGAGTTTTTCCAGGTTATCAAGGTTCTCTAGCAGCCACTTACCCCTGGAGTTGAACACATGGTGCACGGGGAAGTCCTGCGATGGCCCGTAATCTACGCTCAGGGTGTCGACCCCCAGTGCCTTTGCGTTCCTCTCTTCTGCCAGAAAAAGTGCGGCCTCCTCTGAAAAGCCGGGAAAGTGCAGTGTCCCGGAGGAATCGGCGTTTTTGTATCTGTCATAATTTTCCCACCTCTCTCCCCAGCCAGAGTGCATGAGCACTACGGCGCCCTTTGGGATGGGGCCGTGGTAGGCCTCCCATGCCAGGACATCGTCCGCTGAGAGCAGGTAGTCTGGGTTTGAGGCGGCCTGGAGGTGTACGTCTATTATTACGGCGGGACCCACGAGTTTGTTGAGGGGTATCTGGTCCACGGATGGTTGATGGGGTTCGAAGTGGTTGGGCGCATCAATGTGTGTGCCCAGGTGCTCGGGGGTGGAGTATCTGCCCGAATAAGCCCCGTGGGTCTCAAGCCTTGCAATCACCTCGTGCTTGAAGTGGTGGTAACGGGCACCTGGCCAGTAGGCGTTTCTTTCATTGAGCGGATACGTGAGGTCTATTACCCGTGCCTTGCCCTCTACTACAGACTCTAGCAGGTCTTGGTCGCTGCCCCAAGAAGGTTGCGGGCACAAGAATAATATGAAGATGAAGCATATGAGGTACAGGTACCTCATCGCACGGGCCTCTGTCAGGGATGTAAGCAAGGCTATGGACCCTTCGAGCAGGTGTCAGGGTGATCGCCCTATGTTATTATGCTTAGCGACATGACGCCAAGTTTTCATCGGAGATTACGAGCGGCAGTCCCACATGCTCCACCGGCCCCAGTCCACCACCTTCCTTCCGTCCGGCAGCAGATATAGCACACCGGTGCGCGTCCTGAAGCACTTGAAGAAGCCGGTGGCGCGCTTTTGCGTCTGGATTATATTCCTTCGGTCGAAATATTCCACCTGGCCCCAGTGATAGGGGGGCTTTTCGTCATCTGTAAGCGCCTTAATATCAAGCTCCCGTGCAAAGACGTTACCCTCATCGAGGAGCTTTTTTTCAACCATGACCTTGTAGGTAAAGGTATCGGTTACCTCAACCTCTGCTAACTCGGGTGCATTTTCTAGCTTTTTAGTGGCCTTTTCCCTGGGCATATTGAATACGTCTATATGTTGGGCGTGGGTTGGGTCGTATGGCAGCACTAACAGGGCCAAGAACCACAGGGTAGCAGCCACATAACAGATTGTAGTATTCTTCTTTATCATAGTTAGCTCTCCTCAAAAATAGCGGGTAACAGACAATAATCCGAAGATACATGAGAAAGGCGGTTATGTCAACCAGGTGTATTTGGTTGTGGTAGGAGCTAAGTGGGCTTAAAAGAAGGGAGGCGCGGCAAGGATTGTCTTTGAAGCCCAACCCCCAGAAACTGCAAAGGCCATTTGCTATTTTAGTTGCCTCCTGGAACCTAGTTAGGGGGGCAACGGGCAAACATATTGGGGGTCTTATAAGCCCGAAGTTCTCCCCTTCTCTACTAGTTCTAGAAGTGCGCCCACCCCAAAAAGTCGGTCATTTTAATCACCTCCTTTTTGGGGAGGAATTATCGCCATTTTCTATAGAGCGAGGCTTGCAAATGGCCTCTACCATTACTCGGGTATCTTCCTTTATTTTTTTATTATACCAGAGACTTCTGAAAAGTGCAGAATGGGGCCGTCATTGCGAGGAGCGAAAGCGACGAAGCAATCTCGTTAGTGGTTGTAACTAAACAACATGAGATTGCTTCGCTTCGCTCGCAATGATACCTTGTAGCGCTTGCATGCGTTTTTTGGCACTTTTGCAGGGCTCTCACCAGACGTGTCAGGTCGATTTTTGTGTACTTCGAAAACAATGTTGTCATGGACGGACAAGATGGGATAAATGCATGTAAGTAAGAAATAGAAGCTCTTTTAATCGAAAAGCTCCGATACATCTCCTAGACCGTGGAAGATGCAATCGGCCTCTCTCAGGTAGTTTTCAGGTAAGGAGGTGGTTAAGGCGATGCACCTAAGGCCCGCCCGTTTAGCAGAGGTAATGCCGGCGGGGGAATTTTCAATTACTAAACAGCGTTCTTTGTCAGTCCCCAGGAGCTCTATGGCCTTCAGGTAGGGTTCAGGGTCGGGCTTCTTGTGCTCGGCGGTCTCTGCCGTCACCACTACGTCAAAGAGACCTTTTAGAGCCGTTTCCTCATGAAGAATCGTTTCGACCACGTCTTTTTTTGTGCCGGTCACAAGCGCCATTCTGAACCCAAGGCCCTTGAGCCGGGAGAGGAACTCTGTGCTACCGGGGATGAGACGTACCTTAAATATGGAGTCAAGGATACGGTTCTTCAGGTCAATTACCCTCTTTATGTCTTCGCTAGCCAGCGATACTCCCTTTTCCCTGGAAATCTGTATCACGGTCTCCAATTGGTCCATGCCTTCCCTGAGGTATATGTCAATATCTGTGACCTCAATTCCAACAGTGGCAAGGGCCTCCCTCCATGCCCTCAGGTGATACGGCATGCCGTCTACCACTACCCCGTCCATGTCCAGTATAACTGTACTGAGGTTTTTGGGTAACTTAAAGGCGTTCATAAGGGCCCCCTGTCGCCTCCCCACCATCCAAAATGGGTATAGACTTGTATTTCCCCACTGGAGATCTTTTCCTGAAGTTTTTTCTTGAGCCATGACTTGAACGCCTGTCTGGTCCAGGGGATGAGAAAGAACAAACCGAGGCAGTCTGTTAGAAGCCCCGGTGTGATGAGCATTGCACCTGCTATTAATATGAGAACCCCGTCAAAGAGGCTTTCGGCAGGTATTCTCCCTTGCTCTAGCTCCCAGCGCGCCTGGCGGAGCACTGCCAACCCCTGGCTCCTTGCCAGCAGCCCGCCTGCTATGCCTGTACTGACTACTACCCCGATGGTGGGGTAGAGGCCTATATAACCCCCTAATCTGAGCAAGAGGTATAGCTCTATTAGGGGTACGGCCGTAAAGAGTATAAAAAGTCTAAGGAGCATCTACGCTACTCCCCGGAAGGTCTAAAATATCTTGACCTTGGTTTGAGCCAAAAGAGACCTGCAGCAACTGCGCCGAATGTGTCAGCCACCCAGTCTCCTACCTCCGGTTGCCTTAGAGGTGTGAAGCTTTGATGGTACTCGTCTGTAATACCATAGGCTGACGTAATTAATATTGCGAGCAACATTGACTTCTTAACATTTCTTCCCGGTGGCCCCTGTGCCCAACATATCAAGTAGCACAGGATGGCAAACTCTACGAAGTGAATGCCCTTATCTGCATGAGGCAAGGGTATAGGGGGTATGGGGGTGGTAGGTTTTGAGGAGGCCCAGAAAATGAGGGAGGCATAGAGTATAACAGGAAGCCATCGTAACCATTGTGTATAGAAGCGGTTAGCGTTTGACATTGTCTATGGTGTCTTGTCCCTTTTCGATTTGGTTTTAAACAGTTTTAGCCAGTAGTCCACTTCCTCCTCAGAAGGCCCCTGATACTTGACCATGGGCTCGGCACGTGGCAGCACACGGCCCTTTTTGAGGGGCTGGGTTATCTTTTTGTAGAAATCCCTTGGTCTGGTAACCCGACAACCTGAGGCCTTGGCTGCTTTGAGGATGGACTTATCTGAGGTAACTATGCACATATTCTTGGGGTTTGACGAGGAGTTGATAAGGTTCTCTATATCCTCATCGGCGGTGGTACTCTTTGAGAAAATGACGCTTATACCCCCGCGAATTTGCTTTTGGGAAGGACCCTGTCCCTCACCCTCCTGGGCCCTGCCATCGAAGACCACGGTAAACTCCTGGCCGCTTGTAATCTTATGCCTGGACAGTGCCGTTAAAAGGGTCTCTCTGGCCGTCTCCATACTCTCCCTGTCAAGGACTTTCTCAAGTGCAGGGACGGCAAAGATAAGGTTGTATCCGTCTATTATTATATGCATTGTATGAGTTCCCCATCCCTCATTACTATGCGTCCACCAACCGTTGCCGCCACTGCCTGGCCCTGTAGCCTCCATCCCTCGAACGGGCAATTCCTGGAAAGGGACTCAAATTTCCCGGTATCTACCGTCCATTCCCTGCCGGGGTCTATTATGGTGATGTCCGCCCTGGCCCCCTTTTTGAAGGAACCGCCTTCCAAGCGGAAGGTGGTTGCAGGACTGGTGGACATCATCCTGATTGCGCGCGTGAGAGAGATTATGCCTGGCCGTACAAGCCTTGTTAGCACGAGGCCCAGGGTGGTCTCAAGGCCGATAAGGCCGGGGGCACCGGCTTTTTTGTCCTCTTCCCCATGCGGCGCATGGTCGGAGGCAATTAGGTCTATTATACCCTCCTTGAGTGCCTCGAGTAAGGCCTCTCTATCCTCCTTTGAGCGTAGCGGTGGATTGACGATTACCCGCGAGCCGCTGGGGTCTCTGAAGCTGTCCTCAAGGAGGAGGTGGTGGGGCGTGACCTCACATGTGACGAGTGCGCGACTGCGCGTCTTTGCTCGTCGTATTATCTCCAGTGACTCTTTCATGCTTACGTGTGAGATGTGTATTTGTGCATGGTTTGCCTCTGCCAGGAGGATATCGCGTGTAATAAAATTGGGCTCATTGTGGAAATCCTCTCTGGGTCTAAATCCGAGTTTTTTGCTCCTTTTGGTGAGGGAGAAGCTGGAGTCTTCGCAGTGGCAGCTTAGGGGTAGATTGTTTTCTGCAGCAAGTCGGCAGACCTCGCCCATCAGTTTATCTTCCACTATGGGGTTGCCGTCCTCTGACAGGGCCTTTACCAGGGGATGGCCGCTCAGTTTTTTTATGTCTGTTATGCGCTCTCCCTGCATATCCAGTGTCATTGAGGCCTTTAAATAAGTCTCTACAAGGCTGGTGTGTGTGATACGTTTTTGTAGTTCGTCCACCCGCATGCAGGAGTCGATGGGCGGTGTGGTGTTTGGCTCACAGAGGATAGTGGTAAAGCCGCCCTTTGCAGCGGCGCGGGAGCCACTTCCTATGGTTTCTTTAGCCTGTCCAATCTCCCCTGTATACTTCGCTCCTTCTCTACCCGACTCCCTCAGGTGGACATGGCAGTCAATCAGACCTGGAGTGACTATGCATCCTGGGGCGTCAACAATCTCCACTTCCCCTTGAGGTTTTATGTCAGCCCGAACCTCGGCGATATTGCCGTCCGCAACCAGGACGTCCAGTTGTTCGTCAAGGCTGGTAGAAGGGTCGATTACGCGGCCGTTCTTGATTAGTACTTTTGATGTCATCTGTCAAAGTAGGGGCACGGCATGCCGTGCCCCTTGTACTGAATTTCCCTCCCTCTTGAGGGGGGAGGGCAAGGGTGGGGGTGGCCCCTGATTCAATC
>JBHIBD010000039.1:0-18267 GCA_046758865.1 Candidatus Brocadiales bacterium | reverse complement strand
ATGCTATGTGCAGATACTCGTCCACAAAGGAACGGTAGAGATACACCATAAAGTCACCGTATTTCGTAGGCAGGCTCACCGCAACCTTTTTCTCGATAAGACGCTCCTTTTCATGGCGGTACTTGATGATATTAGCGATTGTACAGACCTTTAGATTGTGCTCTTCGGCAAATTTCTTGAGCTCAGGGAGCTTGGCCATCTTCCCGTCCGCAGTCATAATCTCACAGATGACTGCGGCGTGGCGAAGCCCGGCCAGCCTGGCTAGGTCTACGGCACCCTCGGTATGCCCAGCCCTTACTAATACCCCTCCCAACCGGGCCTTGAGCGGAAAGACGTGCCCCGGCCTTACCAAATCGTCGGGCTTACAATCCTTGCTCACCGCTCTCAGTATTGTTGTAGCACGGTCCTTGGCAGAGACGCCCGTCGTTATCCCCTTTCCAGCATCTACTGATACTGTGAACGGTGTCTCGAACTTCGCATTGTTGTTGGAGACCATGGGCGGAAGATTAAGTGACTCGGCAATCTCTGTCGATATGGCGAGGCAGATAATGCCGCGGGCATGGGTAAGCATAAAGTTTATGGTCTCGGGAGTGACCTTCTCCGCCGCCAAGGTAAGGTCTCCTTCGTCCTCCCTGTTGGCATCATCCACCACAATGACCATCTTACCCTGCTTAAGGTCCTCTAATACCGATGAAATAGAACTGTATACCATCTACAAAACTCCTCTCAAGTCACGTCGTAGGTGTCATGCCCCTGCCTGCTGTAAGAAAGCCGATGCCCAGCCGCAGATAGCTAATCCAGGAGGCAAGGGTAAGAAATGCTACGGCCCACAAAAAGGCTGACACTATGGGAAAGGGCATCACGTTGTTTACAATCACCATACCGAACATAACCAACTGGACAACATTGTTTACCTTGCTGATAACGTTAGGGCACGGCTGCCAGTCTGCCACTTGGTAGTATAGTGCCAGCGAACCAAAGAAGATAAATGCCTCCCTGCCTACTATGATGACAGCCAGCCATACAGGCAGCCGAGGCTCGGGCCAGAGGGATGACGCAAGTAGGACACAAAGGCTTAACACCAAAACCTTGTCCGCTACGGGGTCGAGGTATTTACCCAAACGGGTGACCTCGTTCCTTGTTTTTGCCAGGTAGCCATCAAGCCCATCACTCATGCCCATAAAAAACAGCATTGCAGCCGCCAGATAACGAAAAGAATCCTCACCAGAGGCCTTGATTAATATGACGATAAGAAGTGGAGTAAGAAGGATACGCAGTGCTGTAACTATGTTGGCTAAGGACATTTAGAAGTTCGCAAGATAGGTCCTAGAACCTTAACTCTTCCCCTTATACGTGTTTAACATTAAACATCAAGAGCGCACTATCTGTCAAGGGAAAACCTACTCCTAAGTTTTCATGGATGAAAAACTACCGTAGCTGGGCATTTAGGCCCTACAGTAGTCACTTTAATGTTACCCTGGGGATGTTACTATGTCTTTAAATTATAATTGGATAAACATAGGCAAACTAAAGTTTTCCCCTTGACTTAATGCTTTATTTTGTTATATTTTATGCTCTATTTTTGGCTGGAAGGGGTGGCTAGAATGTTCTATGGTCTTGGGGAAGCCTCATGTTTTCTGGATGGATGGCCATCCCGGTCGCCGTTTTTTCGATAGTATCTGTCTTGGGGTGTACCTCCACAGACACAAAGCTCGAACCCCTCGCCTCATATGTTGAGATTGAACCCCCTAAGGAAAGAAAGCTAAAAGACTTGCCTGTGCTTCATCTGGAGGAAAAGCCGAAAAAGTCGCGGCCAGAAAAGCTTTACACACTATCAGTTAGAGATGCACGCATCCAGGACGTGCTCCTGAGCTTTTCGAGGGAAAGTAAGAAAAATATCATAGTAGACCCCGATGTGGACGGCATGGTCACTGTAGACCTTAGGGACGTCACCCTCGACCAGGCCATGGATGCCTTATTAACGCCTCTGAGTCTGGAGTACAGTAGGGAGAGCGGTTTTATAAGGGTATCCAAACCAAAGATGATGACCCGTCTCTTCCACCTGAACTATATCATAACCTCGCGATTCGGCTCAAGGGGGTTGAGTTCCAATATCACCGGCGGTGTTGGGCAGCAGCGGGGCGGTGGTGGCGGCATTACCGGTGGTGGTGTTGTCGGTGGTGGTGTTGCCGGTGGTGGTGTTGCCGGTGGTGGTATTGCCGGCGGTGGTGCTTTCGGCGGTGGCGTTGGCAGTAGCGTCAGCGGTGTCGATATTCAGGACATATTCCAGGAGCTCGAACTGGGGCTAACTGCCCTTGGCCTTCGCAGCCAGGGCCAGTTCAGTGGGGGTATCGCTGGGCTTGGTGGTATCGGTGGATTTGGTGGTGTCGGGGGGGTTGGTGGTACCGGGGGTGTTGGAGCTGGGGTCGCTCAACTGGGAGCACCGGAAGAAGTTGATAAGGGCCGATTCTCTATCAATCGCCAGGCGGGCATAATACTAATTAATACCTACCCTGACCTTATGGCAAAGGCAGCGGAGCTCATTGAGGCCGTAGAGGGCACTATACAGAGGCAGGTCCTCATTCGGGCGAAGATAGTAGAGGTAACCCTTGACGATGAGTATAATTATGGAATCAATTGGGACATGGTGTTTAACCTGAGAGGGAAGAACCGGCCTGGGGGTGACACCGCCCTAGCCCAGGGGGGTACGGCTGCCAGGTCCCTTGTGTCAGGGGGAGTACTTGTCAGGGACATAGCGAATTTTGGTGATTTTTCCCAGTTTACTATAGGGACAGGTGACCTGCAGCTCGTCATAGATGCACTCAACGAGCAAGGTGAGGTAAACGTCATCTCTAGCCCAAAGGTCTCTACCCTGAACAACCAAACGGCCATAATAAGGGCCAGTACAGAAGAAACCTTCTTCTCCACAGAGACCACCTTTATCGAGACGTCACCAGGGGTAAGAACGCCACAGACAACAATAACAAAAGATAGACGCGACATAGGTGTTACCCTGGACGTCACCCCACAAATAAGCTCCTCAGGAGTGATTACCATGAACATACACCCCGCCGTCACAGAGCTGGCAGGCACAAGGGAATTCACCAGTGGAGACCAAAAGGCCACAGCCCCCGTTCTAACCGTGAGAGAAACGGACACCGTTGTAAGGGTGGGGGACGGAGAGACCATAGTAATCGGCGGTCTCATGAAGGACAAGAAAACGGTTACCGAACAAAGGTTTCCCCTCTTCTGGAGGATACCTGGTGTAGGAAAGATATTTAGCTCAAAAAAAGAGGAGATTGACAAGACCGACTTGGCGATATTTTTAACCCCCACCGTTCTCCTCGGCGAGCGCGTAGAGGATTACTCTATAGAGGAGATGGAACGGCTAGAGATGGTAACACGCTACTAACCATTTTTGGGGGCGGTACATGTACCTAGAATTCTTCGGACTCAAAGAAAAACCATTTAGTCTTACCCCAGACCCCAAATATTTCTTCCTCAGTGAGACCCACAAAACCAACCTGGACCTCTCTCTCTATGGCATAAAGACAAGAGAGGGTTTCATAGTCGTAACCGGTGCCATAGGCACGGGGAAGACTACCATGTGCCGAATGATTCTAGAAAAGATGGACAGAAAGACGCACTCGGCACTCATACTAAACCCCTTCATTTCTGAGGACGAGCTCCTTGAATCAATCCTCCACGACTTTGGCGTAATGGGAAAAAGTGCTGGGAAACGCACAAAACAGGAGATGATAGACCAGTTAAACCAATTCCTACTGAATGCCCTGAAGGAGGGGGAGAATGCGCTACTTATCATTGATGAGGCGCAAAACCTCCCCCTGCCTGTACTGGAGCAGATAAGAATTCTCTCCAACCTGGAGACAGAAAAGGAAAAACTTCTGCAGATTATACTGGTGGGACAACTTGGGCTCATGCGGCTTCTACAGTCTCCACAGCTCAAACAACTTGACCAGCGGATTTCTGTCAAATGTCAGCTAAGCCCCCTTAAGAAAGAGGAGATACAAAAATATATTGAACATCGTCTTATGATAGCGGGTTCCAAAGGACAAATAGATTTCTCTCCAAAGGCCATGGCACTCATACACGAATACTCTCTGGGTATCCCACGCATGATAAACCTTATATGTGATAGAGCACTTCTGGGCGCATACACCCTGCAGACCACAAATATAACAAAGGAAATCGTGGAGAAGGCCGTTGAGAACCTTAAATTGCGAAGGAAGGAACCAAAAATGACTCTGCCTGGAGAAGCCCCTGCTAGGCCACACAAGGTCGGGGTGCCCGTCCTCATCCCTGCAATTGTCATAGGAGCTGGTGCCATAGGCTTCCTAATCTACCAGAATATACAGGGGCTTGAAGGCAGTCGGGCCAGAAGGGTCTTAGAGCGTCAACTAGCCCAAGTCAAGATTGGCCGACAGATAGAGAAAAGCAGGCTGGAACAGGAAATAACCAAACTTCAAGAAGATATAAAGACCTTGAAAACCAGATCTGCTGCTCCACCGGCAACACCACCAGTAATAATACCTGATGAATGGAAGGGCTCTTTCACAATATTCTTGGGGGTCTTTGACGACAGGGAATCTGCCATAGAAAAGGCCAAGGGCCTGCGCGGTGTAAAACAAAAGGCCCACGTCATTGCCATCGGTACCGAAGGAGGAAGCCGAAAGTATTACCTCGTGCTTGGCAACTTTAAAGACCAAGAAAAGGCTACAAATGTGCTCGATGAGCTTCAGGTACAGGGGGAACTTCTCGATGCCGAAGTGATGGCCTTTGCGGAGGTGCTGAGCACAGAATAGGCACCTATCTAAACCTGTGAGTAAGATATTAGACCAGCTTAAAAATGCCCCAAAAAATAAGAAAACCTCTCCATCAGATTATGGTGACGTTTCTCTGGACACCATAATTGAATACAATACTCCAAAACAACCAAAAGGTCAGAATCTCAAGAGGTTGATAATCATATCATCCGCGGGCATAGGATTTATTCTCCTAGCTGCCTTTGTAGCACCCCACTTAATTGCGCCAAAAAAACATTCCACTTCACCCAGGGCAAGAGAACCAGGCCTAGAGAGGCTCACCCGTCCTCCTTCGTCGGGAAGAGGCGGGCTGGCCCTTGCTTCAAAGGAGTTTGCAGCTAAGAAGGCAGAGGTACTTCCCATGGAAATACTCTCCATAGAAAGTATAGATGAGGGCCCTATTATAGAGGAGATGGAGCTTAAACCTGCACCAACCGAGGAACTTGAAGAGCCACCCACCGCCCCTCTGGAAATAGAAGTTGTCGAACTAAGGCCTGTACCTGCCGCTCCTTTAGAAATAGAGGCGATTGAACTTGGAGCTACACCCGCTAAGAGACCTGAAAAACCACCAGCCACCCCTCTGGAAGTAGAAGAAGTAGAAGTAGTCGAACTAAGGCCTGCACCTGCCGCCCCTCCGGAAGTAGAAGTAGTCGAAGTCAAACCTGTACCGGTCGAGAGACCCAAAGAGTTGCCCACCGTCCCGCTGGAAGAGATGCCACCTCCACACGTACTACCCAAGGTAGTTAAGCTAGAAAGACCCGAGGCCCCACGTATAGAGATAAAAGCTGGAGAACCAGGGGTGCCGGAGGGGCTTGAAGCAGTTGTTACGGAAGAAGCCGCCAGGAAGGCTATGCCTGCTGAGGCACCACCTACCGTAGTGATGGAGGTGCCGGCACCGGGTGTAGAAGCCCCACCTGTACCGGTATCATCCCCCGTGCCACCAAAGAGAGCCGAGCCTTCACGTGTAGAGATAAAGACCGCACCCGAACGCGTGTCTGGAGGACCCGCAATACCCTCCCCGCCCGCAGAGGTTGTGGAAGAAGCCCCTGTAGAGATACAGCCCCCGACGGTCGCAGAGGCACCCAGGGCCCCAGTAGCGGCCCCTCCACCACTCCGACCCGAAGAGGAGCCTGCACCTGAAGAGGCGGCGTTCACTGCACCGAAAGAGCTTGAAAAAAGAGAGCGGTTTAAGCTGGCCGTCTTCTATCAGAAAAGTGGTGAATTGAGGAAGGCCAGGGAGCAGTACCTGGAGATAGTAAGGCTCAACCCCATGGACCCTGAGACACACAATAACCTAGGTTCCATCTACCAGGAGTGGGGAGACCTTGACAGCGCAATAAACGCATACAGAAAGGCTATACTCCTTAGACCCAATTACTACAAGGCCCGCAACAACCTTGGGGTAGCCCTGTTTAAGAAGGGAAACCTACAGGCCGCCCTGAGGGAATTTCAAACTGTTGTTGAGGCCAACCCCAGAGATGTACAAAGCCTCACCAACCTCGGGGTAGTATCAAAAAAACTGGAACGGCCTGACAGGGCCCGAAAATTCTTTGAAAAGGCGCTATCCGTAGACCCTTCACACGCAGAGGCCCACTATAACCTGGCATTAATTCTAGAAGAGAGTGAGGTTGCTAGTGCCATCTTCCACTATCAGAAATTCCTCGAATACTCGGCTGGTCGGTACGCCTCTCTGGAAGAAGATGTTATGCGGCATCTAGAGGACCTGTCCCAAAAACTATGGAGGTAAAAGGGGCTTGACAAAAGGCCAACTTTTGTGTACACTCCTATTGTTCTTCGGAAGAGGCCTAAAATCTTCTAGCCATTGCTTCATATGGTTGGCCGCGACCTCCCTTGAAGAACACCTATTCAAAACTTCCTAAAATCTAGCAAGATAAAATCAGCGACTTTCTGAGGCATAAGAGGTAAATCCAGCCAGCTTTAGGGTTCTAGAATAACCATAATTATAGCGTCTTGTTTTTAGTGGTGCAAAAACCCCCGTAAAAATTTTGACTCTCTTGTGTTCCTTGCAGGGGCTTATTTTCCAGGTCCTTTTAGGATAGTTGCGATGCCGTGCATATGGTGAAAAATGCGCCAAGGGCGCAAATCGCATCCCTGTAAACAAGGTGTAGAATCGAAGATACTGACTTTTCAGAGGTTGAATATTAAAGGATTTTGAGAGGATAACTATTCCCCCAATTTTTCTTTCCTGGATCCCCCTTTTGAAATCTGCATCTAAAAAGTCCTAAGTTGCATTAAATAATTTTAGAAAACGCTACGATGCCAGGAAAATTCTTTATAATAGACGGTCATTCACATTGTTACCAGGCCTATTATGCCATCTCCGACCTGACCAGCCCGAATGGTACACCTGTAAACGCCGTATACGGCTTTACCGGCATGCTTAGAAGGCTCTTGAGGGAACAAAGGCCCGAATACCTGGCAGTAGCCTTTGATTCGAGCGGTCCTACATTTCGGCATGCACAATATACTGAATACAAAGCACATAGGAAGGAAACGCCCGATGACCTTGTGGCGCAGCTCCCTATAATCTTTAAGATATTGGAGGCCTACGGAATACCCATTTACTCTTACGAGGGTTATGAGGCCGACGACATAATTGGCACGCTTGCCAAACAGGCCTCAAAAAAGAAGGTAGAGACCTATATCGTCACCGCAGATAAGGACGTTGAACAACTTATAGACCCCTACATAAGGATATACAACGCCAAGAAAGACCAAATACTAGACCTCGAGACCCTGAAGAAAGAAAAGGGTATAACGCCTGCGCAGGTGAGCGACATAATGGCCCTGACGGGGGATAGCGTAGACAACGTACCCGGGGTACCAGGCATTGGCCCAAAAACGGCCTTGGAGCTGATACACAGATGGGGCTCCCTAGAGGGTATACTGAAACACCTTGACGGCCTCAATGGTAGTAAACGCATGGAAAAGATTAGGGAAAGACTTCGCACCTCAGCCCAACAGGCACAGCTCGCCAAACGATTAGTAACTATATCCGTGGATGTGCCTATTGAGCTAAAACTGGAGGCATGTCGTATAAGCGATGCAAATGAGGACGAACTGAGAAGGCTCTTCCAGGAACTCGGTTTCAATAGCTTTCTGGCACAGATGACACCTGTGACAGAGACCAAGAAGGCCGACTATCGTATCGTAAATACACCCAACCAGTTTCGGGACCTCCTTAAAGAATTGTCGGGTCAAGATACGTTTTCCTTTGACCTCGAGACTACAAGCCTTAACGTTGTAGAGGCCAGGATAGTCGGCCTCTCCTTCTCATGGAAGGAAGGTGAGGCTTACTATATACCGCTTGCGGCACCCGATGGAGAGACCACACTTACGCAGGATATCCTTAAGGACCTAAAACCCTTACTCGAGAATCCAAGAATAAAGAAAATAGGACAAAATCTGAAATACGACTACGCCGTCCTCAAGAACTACAACATTGAGCTCAGGGGTATAGCATTTGACACCATGGTCGCCTCCTATCTGCTTAATCCGTCTCGCAGGAGACATAGCCTTGATGAGCTGGCCATGCACTTCCTATCTTACCAGGTGATACCAATAACCGAGCTAATAGGACATGGCCCCGGCAAGGCGCAGCTTACGATGGATAAGGTGGAACTCAGCAAGATATCTGAATATGCCTGCGAGGATGCAGATATGGCCTACCGCCTTGCCTGCCGGATGCGTCCACTTTTGGAGCAAAAAGGTCTCCTGAAACTCTTCGAAGAGGTAGAGATACCACTCGTAACCGTGCTGGCCGAGATGGAATATGCGGGGATAAAACTCGACGTCGAGCTCCTGGAAGAGATGTCTAGGTATTTAAATGAAAAACTCTCTGCGCTTGAAGAAAACATTTTCCATCTGGCAGGAGAGAGGTTCAACGTAGATTCCCCTAAACAGATAGCCAGGATGCTCTTTGAAAAGCTGGGGCTCAAGCCCCTGGCGAAGACGAAGACCGGCCCATCTACCGTCGCCAGGGTATTGGAAACACTGGCAAAGCAACATCCCTTACCCGCCTTACTGGCAGAACACAGGCAGTTGAGCAAGCTGAAGTCCACATACGTTGACGCCCTCCCAAAGATGGTAAGCGCCAGGACAGAAAAGGTACACACATCCTTTAACCAGACCGTTACCGCTACAGGGAGACTTTCCTCAAGTGAGCCCAACCTGCAAAACATACCCATCCGCAACGACCTGGGTAGGCAGATACGTCGCGCCTTTATACCATCGCGGGAAGACCTGATATTTATGTCCCTGGACTATTCTCAGATAGAGTTGAGGATTCTGGCACATTTCTCCGAGGACCCTGCCCTGGTCGAGGCCTTCCAAAAGGACCAAGACATCCATGCCTCTGTGGCCTCTAAGCTCTACGGCATAGGACTCGACGATGTGACCCCTGAGATGCGAAGGACTGCAAAGGCCGTCAACTTCGGTATAGTCTATGGACTCAGCCCAATGGGCCTTTCAAGGGAGGTAGGGATAACACCAAAAGAGGCCAGTGCATTTATTGAGGCATACTTCCAACACTTTAAAGGTGTTAGACACTTTCGCGAGAGGACCGTAGAAGAAGCGCGAAAAAGGGGCTATGTGGCCACCATACTCGGAAGGAAACGACCCGTGCCAGGGATAAACTCCCAGAACAAACAGAAAAGGTCTCTGGCAGAACGTGTAGCCATCAACACCATAATACAGGGCTCGGCCGCTGACCTTATAAAGGTTGCTATGAATAGGGTTTGTGCGCGCCTGGAGAGAATGGGCTCAAGGGCCAAAATGCTCCTGCAGATACACGATGAGCTGCTCTTTGAGCTGCCCAGAGAGGGGCTAGACACCGATAGAGGGGCTATCGAGGAGGAGATGACGCAGGCCCTCGAACTCCGAGTGCCCATAAGGGTAAACGTAAAGATAGGCAAAAATTGGCTAGAAGTAGAGTGAAGCACCCCACTAATGCGACCCAAAGTAATAGGCATCATGGGTGGTGTGGCTAGCGGCAAGACCACAGTGGCAGAGATACTCGGCTCATTTGGGGCGAGGGTCATTGACGCAGATGAAATCGGCCATGGGCTTTTGGATACCCCTGAGGTCAAGGAAAAACTGATTAAGAGATGGAGCAAGGAGATATTAGACGAAAGAGGCATGGTTGACCGGCTTAAGCTCTCAAGGATAGTCTTCTCTGATGCAGAAGCGCTGAGGGAATTGAACGATACCCTCCACCCCCCAATACTTGAGAGCATCCAGCAAGAGATTGCGAGAGATGAGACGAGGGTCGTTGTAGTGGACGCCGCGCTTCTCCAAGAGACGGGCCTCGCCGGGCTCTGCGACCTTCTCATCTTTGTAGCGGCGGACGAGAGGGTAAAGAAAGAAAGGGCTATGAAACACAGGCACTGGAGCCCTGAGGAGGTGAGTAGGAGGGAACGCTTTCAGGCCCCAGCGGAAGAGAAAAAGAAAATGGCTCACTATGTGATTAATAACAGCTTCTCAAAGGAGGAGACTCTCAGACAGGTTAAAGAGTTTTGGAACAGATTTGTCTTATAAGGTAATTTTGGAGGAATGTAATGGCAGTTAAACAACAAAAAAACAGTGTTGCAGTACAAGAGGTTTCGGGAGAGAAAGAGGTAAAGAAGGAATCATATAAAAAAGAAGAGTTGCACATTAGAGTGCTTCAGAAGATGACCATAAAGGAGCTTCAGGAACTGGCCAAGAAGGAGGGTGTGAGGGAGTTCCAGGGCCTTAAGAAACAGAACCTTATCTTCAAGATCCTCAAGGAGCGTGTCACTCAGAACGGCCTTATGTATGGCGAGGGTGTGGTAGAGGTGTTGCAAGAGGGTTTTGGCTTCTTGCGTTCCCCAGACTACAACTATCTCCCTTGCCCTGATGATATCTACATTTCTCCTTCCCAAATACGCCGATTTGGTATAAGGACGGGTGCCATAGTCTCAGGACAGATACGTCCGCCGAAGGAGAATGAGAGGTACTTTGCACTTCTCAAGGTGGAGGCCATAAACTTTGAAGACCCCGAACTGATGAGCGAAAGGGTGATCTTCGATGACCTGACCCCACTGCACCCTGAAGAGCGGTTGTTCCTTGAAACCGCCGCTAAAGAGCTCAACACGAGGGTAATGGACCTGATTACCCCTATAGGGAAGGGGCAAAGGGGGCTTATTGTATCCCCGCCGCGTGCAGGAAAGACTGTACTACTCCAGAAGATAGCCAATGCGGTGAGCAAGAATCACCCTGAGGTTATACTCATCATCCTTCTGATAGACGAGAGGCCGGAGGAAGTTACCGAGATGGAGCGGGCCACGCAGGCAGAGGTGATAAGCTCCACGTTTGATGAGCCTGCCAGCCGCCACGTACAGGTGGCAGAGGTGGTTATAGAGAAGGCAAAGAGGATGGTGGAGTGTGGCAAGGATGTTCTGATACTCCTTGACTCTATCACCCGACTCGCAAGGGCCTATAACACAGAGGTCCCCCACAGTGGTAAGATTCTCTCTGGTGGTATAGACGCAAATGCCCTCCAGAGGCCAAAGAGGTTCTTTGGCGGCGCTAGGAACATCGAGGAGGGGGGAAGCCTTACCATAATAGCCACTGCGCTGATAGAGACGGGAAGCCGAATGGACGATGTCATATATGAAGAGTTCAAAGGCACTGGCAATATGGAACTCCATCTGGACAGAAAACTGGCGGACCGCAGGTTGTTCCCCGCCATAGACATCACCCGCTCTGGCACCCGCAAGGAAGAGCTGCTTCTGGACCCAGAGGAACTAAAGAGGGTCTGGCTATTGAGGAAGGTTCTGAACGAGACCAACCCGATAGAGGCGATAGAGCTGCTGAGAGAAAAACTGGCAAAGACAAAGACAAACGCAGAATTCCTGATGAGCCTGAACATGTAAGGCTCAACCTGCCTCCTCCGCCTCAGGCAGAGGTTCGGCCCCGGCCAGTTTTGCCCCTCAGGTAGACGAGCAGGATAGAGATGTCCGCAGGGGATATACCTGAGATGCGAGAGGCCTGTCCAAGGGAGGTGGGCCTAATCTGGTTGAGCTTCTGACGAGCCTCATTTGTTAGCTCAGGAATATCGGTGTAGTTGAGCCAAGACGGAAGGTTAAGGCTCTCCATCTTCTTAAATCTCTCAACCTGCGCCAACTGCCTCTGGATGTAACCCTTATACTTTACCTCTATCTCAACCTGTTCCTCAACATCTCGGGGGAGATTTTTCTCCTTTAGTTTGTGGTCTGGGTCGAGTTCTATTAAATAATTGAAATCTGCCTCCGGCCTCCTGAGGGCCTTTTCTAGGGATTCTCCTCCGCAGAAGGTTTCCCTGAGGTACGTCATTGTCCAGTTGATTAGGGATTCCTTTTCCTCAAGCCTATTCCACTGCGATCGGGGGATGAGTCCGGACTGGCGACCATATCTCATCAACCTCCTGTCGGCATTGTCCTGCCTGAGTATCAGCCTGTACTCCGCCCTTGACGTAAACATCCGGTAAGGCTCCAGGGTACCCTTCGTCACGAGGTCATCGATGAGCACGCCGATATAGGCCTCTGAGCGGTCGAGTATGAACGGAGGTCTTCCCTGGAGCTTCAGCACAGCATTTATACCCGCCATTATCCCCTGCGCCGCCGCCTCCTCATACCCCGAGGTGCCGTTTATCTGACCTGCAAGAAACAGGCCCTCCACCACCTTGGTCTCCAGATTTGCCTTTATCTGGGTTGGGGGCACGAAATCGTACTCTATGGCATACCCGTAGCGGACTATCTCTGCCCTCTCCAGCCCCCTGATTGAGTGTACAAGCTCTTCCTGCACGTCGCGGGGTAGGCTGGTGGATATACCGTTACAGTAGATTTCATCGCTATCGAGCCCCTCCGGCTCGAGGAATATCTGATGTGCATCTTTGTCCGCGAAGCGAAAAACCTTGTCCTCGATAGAGGGGCAGTAGCGGGGTCCCGTAGCCTTTATCTGGCCGGTGTATAGGGGGGCGCGGTCAAGATTCTTTTTTATAATCCTGTGCGTCTCAGGATTTGTGTGGGTGATGTAGCAGGGAATTTGAGGGCGCTTTATCTCGGTGGTGGAAAAGGAAAATGGCTGTGGTTGCTCGTCTCCGTATTGCGGCTCTAATTCCTCAAAGGGTATGGCCCTGGCATCCAGCCTGGGAGGGGTGCCTGTCTTGAGTCGCCCCAGCTCGAGGCCAATGGCCCTGAGCGAGTCAGAAAGGTTCTCGGCTGAGGGCTCTCCAGCCCTGCCGCCGACCTCTAAAGAATCGCCTATGTGGATAAGCCCCCTCAGGAAGGTGCCGGTGGTGATGATAACGGCATCAGCCTTGTACTCAACACCCGACCGTCCTCTGACACCCGTTACCCCATTTTTATTTGTTAAGAGGGACTCCACCGTATCCTGATGGATGGATAGATTCTCCTGCGCCTCCAACCTGCGCCTCATCTCCCCCTTATAGAGGCGTTTATCGGCCTGTGCGCGGGGTGAGCGGACGGCGGGGCCCTTCTTGGTATTGAGCATGCGGAACTGGATGCCTGTAGCATCAATGACCTTGGCCATCTCCCCGCCAAGTGCATCTATCTCACGGACCAACTGCCCCTTGGCCAGGCCCCCGATGGCGGGATTACAGGACATCTGGGCGATGGTATTGGGGTCAATGGTGATGAGGGCAGTGCGGAACCCCATGCGTGCCGAGGCCAGCGCAGCCTCACAGCCCGCATGCCCCCCACCGACCACAATGATGTTGAAGAAAGTAAACATCACAGAGGGAAACAGGAAACAACAGATAGGGCACAGGTGTCACGTTTGAAAGGTATTGGTGAGACCGTGGGTCTATCTGGCGTGTTCGATGGAGCGGGTCTCGCGGATGACACAACTACCACTTTTGTAACCCTCTATAGCAAATCTATGAATTCTTCCTTGGTTAAGCCACACTGCTTAAGGATGCCTAGTAGTGTGCCCTTGGCTAGTTCGTTATGGAGAGGTACGACTGTTTTGTATTTTCCCTTTTGTAAACTGATATGGCTTCCTTTTTGTCTAATAACCTGAAATCCTGCCTTCTTCAAGATTTTAATAAATGCTTCACCGGAGACTACCGGAAGTTTGGGCATGTACTAACCCACCTCTACCTGATATAGCACCACCTCCCCTTTACTCTCTGGAACATCTTCGTGGCCAAAGCTTTCGAGGTAAAGTTCTACTGCCTCTTGAAGGTTCTTTTTGGCATCTTCAATGGTCTTTCCCTGACTTACCACTCCAAGCTCTATGCAGTGGGCTACGTACCACTTCTCCTCTTTGGTAATAACGGCTGTAAATTTATGGGGCATGACTTCCCTTTCTTTTATGTATAGGGACAGGGTTTTCAAATCGTGCCTGTCTGCGGACGACCCAAAGTCTGTCCCTTCAAATAAAAATAACGGTAGGTCTATCTGGCGTGTTCGATGGAGCGGGTCTCGCGGATGACGGTCACTACTACCTCGCCTGGGTACTCCAATTCCCCCTCAATCCCACGGGCGATATCGTAACAAATCTTATGGGCCGTGTTATCGTCCACGCCCTCAGGGTCAACAATAACCCTTATCTCACGTCCGGCCTGGATGGCGTAGGCGCTCCTTACACCGTCAAACCTGGTTGCAATACCCTCAAGTTTTTCTAGTCGCTTTATATACTTTTCTAGGGATTCGCGTCTTGCGCCAGGTCTGCTGGCGGATATGGCATCTGCCGCACTCACAAGTGTGGCATAGGCAGTCTCAGCGGGGACCTCCTCGTGGTGCGCAGCAATGGCATTAATTATCTCCGGTTTTTCTTCATACCTCTTTGCGAGTTCTGCCCCAACAGCCGCATGCCCCCCTTCCATGTCACTACTCATGGCCTTTCCGATGTCGTGGAGGAGCCCGCACCGCCTGGCCGTCTTGGTGTCTAGTTTCAGCTCACTTGCGATGAGGCTGCAGAGTTCGGCCACCTCCATGGCATGATTGAGTTGGTTTTGGCCGAAGCTGGTCCTGTATTTGAGCCTGCCGAGGAGCTGAATAAGCTCGAGGTGCATGTCATGAAAGCCCATCTCAAAGCACACGCGTTTTCCTATCTCTTTAATTGTCTCTTCCATTTCCCTCTTTGTCTGCCCGGCTACCTCTTCAACCCGTGCGGGGTGTATGCGGCCGTCGGCAATAAGCTTCTCCATTGTTAGCCTAGCGACCTCGCGCCTGATGCTGTCGAAGCCGGAGAGCACGATAACCCCGGGTGTATCGTCCACTATCACGTCTATGCCCGTGGCCTTCTCAAATGCACGTATGTTCCTACCTTCCCTGCCGATTATACGGCCCTTCATCTCCTCATTGGGAAGCTCTACGGTGCTTACAATATTCTCAACTGTGTGGTCTGCCGCGCACCTCTGGATGGTCTCACATATAATCTTGGCAGCCTGTTCGTTGGCCGTTTCCTTTGTCTTATTTACGGCCTCTGAGATTCTCTTGGCGCACTCTTCCTCCAGTTCCTTGTTAAGTCGGTTTAGGAGAAGCCTTTCGGCCTCTTCTCTTGAGTAACCTGAGGTCTTTAGTAGTGCCTTTTCCTCCTCTTCAATGGCCTTCTTTAGGTGGACCTCTTTGTCCTCTATCTCCCTGAGTTTCATGGTCAGGTTTGTTTGGAGACCTTCTATATACCGCTCCTTTTTAGACAGGATTTCCAGTTTTCTCTCCAGATTGTCCTCTCGCTTGGCCAGTCTCTTTTCAAGCTGCCTAAGTTCGTATCTTGTATCCTGGGTCTCTTTTTCGAGCTCTTCTTTTCTCTTGAGGAGTTCATCCTTTAAGGCCAGGTTGGCCTCTTTCTTTATCCTCGCTGCCTCGGCAACCGCTTCCTCTAGCGTACGCCTAGACTCTCGCTCCTGGCTGCGTCTTTTCTTGGAGGTGAGGAAGAAGCATAAGAAGTATCCAATGGGGATAAAGACTACACAAGAGATGAGTACTGCGAAGACAATTCTTATATCAACAGGAGGAATAACCCTCACCCCCTTCTAGCTGCACTTAAAAGGCCTTTCTAGGTGATGCATCCAGGGGTTTGGGGATTTACAAACAGGCTGGCTGGGCAGAAAGAAAAGAACAACAGAGTAGCTACGGGTTCGACAACCTCTTTCTGAGGAGCTTCGCCTTCCCCTCATCCATGAGTTATCGATAAGAAATACTCTTTTCAGAAGGCCTTGCTGATGCCCTCATGTAAAATAAGAGACAATAATCTACTAAAATCTCTCAAAGAGGACAAATATACAAAATCCTGGCAAGGCCTAGTAGCCGCCAGAATAAACTTTTCCCAAAACCCCAAGTATTGTTACTTTGCTATTTTGGAAATTCTATACAAGCCCAGTGAAAAGTCAAGGGCTATTTGCCGGCGACGAGAACGGCCTCCTTCTTTGCTGTATATAGTAGTGCCTCGGTCTTACAGGCCTCGACGCAGGCCATGTTGTCATAACCCTTGCAATCATCACAATTTATGGCTACCTTTATCTCCTTTTCCATGAAGATAGCACCAAAGGGGCATGCCTCTACACATTCCCAGCAGCCCACGCACTTTTCTTGGTCTATGACCACATTACCGTCTTCGTACTTGGTAATTGCCCCATACTCGCACGCCTCTCTACATTTGGGCTTTGCGCAGTTCTGGCACACCGTCATGTGTGGCTTATCCTTACGTACGCTAACAGTAAGGCGGGGCGTGGACTTAGGTTCTTCAGAGATGGCAGTAAAGACGTCTTTAGAGACAGAATGTCTCACCGCACAGGCGAACATGCACTGTTTGCAGGTAACGCACTTGTCTTTGACGAACTTTTTCTTAAGCATTGGAACCTCTTCTCCGAAAAGACTGCGGAGGCTAGCGCACCTCTTCTTCTGAAATCGTAAGGGCGGTTATCCTCCTCAGGCCCGCACCTCTAGCCACATCCATTACTGCCACAACTATCCCGTAGGGCACCTCCCTATCTGCCCTCAGGACCAGTGCGGCATCACCTGTTACGGTGACCTTGCTACGAAGGACGGCCTCAAGCTCAGTGATGCCTATGGGCTGCATTCCAAGGAAGAGCCTGCCCTCCCTGGTAATGGTGAGGGTCAGACCCTCAAACTTGCTTGTCTCTGCATAGCTGGCACTGGGTAGATCAAGCTTTATGTTGGGATGCTCAACAAATGTTGATGTAACTACAAAAAATATTAAGAGTAAGAATATGATATCTATTAAAGAAGTTATGTTAATGCCGTAACTTATGGCACGCCTAGTCCGAAAATCCATTTTTTATTATTCGACCTCTGAAAGGTCATTTTGCCGGGATGGGTGGTGCTTTCTCACCAGAGATGGCGCACCAAACCAAGAGGAGGAGGCACCCATCCATTTGGTATTTTTATAGACAATAAATTATTATAAAAGAATTTGAAAATGAAATAAAGTAATAATTTTCTATCATTTGCAGCCCTTGTGTCACCTTTCTTCAGGGTAGTCCCGTAGCCTTATCCCCTCCAACCGCCCCTCTTCCGGGCGGGCCCTAGCGGCGTAGAGCTTGTTGAGGAGGACGGTAGAGAGCTTCTCCATTTCACGTACAAAGCCATCTACCCTCCTATCAAAGATGCCGAAGGCAATCATAGAGGGAATGGCGATGGAGAGACCCATTATGGTGGTCCGCAGGGCCTGAGCGATACCATGGGAAAAGGCCCTTGGTTCTCCCAGTCCCGTCACTGCAACTGCCTCAAAAATCTGGTCAAGCCCTATGACGGTTCCCAGCAGGCCAAAGAGAGGTGCGATAGCCGCAACAATCTCCAGAAGAATCAGATTGCGTTCTAGCGCCTTTGCCTCTTCACGTCCAGCTGTCTGTATCTCGTGGAGCTTCTCCTCCCAGGATAGGTGGAGGTTTATAAGTACGTGCTTGATGATATTGGCAAACGGCCCGCGTATATGCTGACATCTGGAAAAGGCCCTAGGCACATCACTCGTGTCCTTAACCTCATGGACGAGTCTCACCAGATCGGGCCTTATAATGTGATTCCTCCTAAGGCTTAGGGCCCTGTCTATAATTACCGCAAGGGATATCACCGAGCATATAAGTAGCGGTATCATTATAGGGCCGCCACCAATAAGCCAACTCAATTAGTTATCACCTCCCTCTTTTGTACAGCCTGTAGGGGCAACCCAGCGGGTTGCCCCTAGGCCTCAATACTCCGTGTCATTCTGAGCGAAGCGAAGTCACGCCAAAATGGGCGTCATGCCGAAGGCAGATCCGCCTCTGGCGGAGATTCGCCTGGGCGAAAATCTAGTTTTTTGTAGCGTGCCAGCTTGTCTGGCACGTTCAACGTGCGAGGTAAATCATGCCAGAGGTTCGCCCAACAGCGCGGCGAATCTGCCTTCGGCATGACAGACCCGCCCTCCAAACTAACTGGTGGGCTTTCAGCCTCCGGCGTGG
>JBHIBD010000038.1:0-19483 GCA_046758865.1 Candidatus Brocadiales bacterium | reverse complement strand
TTGCGCTCGGTGATTTCTTTTGCAAGCTCCTCGGCCATGGTATTAAAGCTGCCGGCCAGGGTACCGATCTCATCCCTACGGGTTATCTTAACCCTGTGTTTAAGGTCGCCATCTGCAAATCTCTTAGTTGCATCCGTTAACCTTTTAATAGGCCTTGACGTTGAAGTGGCAAAGATAATTCCCATACTGGCAACGGCAGCAGCGCTGATGAGTCCTATGACAAGCGCAACGATACCCAACATCTTTAATGGCGCAAGGGCCTCTGCCCTGCTTATTTCTGTCAGAAGCATCCAGCCGTATTCTGGTATACATGCCGAGGCGCCGACCACCGGGACACCCATATAGTTTGAATAGATTCCAGTCATTTCTTCACCATAGGCCCTCTTGCTAATAGGCTCCGTATCAACCACCTGTTTTAAGACAACACCCTCTGTGAACCTAGATTCAGTAAGCATTATTCCGTCTCTATTGACCAGATAGACCTCTCCAGTCTCTCCCATTCCGTCCCACTCGGCTGTTATATCGCTCAGGGCCTCTAGCTTGATGACATTAACAATGACACCTATTGGTTCATGGAGCTCTTTAGTAATTAGGGGGACGAAGATAGATAGGCAGTCTACTCCCGCTTGAGTGTAGTGGAAGGGCGGCTTGACATGGGTGATGCCCCTGCCTTGAAGGAAGTCCTTGTCGCTGGACATGTCCATCCCTATTGTTTTTTCGTTAGTGGAGGAGACGACCACTCCGTCCAGGTTTGTGACGAATACCTCTACAAGGTCCCTGTCCAGGGGTTTTTTATTTACCAGGAGGTGTCTGTTAAGTTCTTCGACGGTCAGGCCAGCGTCAGGGCCCTGGTGGTTTATCGTCTCCAGACTGTCTCTTATAAACCCGTCGGAGCTGAAGTCTAGCGCCCGACCCTTTTTTGCCTTCATGAAAGTCAGGAGGTGAAGCCTTCTAGACTCTGCAACCGCTGTCAACCAGTCCAGTGTCTGTTTCTTTACCGTGCTCCTGGCATTGAGGTAGTATATCGTCGTGATTACGGCGGTGGGTATGAGCGAGATACAGAGTGAGAAGAGGATTAACCTGCCTTTTATTGACCGGAATAGGTTCATCTTGTGAACCTTCTTGTAAGTGGCCCTTGTGGTTGTCTGAGGTCTCGCTGGTATGGATTGTCGTATCTGAGGATGTCAAACCCTATACAGACAAGACACCGGATTAGCGAGTTAAATTTGTATCACTCACCCAGGGCCCTAATAAAACAGTTCTCTGCCTCTTCGTGACGGCCCAGCTTCTTCAGAACTGCCCCTTTATTCTGCCAAGCGCTCTTATTGCTTGGGTTTATCTCCAGCGCCTTGTTGTAACTCTCTATCGCCTCGTCGTATCTCTCAAGTCCTGTGAGAGCAGCCCCCTTGTTGTTCAAGGCAGCGATGAACATTGGGTTTATCTCTAGCGCCCTTTTATAGCATATTAGGGCACTGGTATAGTCCTTTAATCGGACAAGGATATTTCCTTTGTCGTACCATATGGTGGCAGAGCCAGGGTTAAACTCGAGGGCCTTATCATAACACTCCATAGCCCCTTTGTATCTGCCGAGACTGTCGAGCACCTGTCCCTTATTGTACCAGGCGTTTCCATACATAGGGTCTATCTCAATGGCCTTGTCATAAAACCTTAAGGCCTCTTCATGCCTGTCCAGGCTGTCCGTTGCGTTACCCTTGCCGTTCCAGGCGAAGGCGTACTGTGGGTCTATCGCAATGGCCTTGTTATAACATTTAAGTGCCTCGTTGTACCTCTGCAGGCCATATAGTGCGTTTCCCTTACTGTTCCATGCATCAACATACGTTGGTTTATGCTCAATGGCCTTGCTGTAACATTCTACTGCGTCCTCTAAATCACCACGTCGAATAAAATCATTTCCCTGTAGTAGCCATGCCTCTGCTTCCCCGGCGTAGGCTGTATGACATCCGAACCAATCCCCTGTCGTTGGGCATGTCAAACCATACAGACAGCTTGCCAGGATGTAGCCCATTAGCGTTAACCCAAAGACCCGCTTAAATTTTTTGAACATCGTTGTTACTCCTACTTAGCATAATAAATAATAAAGGTGGGTAGGGCAGGTCTTCTTGACCTGCCTTAATTGCAGGGCAGCAAGCCCTGCGATACCCATTTTTGATGTAGGAGTTTGGGTGCGTCGAGACGCACCCTACAATGCTTACGGCCTACATCAACCCCTATGGTTTTCTGAGTTTATCTCCCTGTACTCCTTGAGGCACTCTTGGGCCTCTTCGTATCGGCCCAATTTCTCCAGAATATGCGCCTTTTCGTACCATGCATCGGCAAAGGAAGGTTCTAACTGAGTCACCATATCATAATGCGTCAATGCCTCCTCATGTCTATCAAGGAGGTTTAACAAAGTGGCCTTATCATAAAATGCTGCAATGACTTCTGGACCTGCAACCTCTATGGCCATATCATAACACTTAAGGGCCTCATCGTACCTCTTTAGTTCAGCCAGTGTACTTCCTTTATCCAGCATAGCGTTAACAAAGGCTGGATTTATTTCTAGAGCCTCATCGAAGGCCTTCAGGGCCTCTTCATGCCTGTTAATCTTGACCAAGATATTTGCCTTATTGAACCATATGTAGTCATGTTTTGGGTCAATTGCCAATGCCTTATTTATGGACTCTAGGGCCTCATTGTGTCTATTCAACAGATTTAAGGCATTTGCCCTTCCACTCCATGCGTGGACATCATTTGGGTTCATCTCCAAGACCTTGTCAAAACACTTTGTCGCCTCACTATACTTTCTCAGCATACTCAGGCAATTACCCTTGTTATTCCACGCATGTGTGAATTTTGGGTCGGCATCAATGGCCTTGTCGTAATATTTAATGGCCTCTTCATACTTGCCTTGAACGGACTTGTTGTTTCCGTACCTGAACCATTTGGCTGCATCCTCCGCACCAAGTAATGTCTGGCCAGACCGGCTAACGCCCAGCGGCGAGAGGCGCAGAAAATTGATGCTATAGAAGACTACTATTACAAGCAATAGACACTTACACAGACGAGAGATTGTGTCTCTATTATACGGACGCATCATTATTACCTTCCTCTATCGCAATCTTACGGACTTACCCCTTACCGCCAATGTTGGGGTCTATCTCCAACGCCTTAGCATTGCACTCTTCGGCCTCGTCTCGCATACCCATGA
Source organism: Candidatus Brocadiales bacterium (assembly GCA_046758865.1). Lineage (GTDB taxonomy): Bacteria > Planctomycetota > Brocadiia > Brocadiales > Bathyanammoxibiaceae > JBHIBD01. Next base: position 16,275 of record JBHIBD010000038.1, on the reverse strand, counting down.
TGTCAAGTAGGTTGCCCTTGGCATACCAGGCCCTGGCCGACCTAGAGTCTATACTAATTGCATTGTCATAAGCCATAATAGCCTCTGTGAATCTACCTAACGCGTGCAAAATATTGCCTTTTTTAATCCACGCCTCAATATACCTTGGGTCAATTCTCAAGGCCTCATTGTAAGACCTCAAGGACTGAACATACCTGCGTAATCCAAGAAGGGCGTCCCCCTTGTTCAGCCAAATTTCCGCATTACGACGAGAATCCTGATTCCGTTTCAGGGTTTGGTTGAGCATATCCAGGGCAACCTTATACCTATGCAGTCCATTCAGGGCACGAGCCTTAACATTTACCATTCTATTCCCCCCGATGCTTGGTATTGATGCATCATTAGCAAGTTCCGCTACTGCTTTATCAACTTGCTCCAGTTTCTTGTCCTGCCCTGATTGCATAAGGGGGAGTCCAGACTTCTTCTTGGCAGGTGGCCTTGATGCCTTATCAATGGTCACCAACGAGTCTCTATATTTACCCTGGTCAACTAAGACTGTGGCCTTACACCAGACGGGCTTGGCACCCCTTGGGTTAATCTCTAGAGCCCTGTCAAGATATTCCATCGCAGCCCCACTTTGACCCATTTTATGCAGTACCATAGCCTTACCAGTCAGTGCGTCAATGTCCCTTGGGTTAATCTTTAGGAGTTTACCACAGCACGTAAGGGCCTCATCATACCTCGACAATGCAGCCAAGACTTCGCCCCTGTTAGCTAGGGCAGCTAAGTCTTCTGGATTAAGCTCCAGAACTTTATCAAAGCATGCCAGGGAATCCTCCATTCTGTTAAGTTTCTTCAGGAGCATTCCTTTGCTAAACCACGGACCTGTGAGCTTGGGGTTATTCTCAATGGCCTCTTCGTGAAAGGCAAGCGCATCCTCCCTATCCCCTGCACTCCTCGGCACACCTATACGTACACCCATAATGGTCAACTCATGCGCGGTTCCAGGGTCTATTCCTATAGCCCTGTCAAAGGATGCATTGGCCTCTGCCTCTCTTCCCAGTTCAACCAGGGCAGTACCTCTATTGATCCAGACATGGGCCACATCATTTCTAATCTCTAGTGCCATATTAAAATATTTGAGGGCCTCCTGGTATCTTGCCTGTGCTAGCATGGCCTCCCCTTTGGCATTGAGCGTCCATACATCTTCGGGATGGTCCTCTAAGAATTTGTCAATGCAATCCAGGGCCTCCTCACTGTTGCCCATCCTAATCAAGACCATGGCCTTATTACCCCACCCCTGTGAGAGGCTGTCGTCAATCTCAATTACAGTGTTAAAGCACTTCAGGGCCTCGCTGTTTTTATTCAGCTTCATCAAGGCTATTCCCTTGCCGTTACGCGCCTTAATGTGGTAAGAATTCAGCTCCAATACCTTATCAAATGATTCGATGGCCTCTCTGTACATACCTTGTGCGCTGCTGGCAACGCCTTTGTTGTACCACGCCAGGATATTCTTCTCATCAAGCACCAGCACCTTATCAAAACATCCAGTTGCCTCTTCCCACTTACCCAATTTAAGTAGGGTGACGCCTTTATTACCCAATGCCTTGATATCCTGGGGGTTAACCTCGTGCGCCACACTGAAAGACGCTATGGCCTCTTCATATTTACCCAGTTTGCTTTGTGCTAGGCCCCTATAATACCAGGCCTCATAGAGTCTTGGATATACTCGGATGGCCTTTATAAAAAACTCTAATGACTCCTTATACTCACCCCTTTCATGCAGCATTAATCCCTCCCTCAGCCACTCCTCTGCATATTTCCTGGCAATCTCTTCGGTTCCTTTGTAAACTGCGTATTCAATCTCGAGCGGCCCCTTTCCTTGTGGGGATTCCTGCTTCTCTGGTTGAGCCAAAGCATTACCCGAATACAAATCCAAATGGAGCAACAGGGCCATTAACAAGAGACAAATCATACCTTGGCCCCCTCTGTCAATTCTCTGGCCCTGTCAATGGCCTCTTCCTTTGTGCGGATTTTGCCCTCCAGTTGTTCATCATAAACCTTCGTAAGGACTTTGGAGAAAATAGGCCCCGGTTTCAGGCCTATAGCTATGAGGTCGTCTCCCGTGAGGAAGCGGAGCGGCTTTAGCTCCTTTTCTTTGAATTTTTCTCGCATCTGCTGGCAGAAATTGTAATCGGTGAGGTCACCTGAGCTGGCCAGTGCGTCCACCCTGCAAACCTCAGCAAGGAGGGGATAATCTTCATGGGATAATAGCCTCTTGAGTTTACTTAGTCTCATCTTTCGGGCATCCTTAAAGGCCAGGTGCCTCTTTACCAACCATTTTATCCTTTCCTTCTCTTCCTTAGAGGTCTTCAGGCGGTCACAGATTTCTCCCGCCATTTCAGCCCCTATCGATTCATGGTAGGGGTAACGTATCCTGCCGCCCTTTTCTTCGGTGGTTGTGGGCTTAGCCACATCATGGAGAAGCGCACCCATGGCAAGCACCCACGAAGGTTTCTTTAGATATGACACTGTAAGGAGGGTGTGAACAAATACATCGCCTTCAGGATGTAGATTTTCAGGTTGTTTTACCCCTTTCATAGCGGTGATTTCTGGGAGGATATGTTCCATAAGTCCTAACTCATCAAGCAGTTGCAGGCCCCTCTTTCTGTTTTCATCCAGGAGTATTTTTTGTAGCTCATCCCGTATCCTCTCCCAACTCACGCTCAGGATATTGGGGGCGTATTTCTTGATGGCCTCTCTGGTTGACTCTTCTATCTTGTAACCGAAACGGCAGGCGAAACGCACGGCACGTATCATGCGGAGGCGGTCCTCACTGAATCTCTTATAAGGGTCGCCAATGGTACGCACAAGCCTTAGTTTAATATCTCTATGGCCACCGACAAAATCTAGTAATTCGTCCCTAACAGGGTCGTAGAACATGCCGTTAATAGTAAAATCACGCCTGTGGGCGTCCCCCTCGGGGTCTACAAAGGCGACGCTGTCGGGGTGACGGCCGTCAGAGTAGGCGCCTTCAGTGCGGAATGTAGCCACCTCAAACTGAGAGCCATCTGCTACCACTATGACCACCCCGAACTGTGCCCCAATGGGGATGGTCTTTTCAAAAAGGTTCATAACCTCTTCTGGACGTGCACTGGTGGCTATATCGTGGTCAGTAGAGTTTATACCCATCAGCATGTCACGGACACAACCCCCAGCAAGGAGGGCCTTGTGACCCTTCTCCTGAAGGCGTCTTACCAGCCCAACGGCTATTTTCTTCTTCATATCCTGATGGCTCATACGGCTAGCGTCCTGGTAAAATGCGTCTCTCTACCGCATTTACATCAAAAAGTTCTGACGACTCATACTCCGGGTAACCTTAACTTGTTTAGCCTCTCTGACCAGGGCCTTGAACTGTCTACCTCTGTCCTCAAAGTTGACAAACATATCATAGCTCGCACAGGCGGGTGAGAGTAACACGGTGTCACCCCTTTGGGCCAGATTCCTGGCGGACCTCACGGCCCCTTCAAGGGACGAGGCGAAGATAACTTCCGGAGTATCACTGCCCCTCCTTGCTCGGGCAATCAGTTCCCCTATCTTTTGTGCAGTACTTCCAATAAGTATAACACATTTGGTGCGTTTCAAACACTCTTCGGCAAGGGCATCAAATGGAATTCCTTTGTCGTAGCCGCCAGCAATGAGGACTATCGGGCCCTCAAAGGCCCTGAGGCCAGCAATAGCCGATTCGGGAGTAGTGGCAATTGAATCGTTGTAGTAGCACGCTCCGTCTATATCGCAGACGAACTCTAGCCTGTGCTCAAGGCCCGAGAACTCTCTTAGTGCCCTGTCTATGTGTTCACCCCCTGCGCCCATCAAGAAGGCCGCACAGGAGGCGGCGAGGATATTTGCTGCGTTGTGTGCGCCAGGAATTTTTACATTTGAAAGACAAGAGACCTCTATCTCACCGGGCTCCCTTTCACTGAGACGCAGACAAATCTTCCCGTTTTCCACGAAGGCCCCAGATTCCACAACGTCTTTGGTACTAAACCACAAGACCCTTGCCATGGTGTCAGCGGGCCATTTCCTCAGCTCTCGGTCGTCTAGATTCATGATACAGTAGTCGTTTGGGCCCTGAAAGCGGATTATATTCCTCTTTGCCTCTATATATTCGGCGTAGCTACCGTGTCGGTCTAGATGATTTGGCGCAATGTTCGTAATGATGCTCACGTGAGGGGACATCCTTAACTTACTCAGATCCTCAAGTTGGAAGCTGGATAGTTCCAATACAACTAGGTCGTCTGTTGCTATCTCGTCTATGCGTTCAAGGAGTGAATACCCGAGGCCTAGATTTCCCCCCACCCATACCCTGCGTCCCTGGTGGTGAAGCATCTCGCCAATCAGGGCAGTGGTCGTTGACTTGCCCTTTGTCCCCGTTACCCCTAATATAGGTGCACGACACAACCTGAAGAACAGATTCATTTCCGTATCTAGGGGAACGTTATTCTCCTTGGCTATTTGTAGAAATCTGGAATCTCTCGGTACCGCAGGGTTGACCATTACCATGTCCACACCCTTGAAATCATCCTCCCTGTGACCCCCAAGGTGTAGCTCTACGGGCGGCCCATCTAATGTAGCCAGGGAAGAGGCCAATTGTTCCTCGGTCTTGAGGTCAGTAATAACAAGCCTTGCCCCCTGGCGGACCAGGAAGCGGGCAAGACCGGCACCCCCGCCAAAGAGGCCGAGGCCCATAACCGTTATCTTTTTATCCCTGAACATATTGTTGTCTATCACCTACCAACCACCCGTGATATGTCCCGTCGCATCCCAAGAACGGCATCCTCTACTGCCCTCTCCCAGTGCCTCCCTCCATATTTCCTCTTCCATGAAGGGTTCTCATATGCAAATATTATTGCCCGAGAGGAGCTGACAATGGCCCCATAGCCGTCAGTGTTAAAGTAAGGGCTTAAATCTTTTGCCTTTGTACCCTGGGCACCGTAACCCGGCACTAGGAAGAAGGCCCTGGGCATAAGACGCCTCAGGCGTTTCCCCAAGGCCGGTGAACTCGCGGCTACCACCGCACCCACAGAACTGTATCCCGATTTACCCACAAGACCGCCACCCCAATCGTCCACCTTTTTGGCCACAAGTTCGCAGAGCCTTTCCCTGCCGCAGCGCCTGTCCTGGAAGTCTTTAGAAGAGGGGTTGGTACTCTTTACTACAATGAAGAGCCCTTTACCATAAGTTTTTGCTATTTTGAGGAAGGGCGAAACACTGTCCCTTCCAAGATAAGGGTTAAGCGTGACGGCATCAACGCCATAGCCCTGGGCAGCAAAGCCATCTATATCCACCTCGCCCAGATGAGCCTGGGCGTAGGCCTGTGCGGTGTGTTCTACGTCACCACGCTTTATGTCGCCAATAACAAGAAGCCCCTTTTTAAGGACAAGATGGATGGTCTTCAGGTAAGATTCGATACCATGTGGGCCCAGGGCCTCGTAGAATGCAATCTGGAGCTTTACCACGCCTATGTGCGGGGATATGATGTCTAAGAGACGCCGGTTAAATTCAAGCACGGCCCGACTGGCACCTTTGAAACCTTTTCCGTAACGCGCAAAGTTCTTGGCCTTTATTTCCGGTGGCAATAATTGGAGTTGAGGGTCTAGACCCACTACTACAGGACTACCCTTTTCTTTTAATACCTCTATTAGGCGGTCACCAAAACTCTTCAAAGTCCACTTCAGAGTTCAAAAAAGTTCTGTATTATCTTTGGCCCTACTTCTGTCAGGAAAGATTCTGGGTGAAACTGGACTCCTTCTAGCACATATTCCTTGTGCCTTAGGCCCATGACCTCGTCCTCATCTGCCCTGGCCGTTACCTCGAAACAGTCGGGTATGCTCTCCTCCTTTACTATAAGGGAGTGGTAGCGTGTGGCCTCAAAGGGGTTAGGCAAGCCCTTGTAAATGGTCTTCCCGTCGTGATGTATCATTGAGGTCTTTCCGTGCATCAATCTCCGGGCCCTCACCACCTCACCTCCAAAGGCGTAGGCAATGCACTGGTGTCCCAGACACACGCCCAATATGGGTACCTTACCTACAAAGTGTTTTATGACATCGTTGGAGAGACCACTTTCCTTTGGTGTGCATGGGCCGGGGGAGATAATTATATGCTCTGGAGACTTTCTTTCAATCTCTTTGATAGTAGTCCTATCGTTTCTAAATACTTCTACCCCCTTACCAAGCTCCCCAACGCACTGAACCAGATTGTAGGTAAAGGAATCATAGTTGTCGATCACAAGTACCAATTTAAATCCCTGTGTGGAAAGACTGTAACCGTCGCTATATTACCAAAATATTATCAGAAAAACGGCTGGATTTAAAGAGAAATAGGGGAAACGCTGTAGGCGAGAATGTTGCTACCAGCTTGAAATACCGAACTTAGGGAGCTAACTGTTGTGGAATCCTACACACCTGGGCCGGGAGTTAGTAGAATCCTACTTGAAAAGATACCTTAAAATGAGTCCTGGAACTCAACCTCTTGTGCGTCTCTATACCGATACTTTGGCCTCAGAAGGACGGTCCTCCTCAGGAAGTTACATCCTGGGGAATAGCCTCGGAAGGACTATCGAGGGGCAGGTCTTTGCTGCTATAGATAATGTCGGATATACTCATCTCTATTATTTCGTTCATTATGTCTTTTAGGTCATGAGTACCCTCATCATCTTTATTGCCTGTTGTCTCCGTCTGGCTATCGACGATCACACCCTTGTTGCTGTAGACGATGTTAGATGCATCAACTTCCATTGCTTCATCCTCGAAGTTGGTGGCGTCTTCATCTCTACTCATGTAAATAATATCTGCCAAGGCAATCTCTGTTACCTCCTCAACAGCAAGCCCGGGAGCAGAAGCAATGTGAGGGAAGCTATCGGTGGCCATTGCGGCTACTACCATTTCTTCCCCTACATTTCCTGATTCTTTTGCCTCCTCTAAAATGCTTTTATTTAGGTGCGTGGCCGGAATGGTTGTAGACTCAGCGGCCCGGACTACACCGTCAGCATCAGCAAGCTGCACGCCTTCCGTTACCCCTTCGAGAATGTCCTCACTTTCACCCGGCCTGATAACAGCCGCTGTGTCAATATCATCATCCGCCTTGGCCACCTCAACACCACCATTGGTCAAAAGGTCTGTTGTATCGCCGTTTGCGATGGCCATTTTCTCCTTAATAGCCTGTATCTTTTGATTAGAGGCAACAAGCTCTTTCCAGTATAATTCTCTCTCCTTTATCAGCGACTCTGCGACGGGAATCCTTGAGACTATCTCCCGGCAGAGCTCATCGGCGGCCCTGACCATATAGAGGTTCCGTACACTAAATATGTTTTGTACAGATGCAGCAACCATGCCTATGGGGTCTATTGCCACACGGACTTTGTTGTCACGCCTCACTTCACTTACCTCGAAGAGGTCGCTGCCGTCCTTACCGGATACACATTTGACGGAGAGGCCAACGGCCACTTGGGAAAACAGGAAGTAGTAATGGGCCCTGTGGTGGGTTACCTTTCCATATATTAGGGCATCCACCCCCATGGCCGCAGCAAGGTCACGTGGGTCTGCGCCATAAAGCCTTTCGGAGTTGGTTATGCCTAATTCCTTTAAGATAGTGTCTGTCTCCAGGAGACTCATAAGCTCAAATTCCCTTAGCGACATGTAGGCAAATAAGAATTTCCTCAACCTGTTAGCATAGGTCCAGCTCTTGTTCTCTTTTTCATCGTTACTGCGACCGGTAATGGGCACCCAGTTTAGTTTAAAGTCTCCACCCTCCAGATTCTCGAACGGCAAGATGGCGATCCTTCTCGGCGGGTCTGTAATAAGTGATTGGGAATACTTCAGGTTACGCTGTCCGGGGTCAAGTTGCATGACCCTGTCCAATGGGCTCTTTTCCCCGTAGCTTCCGTCGTCTTCTTCCTCTTGATAAAAGGGGCTGTTATTCTCGTAGACGAGGTCGTGACCGTTTGTGGCACAACCGGCAAAGAAAAATAACAGGGAGAACAAAGGCAGGAGAAGCGGTATGCCTTTTCTCATTGGGACCCCCGCTTTCGAAAAATCTCTTAAAAAGCTGTACCTCACCCACGCTAAAGTTTTTAAAAGTATAGAGGACTAAACGCCAATGTCAACGATAAAATTGGTAAAAATTTTGTGTAAATCATCATCTTGACAGAAGACGTTTTTGTGATATATTGGGTTTAGAAACCGCGGGGTAGAGCAGTCTGGTAGCTCGTCGGGCTCATAACCCGGAGGTCGTGGGTTCAAATCCCACCCCCGCTACCATTACCAGGCAAGGACTCAGAGGCAAACTCCGAGTCCTTATTTTTTGTCTTGGTGTCCAGAAAGTGAACCTTCTTAAATCTACCGAAACTGGCTAAGGCGACAGCATTTAAAGAAATCCTGCCCATGTCTCCTACGCTCCAGAGACATATTCCTTCTGCGTTCTATATTCGAACAATTTAGGAATCCTAACCTCCACCGGGTCCGTCCAAGTTATAAGACATCCGATGAGGTGAGATAAAATAAGTATCATTGCTGCCAAATACCATATTGTTAAACTAAAGGTGATATAACTTGTTGGTAGCACTCCAATGTATACATTGTAAATCCATTCGAGGATAAGGCCGACCCCAAAAATAATTCCCAAGGCAAGACAGAGGTAATGTGCAAGTACCCTAATCTTCCACGACGGTGGTACGGTTTCTTCTCCCATAATTCTCTCTTTTAGGGTCTCTTTGAGTACCACTAGGTGCACATATATTTGAGTTGGCATTTTTCTCACCTCTCCTGTGCTTTATTTCCTACGATTAACTAACTGTCAAGGCTGCTCAATAGGAGTGTGATAGCAAAAAAAACACCAATCTTTGGGAACGGAAAGCCCCTTTGTTGTAAGTGCATGAAACATATCGGTTAAGAACTAGAAAATCTTTTTATCTAGTCTCCCCAGTCCGGCCTCAAATATGTTGAAATTTCGCAACACTTGTGTGTCTTTAGCGCCACATTTTGTTATAAGTCTTTACAAAATAAGAGGTAAGTTAGAGTCCAGTAAAAACGACACTTTCCACAGAAGTGTGCAGAAGGCGAGTGTTTGATTTTCTTAGGGAGAACTTCAAAAAGGAGTTTCTACGGGGGGGTGGGGCTTAAAAATTAGCTCTTATGCTCTACGTGGTAGAGTGTACAAAGACTGGCACTAGATTTTAGATCCAATTTCTAATTGGCGCAATCCTCGTTGTAAGGGACAGGGCCACCCTCGCCACCAGTTTTAAGATAGGATTTAGGGCTAGACCCTGGGCCCTCTTTTTGGGTTTTATGCGTTGCGGGGTATTTATCTCCCTCTACTTCTAGGTCCACCTCCGCCGTGGGACCTGTTGGCTTTTCCTGGTCCGCCAATACCTTTTGGCTTACCGTATTTCCCTGGGCCCTCGATTCCTCCGAATCTACCCAAACCTTTTGGTTTGACGATGCCTTTAGACTTTCCGATTCCTTCTCTCAGTTCATCTTCACCACGGGGCCTATTGGCTTTTCCTGGTCCACCAATACCTTCTGGCCTGCCAATAGGAAGCTCACCTCTTTGCACCTTGTTGAGTGCATCTAGGGCACGATTTCTACCACGCTTAGACACTTTTATGGCATGTACGATAGCAGGCTTAGCCTGTTCTGGTACTTTATCCAATAGACCTGTCAGCACCTCATTATGTTTTTTAGTAGCCCTTTCTACTGCTTTCAATGCCTCACTCACATCTCTTCCTTGATTGGCGGCGCGTTCTATGTTTTTCGTCGCTTCTGTAATAGAACTTTCATAATCCCCCATTAACCCTTCCACAAACTCCGGCTTGCCCTTGGAAACAGTGGCCCTCGCCTCGGCTAATCTCTCTTTGGCATGTTTGGTGTGAAGATTAGCTTTCACTAGCGGATCGGAGCCAGATGCTAATGCTGCTGTCTCCATGTGTCTTTTTGCTGGATAAAGGGGATCGTCAGGCAGAACGTCGGGGCCCTCTTTTGCAAAAGCGATGCTTGACAGAAACAAACAAACAATTACAGATACTACTACAAAAGACCCGATCAGCTCAACTGCTTGGTTGTTTTTCATAAATACTCTTTTACTCTGAACTCGGTGGTCAAAGAATAATCTAATAAGGAAGATTAACAAGTTCTTTCGCATTAAACAAGAATATTTTTCAATCTCGTAATTACAAGGGGTACTTCCATGAAGAGGGCCTACCAGAATTGTAAGACTCTGGGAAATAGTGGCTGAGAAGAGGTTATTCGTGAAGGGTTGTCCCTTCCTCTCGGTGCCTCTATACGGTTCCGTTCGCCCAAGATGCCAAAAAAGCCTCCGTTCTGGACTTCTTATTATTGGCAAAGTTGGAACGTTTTGGAGTATCATATATTTAGGAGAAAATATCTAGAGTTTTGGTGAATGGGACAGACTTTTCTGGTGTTGCAATGATAAGGTTTAAGGACCATACAGATGCGGGAGAAAAACTCGCCCAAGAGCTAACCAAGTACAAAGGCAGGGACGTTACTGTGCTGGCTATACCGCGTGGAGGGGTAATCGTGGGAAGAGCGGTCGCTACAAGGCTGGGATGCGAGCTTGATATAGTGGCGGCGAGGAAGATACCTGTACCCTGGGCTCCCGAGGTGGGTTATGGGGCAGTAACACATGACGGTACCGTAGTTTTCAATGAGGAGTTTGCCTCTCGGCTAGCACTTCCCAAAACCATTATAGACGCACAGACTGAAAAGGTCATGCGAGAGGTAAAGAGAAGGCTCGCTGTCTATAGGGGCAGTGATAGATATGAGACGCTAGATGGTAAAGTGGCTATTATAGTGGACGATGGTATCGCAACCGGGATAAGCATGCTTGCTTCGGTAGAGTTTGTAAGAAAATTGAATCCCGATAAGGTTGTGGTGGCATCTCCTGTGGCCTCTGAGAGTGGCCTTTTGCCCATCAGCGGGAAGGTAGACGAAACGGTTGTCCTCTATGTTTCTTACGCAACGTCCTTTGCAGTGGCAATGTTCTATGAGGAATGGCGCGAGTTTTCCGATGAAGAGATTACAGAATGCCTGAGTGCGCGCACAAATAAAACCGTCCAGTTGGTTTAAATTTTTGGCATACCCCTTATTGTACTGAGGCACTCTGGTCCTGGTTAACCCATATGAATAGCCCCCGTGTGGCAATTATCACTGGAGCAACAAGAGGTATAGGTAGGGCCTGTGCACTGGCCTTTTCTGCTGCCGGGTATGAGGTAACACTGTTCGGGCGAAATGCCGACCTCCTCAACATGGCCGTGGAGGAGCTGAAACTAAAGGGCAGAAACGTCCTTGCAGTAACCGGCGATGTGCGCAATCCCGGGGACGTAGGAGGCACCATCGAAAAGACGGTTAAGAATTTTGGGCGCATTGATGTCTTGGTCAACAATGCCGGCGTGGGCTACGGCCTCATCCCTTTGACTGATTTCCCGGATGATAAGTGGCATGAGACTATAGACACGAATCTGACCGGTGTGTACTATTTCACCAAGGCGGTTATTCCCGTGATGGAGGCCCAGGGCTCTGGCGTTATAGTGAATGTATCATCAGGGGCCGGAAGGCATGGAATAGGCGGCTTCGCAGCATACTGCGCCTCCAAATTCGGTGTGATTGGACTTACTGAGAGCGTCGCCGAGGAACTAAGACGGTACGGCATTAAGGTTATAGCCCTCTGTCCGGGCGGTGTTGACACAGACATGCACAGGGAGGTATTTCCTGAGCATGAGCCAGAAGGGCTGCTTACACCCGAAGAGGTTGCCCAAAAAATACTCTCCCTCTCCAACCCTAGCGACACGACACGTTCGGGCTCAGCGGTAAACATCTATAGAAGGTATTAGCGGTCATGAGAAAGAGATTCGAGTTATTTAATATCGCAGAACTAGAAGAAGGTGGGATGAGAAGGGCCGAGGTTGGCGGAAAGGGAATACTCGTGGCGAGGATGAAGGGAGAGCTTTATGCAATAGGTGATAAATGCACCCACATGGGCTGCTCTCTCAGCGAGGGCCAGCTTGAGGAGTCGGTGGTCACCTGCCGATGTCATGGTACAAGGTTCGACATAACGAGCGGCAAGGTCATAGAATGGGTGTCAAAATACCCGCTTATAGGCAAGCTGACCTCATTTATGAAGAAGGATGAACCTGTCTATGAAATATCGGTAGAAGAAGGTAAGGTTGTGATTTTCGTATCAGAAGGATAGCGTCCGTGGCTGACCCATTCTTTGAGAAGATAAGGCTCAAAAACGCCGAGAAGGAACGGCGGGTACTGTCGAAATACGCAACCAAGAGCTTAGACGGCCTCCGCAGGAGGCTCGAAAAAGAAGACGACCTGAGAGGAGCATTCTCCCGCGACACCGACCGTATACTCCACTCCAGAACCTACACGAGATACATAGACAAGACCCAGGTTTTTTATCTGGTTCCCCATGACCATATTACCCACCGTGTGCTCCACGTCCAGCTTGTATCAAAAATCTCCAGGGTAATTGGACATACCCTGGAGCTAAACGAGGACCTGATAGAGGCCATAGCGCTTGGACACGACCTGGGGCACTGCGCCTACGGTCACGATGGTGAAGATTGTTTGACGGCATTGTGTGAGGAACACGGCATCGACAGGTTTGTGCACTCCGTCCAGGGGGTCCGCTTCCTGGACAGGATTGAATGGGAGGGCAGGGGCATGAACCTGACCCTGCAGGTCCTTGACGGCATCCTGTGCCACGACGGGGAGAGCGAGTTGCTTAGCCTTACACCACACCGTGGAAAAACATGGGAGGACCACGACAGGGAGCTCTGTGAGAAGATGCGCAAAGGAAAATATGCGAGACTCCTCCCAATGACCCTTGAAGGGTGCGTGGTAAGGCTGGCAGACAGCATCAGCTATCTGGGGCGAGACATTGAGGATGCCATCACCATAAAACTTGTCAAACGAGAAGACCTGCCTGGAGACTGCGTGGATGCCCTGGGCATAGACCCCAACAAGATAGTGGCCACACTGGTAAATACCCTGGTTAGGGATTTAGTCAAAAACAGCCTGGACAGGGATTGTATCGCCTTCAGCAAACCTGTCTCTGAGGCCTTTGAGAAGCTTAAGGCATTTAACTACAAAAATATTTATGAAAATCCCAAGATAAAAACACAGTCAAAAAAGATAGAAAATATTTTTCGATTCATGTTTAAGGCCTTTGTCAAACACGTAGAGGAGGGCAGAAAAGATTCTCGTATCTTTAAAGACTTTTTGTGCAACATGAACGATGATTATATGCGTAACACGCAACCGGCAGAAAAAGTCAGGGACTTTATAGCTGGCATGACAGACGACTACTTTATCAATTGTTTCGAGGGACTACCTTCAAAGCCCAAAGGGCTGACCCGACCAGAACCCTTTGGATATACAATTCCGTGAGGGGTGCGACGAGAACTGAGACCTCTGCAAAAGTGCCAAAAAACGCATATAGATGCTGCAAGGTGTCATTGCGAGCGAAGCCCTCCTCAGCCCCTTGGGGCGACGGATGGGCGAAGCGAAGCAATCTCGTAAGTGGTTTCAGCTAGGAAACATGAGATTGCTTCGTCGCTTTTCGCTCCTCGGTATCCTTAGCCGTAGGCGACGGAATACCTCGCAATGACGACTCTATCTTTGATTTTTTCAGAGGCCTCGATCTATGTAAAGCACCCAAAATGTCATTCTGACGGATATTTCTAGAGGCATATTCTGGAGAAAAGAGGCAATGGATACAGCAGATATCTTCAAACATAAGGGAAGGTTTTTTGAGATACTGCAGGAGACGACAAAATCTCAGTCGGGCGTTATGACCCTCGACGTAGGACAGGACACGGGTGCTGGAGATTCACACCCTGGGGACCAGATTATTTATGTAGTCGAAGGCAAGGCGTTTGTGCGTGTGGGAAATGAAGAGGCCGTAGCCGGTCCGGGAACACTGCTAACTATACCCGCAGGCGTCCACCACTACGTAAGGAACGAGGGTGACGTGCCATTATTCGTCCTGACCGTATACGCCCCACCATCCTACTGAAGTATTTATAGCCTTTCCAGCGCCTCCAGCACCTCCTCAGGCGCGGGGCGGACCATAAAATTCTGGGCCACCCTCACCCAGTGGACTACACCCTCTTTGTCCACAATAAAAGTGGCAGGCCTCGCAATATCCTCCCCGCCGTGCCCCTTTGGATGCATTAGCCCGTACTGCGAAATGACCTGTCGCCCGGCGTCGGAGAGCAGCGTTACGTCAAAACCGAGTTTTTCCTCCTTAAAAATCCTCAGTGATTCAACGCTGTCTGTGCTGATGGCCACCAGCCTTGCCCCCAATCTTTTAATATCCGACGACCTTGCCCCAAGACCTTGGAGCTCTGCGTTGCAGGTGGGTCACCACACTCCACGAAAGAATACCAGTATGACCTTGTCCTTCCCGCGGAGGCTTGAGAGGGCAAACTCTTTACCTTCGGAGTCAGGCAGGCTGAAGTCCGGGGCCTCACTACCAGCCGCCACATTAAGATGGGCCTCCGGAAGCGACGATAGACTGAAACGCAGGTAGATAAACCCTGCTGCCACGGCTAATGTGAGCGCTAGTACAGCAGCCGTCCAAGTTGAATATTCCTGCTTAAACTGTATTACTGCCCAGGTCGCTGCCACGAATAGAATAAAAATATTGGGCCAGGCAGTATTCCGCACCCAGGGAACCTTGAGGAGCAGAAAATAAGCCACTGGCCCACCTATCAGGGCAAGAAGGACAGGACCTAGGCAAAGAATCTTCGCCTTCATTAGTCAGTAGTTAGCCGAGAGTCAGATTAAACTGGCAGGGATAAAACTTTTGATAGAGATTTAGTACCCAATCTACGATTAAGATTTATCTGGGCAGATTAAGAAAGACTTGCTATTTACCCTGGGCCTTTCTCCGGCGCCTCTTGAGGAGATACTTTTTCCTGTTTAGCCTATGTTTCTGCTTTCCCTGGAAACCTGCCGCCATCAATTCCTCCTTTAAAGCGATTCACGTTCTGTACCTACCTATTACCACAAATCCAGTGGATATTCAAGGCCTAGCGAACCTCCGTGGCAAAGGCCTTGTCACGAAGTTCTTCTGCCTCCTTTAACAGCTCATCTCTCTTCTCACCCAACGGCCTGAACTTCTTCTGTCTCAATTTGAATCTCAAGACACGTTCATCCTTTATGTCTATCGGAACTACCACATCCGTAAAGAAGTCTATAGGAAACACCTGATAGTACGGTGGACTTATTCTTGCGTACACCGTTTCCCTCTCGTACACGAGTTTGCCGTCGTAGTCCCTTTTCTCTATTACAATCTTCCGAACACCGTAGTGGACAAATTCCATCTCCACAGGACTCTCACCAATCAGCTCATCATCAACGAATACCTGTGCCCCTGGGGGGTCAGTCCTAATAGTGAGCGTCCTTGTCACACAGCCAAGGCTACTCAGGGTGAGTGTCGTGCATATGCAAAGACAGATGCACCTACCCAAGAAAGATGACATGGGCCTCGAGGGTCTCCAGGTCGAGAACTGCGACAGACGGCCTGCCGTAAAGCCACCCACCGCACTCCCCAGGGTTTATAAAGAGTGGTTTCCCGCCGTTTATCTCTGGCTCATGGGTGTGACCAGATATAACCACATCGGCATTCTGCTTCAGCTTGTCCCGCACCCGCTCCAGAGAATGTGTTATGAGGATGTTCCTGCCATCAAGTTCAAACAAATACGGGGCCTCATGCACCTCGCTACAAAGCCCTTTGAGGCCGTGTTTTTCGCCGTCGTTATTCCCGTAGACACCCACCATGCTTATCCCAGGTTTGAGCAACTCCTTGAGCGCAAACGGCGCCACATAGTCCCCTGCGTGTATCATGCACCTGACACCGTGGGCCTTAAACATCTCCAGGCCCTTCCGTATCATCGGTACGTTGTCGTGAGTGTCTGCTACTATGCCAACCTTCATGGCCTTGATTAATAAAATGTGAAAGGCAGGGACAAACCTTGAGGTCTGTCCCTACAAAGAATGGCGTTCGGGTGGCGCAGGGCTGAAGCCCTGCGGACATTAAACATCTATATAAAACAAATACATAGCAAAGGTGAATCCACCGAAGGCGGACAAAAAACTGGCGGAGAGGCCGGGATTCGAACCCGGGGAGGGAGCAAATACTCCCTCAATGGGTTAGCAACCCACCGCTTTCAGCCACTCAGCCACCTCTCCTAGCCGGATTATAACTACC
>JBHIBD010000037.1:0-19645 GCA_046758865.1 Candidatus Brocadiales bacterium | reverse complement strand
CTGCAGCAAGGGTGGTCTTACCCACACCGCCTTTGCCAGATATAGCTATCTTCAAATTCTTTGCCTCCTCCTCTAAACGCCCCTTTGAACTAATGTCATTCTGAGCGAAGCATGGAATTCAGAATTCTGAATACTGAATTCAGAATTCTGTGGTGCCTTAGCACGACATTTTGGGCATTTTGCAAAGACCTTACATCATCTCATTATACCGATTTTAGGGACAAAGTCTAAAAAGACTTGACAGGGTCTGTGGGCATACCTAGAATCAAGTCCGTGTAACCCCTTTTGAATAGGTAACTAATGGCTACGCTATACCTAAAATCTCCTCTCGGCAAGGAGGGGGCTAGATATCATTAAGGCACATCCAAGACTCATTATCTTTGACCTGGACGGCGTTATCTTCAGGGGGCAGTATCTGCTCAGGGTGTCTCGTCGTGTAAGTCTCCTCGGTTATCTCCGCAATTTGTTTAAATGCCTGTTTTACGAGATGGGTATACTCCCAATAGATGTGCTTCTCAGGGACGTTTACATGGGTTTTAAAGGGGTACGGCTGTCCGAACTCTGGCGGATATATTACGACGAGATGTCCCTCATCAGCGGGGCACGGGAGACCATAGAGGGGCTTAAGGCCGGGGGCTACGAGCTGGCAATTATCAGCAGCGGTGTGCCAGACTTTCTTGTGAGAGATATAGCCACAAGACTCGATGCAGACCTCGCTTTTGGTCCGGAGGTTGTTGCTTCAGGACAAGTCCTTTCCGGTGAGATAAGAGGGGCCCTCGCTGATGCCGATGGCAAGTGTGTCCTTATAGAGCAGCTTCTTAGGGACAGGGGCCTGGGGTGGAAAGACGTGGTGGTAGTGGCCGATGACACAAATAACCTCAACATCATGGAGAAGGCGGGGATTAGCATAGGGGTTAATGCCAGCTACCCTGTCAGGAAAGCTGCCACCTATCTGGTGGATAGCGGTGATTTGAGGGAGGTTATTGGTCTCATTGAGGTGGGCGATAAGGCCGTGGATATGTGGGAGGGCTGGCTCCAGGAGGCAAGGCGTAAGCTGGTGCACATCTTTGCAGCGGCGGTGCCCTTTGTGGCTATGTTAGCACCTGTGCTCACCATAGTCTCTCTGTGCATGGTGGCGGTCATCTACTCCATCTCAGAATGGATAAGACTCAACGGGAGGCTTCTTCCCCTTGTGGGTGATATAACTGCTTCATGCATCCGAAAGGAGGAGAGGCGGCACTTTGTTTTGGCACCCGTTACACTTGCCCTGGGAGTAGTGGTTTCTCTTATCATCTTTCCTTATGAGGTGGCGGCAGCGGTTATACTAATCCTTGCGTTCGCTGACAGTGCCGCTACCCTGGTGGGAAGGGCCTGGGGCACAAGGCGCATACCGTACAATAGGTCTAAGAGCATCCAGGGCTCCGCAGCGGCCTTCATGGCGGCATACCTGTGTGCGGCGCTCTACTTTCCCCTCGTAGCGGCTGGCGTTGCTGCCCTTGTGTCTTCTTTAATCGAGTCACTTCCAATAAAGGACGATAATATATCTGTCCCCGTGGGGACAGGGATTGTACTGATGGCGATGGCTGGATAGCATATGCGAATCCTTGGGATAGACTACGGTAGAAAGAGGATTGGTCTGGCAATAAGCGACCCGCTGTGTATCACGGCCCAGGGGCTACCAACCCTCCATCGCAGGGACCTTGCACACGATATGGAGGTGCTTGCCAGGATTATCCGGGAGTGGGAAGTAGATGAGATAGTGGTGGGCCTTCCCAAGAAGATGGACGATACACTTGGGGAGGGTGCACAGGAGGTGCTCGCCTTCGTGGAAGAACTCAAGAGACGTCTTCTGCTGACCGTGTACCTGGTGGACGAGCGCCTGAGCACGGTGAGGGCCCATAGGGCTATGAAGGAAGGAGGGCTCTCCAGGAAGAAGAGGACGGAGAGAGCCGACAAAATCTCTGCACAACTCATCTTGCAGAACTATCTCGACCAGAAAGGCAGGAAGAGCCGTGAAGGAGAAGATAATAAAAAATTTTAACAGAAAATTACTTCTTCTCCATCTCCATATTTTTCTTCAGGTTTCTGTAAATCTCTAACTCCGTCTCCGCCATGTGATGCAATCCTGCCTTCTTCAAGGCGCTGGCAAGTTCTTTATGGCCATCGGCAAACTCTGGGTTAAGACTTATCACCTGCTGATATTCAGATATGGCCTCCTGTAACATGTCCTTTCCCTCGTATATCTTGCCCAGGTGCATATGGGCGTCTATCAGCCCCAGGCTTATCTCTGTTGCCTTTTTAAGATTAAGTATTGCTTCATCCAGTAGGCCCTTTTGTTCGTACTCCAGGCCAAGGTTCATGTACGTCTCTGCAAGACTGACACTTGCGACGGCGTCATGGGGTCTAAGTTCGAGGACCCTCTCAAACTCAGTGATGGCCCCCTCGGTCTCGCCCTTTGAGTCATATGCCAGCGCCATATACAGATGCGCCTCAGTGTAGTCTGCGTCAATCTCAACCGCCCTCTTGAAAGATGCAATTGCCTCGTCAAGCATACCCTTTTCCCCTAAGGCCAGTCCCATCATGTAGTGGGGTTCGGCGAAACGGGGGTAGATGTATATTACCTTCTTGTACTCGGCAATAGCCTCGTCAAGCATGCCTTTCCTGGCGTAGGCTAACCCCAGGGAGGCATGGGCATTGGCCGAGTGTGGGTTATATGATATGGCCTCTTTATACTCAGCAACGGCCTCGTCTATCATACCCTTCTTTTCATAGGCATGTCCCAGGTGGATATGTGCGGTGACATTTCTGGGATTTACTTCCAGGGCCTTTTTAAATGCCTCTATTGCCTTATCGACCTTGCCCAGCTCCAGGTAGTTTGAGCCGCTACTTATGTAGTCTCTGACCTCAAATGCGCATCCCGTCAATACACAAAGCCACAGGATAGAAATAATCGTCTTTTGGTACAGGGTCAGCCTCCTTATAGTCTTAAATCTCTAAAAACCTATAGGGCCTCGCTCTAGGCAGAGATGCGTCTACGGCATAACATGACCTCTGAGACGGTTTAACCTGCCGACCCTATTTTTAGGGGTCTTGACCTATAAAAATTTGCAAAATCTGGAAAGTGTGGTATAATTATCGCAGCCTTGGAGATGGGAACCAAAGGTGTACGACAGTATGTCTTCCTATCTACCTTAGCCCGGCAAAGGGCCTGTGGGCAAAAGGACCCACAAAAGTAGTAAATTCGGTATAGTGTGTCGTATCGGGGTAACAAAAAGTACACCTTTGGCTCCCTTTTTTATTCCCACCACATATTTTACGGCCCTGCTTCTACTCTCCTAATCCTTTAATAGCGCAAAGCACTGTCTCCTGATGGTATCGCCGTTTAGCCCCACCTCTTCCAATAATTTTCTATGGAAGGAGAAATCCCCAAATTCGCTGAGGGAGTGGCTATCTGTGCACAGGGCGAGCTTTGCGCCCTTTTCAATACACCTGTGTAAAAACTCCGGTTCCGGGTTCCGGGAGTGAGAGTTTATCTCCAGAGAGATTCCCCTGGCGATGGCCTTATCTATAACGGTGTCATAATAACTCTCTGGTATGGTGATGCCAGTCTTTCGGAGGCTCCTTGTGGGGTGGGCCAGGATGTCTATGTCCTGTTCCAGAGCCTTGAGTGTGAGCGAAAGAAACTCCTCCCTTGCGGCACCTTCATCCGTTACTATGCCCTTCCTTATAGAGGGTACGCTATGCACGGAGCCTATCACCACGTCGAACTTCTTCCTGTACTCCCAGTCGAATATAAAGTCCCCACTTAGTGGCATCTGTTCCAGCTCTATGCCAACCCGTACGCCCATCTTTCTGTATTGCTCGACATACAATATATATTCATCCATCCGGTGGGAGCACTTCTTAATTGCTTCGCAAATCTCCGAGGGTCCCAGCTTCCACTTTAGCCCCTGTTTGTCTTCTCCATCGAAGTATATATCGTTGCTATGGTCTGTAATGGCAAAACACTCAACACCCAGCTCGTGGGCGCGGCCTACATAGTCCCATACATTAACAACCGGGTCGGCGCAAGCCGACCAGCGTGTATGTACATGACAGTCTGTCGTAAAGTGCAACCAAACCTCCCATGGTTAGATTATGAGTAAAAACGGGGCCTCAGTTCGTCTTCAGGGAGTATT
This sequence comes from Candidatus Brocadiales bacterium, assembly GCA_046758865.1. GTDB lineage: Bacteria > Planctomycetota > Brocadiia > Brocadiales > Bathyanammoxibiaceae > JBHIBD01. Next base: position 15,467 of record JBHIBD010000037.1, on the reverse strand, counting down.
TCACTGCCTGACGGAAGAACCTATTTTATAATTGATTATAGCTTTGGCAAAGACAAAATTTGGTGTGGTGATGGATAATGGACGTCAATGGCTGGAAAAGGGATGCACTAATGCAGGGTGTGCGCCAGAGGCTGAAAGCCCGCCAGTTAGTTTGGAGGGCGCATCTGCTTATGGCACGACGTTTTGACTCATCTTACAAATATTTATCTACGCAGGCTCCTCCCTGCCCACGGGGCAGGCCCAGATGCAGATACCACACAGGGAGTCCCTTACCCCCAGCCCTTCGCAGAATTCGAGGGCCTTTTTCCTGCACGCATGGGCATCCAGCAATTCGTCGCGCCCCACGCCAACTTGCCATTCCCCGCCCCTTATGGCCCGGACCGGGCATGCCTTTATGCACGCCATGCAACTACCACATTTACCAACACTTACAGCGTCACCCACCTCAAGTGGCATGTCAGTCAGCACGGTTCCCAACCGCACCCTGGGACCATATATCGAGGATACAAATAAGGATGACTTGCCTATCCAGCCCAGCCCTGCAAGAGTAGCAGCCGTCTTGTGAGGGAGGTTTCCTTCAAACGACTCTATATAGTTTTCCTGTCCTGTATCCTCGACGGTGGCCTTAACGACGTGCACCTTATAACCCGCTGACCTTATTAGCCCCTCAACGCCGCGCGCAACTAGATTTATAAGGGCGTTCTTTTCCTTGTATTGCTGATAATACGTTTTTGTGGGCCCGTTACGGAGCGCCTCTATTACCTCAAGTGGCAGGCTGCAGGCAATGGATATGGCGTAGGGAAAACCCAGGGTGCCCGGTAGATCCAGACCCTGCAGTTTTGCAAAACCGACGAGTGACATCCCCTGCTCATAAATATATTGTTTTATGGCATGATGTACCATAGCGGGTAAAGATTGTTATTGATTATGCAGGCCCTTCACTTCAACAGTGATTGGATACGAGGGCGAAAATCTTTTGCTAGACGGCCCAGGGTGGGTGAAATATCATTTTCATCAAGAATGGCATCTATTAGATGGAAATCTTTACCGGTGTTTGCCTCGCGGAGCGCCTCTCTGAACTCCTGTCTCGTTGCTACCTGCACACCTCTACCACCCAGACACCTGGCGATACCCACATAGTCCCAGCGGTTAACCTGGAGATAATCCCTGTCTTTGTCCAGCACTTTAAGTGTCGAAAAGGTACTGTTATCAAAGACAATAACGATAGGATTAAGACCCATCTTCTTTGCGGTTGAAAGCTCAACACCCGTCATCTGGAAGCAGCCATCACCTACCAGCACAACGGGTCTTCGCGAGGGCATGGCCAGTTGTGCACCTATCGCACCAGGCACAGCAAAACCCATGCTTGCATAATATGCGGGCCCAATGAAGACATCCGTCTTTAATTCGACAGAGGCAAATAGACAATCGCCCACGTCAGAGATTACCAGGTGGTTATCCGTTAGAAAATCGTTCAGCTCATCGATGATAGACGCCACGGTGAGCCTCTTTCCTCTCAGCATTTTTTTAGTGGGCCTCTTCTTTAGAGGTTTAAATTGGCGCCTCTTCAGCGTCTTCGTCTTCAGAAGGCCCTCCACCACATCGATAAGGCCAATATCCTGATAGCAGTGGTGACTCACACACACCTTCTCCGAAGTCACCTGGATTATGTTTGGGGTATAAGAGGTGAACACGCCAGCCACACCGAAGTCTATGGGTAATGAGCCAAGGGAGAGTATGCAGTCAGACCGTTCAATATAGTCCCTCACAGCCCTTGGGCTGAGCTTGCCAATATAATTGCCGATGAAGTTCGGATGGTTCTCAGATATGACAGACTTGCCCAAGAGGGTTGTGGCCACGGGCAGATTCAGCTTCTCTACCAGCTTCGCCAGGGCCTTCATCAGACCAAAGCGTTCAATCTCTACACCCGCATATATAACCGGACGGCGGCTGGTATTGAGCCTGGTTATTATCTCCCCCAATGCCTCCTTCAGCGCTGCCTTCCTTTCGTCAGGCCTCTCATAGCTAGGGCGACTGCTAGGTGGCGCATCGACATTTACCATATCCCTGGGTATCTCAATGTAGCCTGGGCGAGAGAGTTTCTTGGTGGTGTTTATCACCCTGTCTATCTCTGAAGTAGCTGTGACTTCGTCATTTAGGACAGCTGTCGAGGCCGTTACCTCCTGATATATCTTCTGCTGCGTCTCGTAGTTCTTCACCCTGTGGTGAAATAGCGCATCGGGGTTTCGGCGGCGTATCTCTGGAGCGCCAGCCAGCACAATAACGGGAGACTCCTCTGCATAGGCGAGGGCAATGGGGTTTACCATATTTAGCGCACCGACACCATGGGTGGCTATGGCCACACCTAGCCCCTTAATCCTTGCATAGACATCGGCAGCAAAGCCTGCGGAGGGCTCATGTGTCACTACCACCGTCTTCATCCCACACCTCTCCTGAGCCGCATAGAGGGGCAGGATAAAGTCACCAGGGATGCCGAAGGTGTACTCTACCCCCTCTTCCTTCAGCCTCTTAAATATATAGTCTGCAATCCGCATCGCCTTTCCCCTTATTTCCTTATTTTATCAGCCTTCTCCACGCGGTGTCAATCTAACAATAAATATAAAAACATAAAGACCCACCCCCACGTCGGTATCGAGCACACAAAAACACCAATCATTGACTTCGCGGCTAAAAGTATTATATTGATTACGGCATCTTGTACTTCAATAGAGACCGCCCCAGACAACCCGAGGGATTAAGGGTGGAGAAGTCCATATACGAGGAGTTTCTAGAGAGGGGGTTCACGCGCCGTGATTTCTTGCGCTTCTGCGCCCTCATGGCGGGCACGTTAGCACTCCCCTGGGACGCAGTAGCTAAGGTAGAAAAGGCCCTAAAATCCTCGAAGAGACTACCTCTCCTATGGCTCGAATTCCAGAGCTGCACGGCCGACACCGAGTCCTTCCTTCGTGCGAGCAATCCCTCCGCTTCTCAACTTATCCTTGACGTCCTTGCAGTGAATTACTCAGAGACCTTGATGGCTGCAGCAGGCCACCAGGCCGAGGAAGTACTATGGAAAACGGTTGAGGAGGAGAAGGGCAAGTACGTTGCGGTTGTAGAGGGCTCTATACCAACTGCCGAAGGGGGTGTCTACTGCACCATAGGTGGAGAAACTGCCGTGGAGAGGACTAAAAAAGTATGCAAGGACGCAGCAGCGGTTATCTGTGTAGGGACATGCGCCTGTTTTGGCGGGATTCCTATGGCAAAGCCCAACCCTACCGGAGCCAAGAGTGTTGAGCAAGTTTTTCCAGGTGTCAAGAACCTGCTCAATCTTCCGGCCTGCCCGGTAAACGTGGTAAACGTTTCAGCCGCCCTGGTCCACCTGTTGACCTTTGACATTCTCCCCGCAAAAGACCGCCTCCACCGGCCGCTGTTTGCCTACGGCAAGAGGATACACGATGCCTGTGAGAGGCGCGGTTCTTATGACGCAGGGCAATTCGTAGAGAAGTGGGGGGATGAGGGCCACAGGAAGGGCTGGTGTCTGTATAAGATGGGGTGCAAAGGCCCTGCCACCTTCCACAACTGCCCGAGGGTGCGCTGGAACGACGGGACCAGTTGGCCAATCGGGAGTGGCCACCCATGCATTGGGTGTTCCGAGCCAAATTTCTGGGACAGCATGTCCCCATTCTACAAACATCTGCCAAAGATACCTGGGTTTGGCGTGGAAACCACTGCAGACAAGGTGGGGGTGGGGCTGGTAACAGCCACAGCCGCTATATTCCTCCTGCATGGGGCCGGGAGTTGGGTCAGAGAGCAAATCATACGAAGACGGGAAGAAAAAGACAAGGAGAAGAAAGATCGCAAGGGTAGTCGTAGACCCCGTAACAAGGATTGAAGGCCACCTTCGGATAGAGGTAGAGGTGGACGTTACTCAGGGCCGCATTGTGGATGCCCTCTCGTGTGCCACAATGTTCCGCGGCATAGAGATAATCCTTAGGGGTAGAGACCCCAGAGACGCATGGCTGTTTGCCCAAAGAATATGTGGTGTCTGCACCGTGGTCCATGCCCTGGCCTCAATAAGGGCAGTGGAAAATGCCCTAAGCATTCGCATTCCCCCCACCGCCCGCACCATAAGAAACATCATTTCCGCCGCACAGTTTGTTCACGACCACCCTATCCACTTCTACCACCTCCATGCCCTGGACTGGGTAGACATCACCTCCGCCCTAAGGGCCGATTCCGCCAGCACTTCAACGCTCGCCGAGTCAATCTCAGACTGGCACCTCTCTGGAAGGACCTACTTCAAAGGGGTACAGGACAGGCTCAAAAAGTTTGTAGAGAGCGGGCAGCTTGGACCATTCTCCAATGCCTATTGGGGACACCCCACATATAAACTCCCTCCAGAGGCAAACTTGCTTGCGGTGGCCCATTATCTTGAGGCACTGGAGTGGCAGAAGGATTTTATACGAATCCATGCACTCCTCGGAGGCAAAAACCCGCACCTTCAGTCGCTAATCGTGGGTGGTGTGTCAACGCCTGTTGACCCAAAAAGTGAGAACGCCCTCAACGCCGGCAGTGTTGCCTTTATCAGAGACCTGGCAGTAAAGGCCCGAACATTTGTAGAAAAGGTCTACCTGCCAGACCTTATAGCTATTGCATCCTTCTACAAAGACTGGGCAAAAGTTGGCAGGGGTGTCGGGAACTATCTCTCGTATGGTGAATTCCCCATGAGCGACAACCCGTTGGACCAATTTATACCCAGTGGGATAATACTCGATGAGAACCTGGATTATGTACACCCTGTTGACCAGGAAAAGGTAGCAGAATATGTCACTCGTTCATGGTTTGAGTATTCTGGCGGTAACACGGAAGGGAGACACCCCTGGCAGGGGGAAACAACACCAAGATATACAGGACCAAAACCTCCCTACAAGGAGCTTGGTACGGATGGTGAGTATAGCTGGATGAAGGCCCCGCGATATGAAGGGAGGCCAATGGAGGTGGGGCCGCTGGCGAGGATGTTGGTTGCCTATGCCTCGGGCCACAAGAGGACGAGGGAGCTCATTGACAGCGCACTCAAGACCTTGGATGTCCCTGTGGAGGCCCTCTTCTCTACGCTGGGAAGGACACTGGCGCGGGGCGTGGAGACACTGATTCTGGCAGAGAAGATAATCGACTGGACGGATGAGCTGGCCAATAACATGGGAAGGGGGGAGTGGAAGATCCACGCCGGGGAGAAATGGGACCCGTCGGAGTGGCCCAAGGAGGCCATGGGGTATGGTCTCTACGAGGCCCCACGCGGCGGCCTGGGACACTGGATACATATAAAGGACAAGAGTATCCACAATTACCAGTGTGTCGTCCCAAGCACCTGGAACCTGGGGCCAAGAGACGACAAAGGGCAGATGGGCCCCGTAGAAAAGGCCCTTATAGGCACACCGGTGGCAGACCCCGCTCAACCTCTGGAGATACTGAGGACCGTACATTCATTTGACCCGTGTATGGCGTGCGGAGTGCACATCTACGACACCGATGGTAACGAGATGAATTTCGTAAAGGTCACATAGGGTGGGCCCAGAGGTCAAGAAAAGGGTAGAGGTCTATGTCTGGGAGCCAGTAGTAAGGTGGACCCACTGGATAATTGTTGTGTGCATATTCGTGCTTGCCGCAACGGGATACCTGATAGGAAACCCCGTGCCGTTAACAAGAAGCGGTGCACTAATCATGAGCCAGGTCAGGTTCATACACTTCGTTGCAGCCCTTGTATTCTCAACTGCCGTATTTTTGCGGCTCATCTGGCTATTCACAGGAAACCAGTACGCAAGCTGGAGGGGCCTCATCCCTCTCAGCCTCGAGAGGCGAAAGAATGCACTGGAGACACTGAAATTCTACTTATTCCTTAGGCTAAAGAGTCCAGGTGCTATCGGGCACAACGCACTTGCCGGGATGGCGTACGGGGCAGTTTATGTGTTGTGCCTGGTGGAAATCCTTACAGGTCATGCCCTGTACACCATGCACTACGGAGGCGGTGTTAGCTGGCTGGTAGCGACCTTTGGCGCTCAGGAGCTTAGATTTGTTCATCACCTCCTGACATACGTCTTTTTAATGTTCTTCATCCACCACATCTACTCTGTATTTCTCTGTGCTATGAGCGAGAGAGACGGGCTGGTGGAGGCCATGTTTGACGGTTACAAGTTCATTGAAGAAAAAAAACTTAAAGCCCGAAAATAACGCAAAGAAGGTCCTCATATTGGGTGTGGGAAACATTCTCCTTAGAGATGAGGGCGTTGGGGTCCGTGTGGTGGAAAAGATAAAAAATGAGCACCCACTGCCGGATAACGTTGAGGTAGTGGATGGCGGTACTCTAGGGCTAAGGCTTATCCCTTACCTGGAGGGCCGTGAGGCCATTTTCATAGTAGACGCCATAGACCGTGGAGGTAAGCCGGGGGAGCTTTTCCGCATAGAGGCCAACGATATTGACGATATTTATAACGCACGAAAGCTCTCTGCCCACCAGATAGGCCTTCGAGAGGTCCTGGCGCTGTCGAGGCTGCAGAATTTCTTGCCCAAAAGGGTCTGCCTGTTTGGCATCCAGCCCCAGACGGTGGGCATAGGGCTTGAGCTTTCTGAACCCGTGTCCTCAAGGCTCGACGAATTGATAGAGATGCTCCTTGAGGAGGTAAAAACCTAAGAATGTGCGAGTCTACCTCGTACGCTACACAAACTTGATTTGTTACGTAAGGAAAAACCCTTGTGGCCGCCGGGCAAATGTAGCGTGCCGGCCTGTCCGGCACGTTAAAATAAAACCGCAACATTTATTGTAGTTGCCCGATTTATCGGGCCTACGTATATTGCCCCATAAATGGGGTAACTACACTTCTGAAGTTAGATATGCACGACATCGAGAGCTGCAGGGCTATCCTCAACATAGTGGATGAAGAATCAAGGAAACGTGACGGAAAGAGGGTGGTGAGGCTAAAACTCTCCATAGGTTCTCTTTCTGGCACAAATCCTGAACATCTTAGAGATACCCTTGTTTTCTGCTCCCGGGGTACTGTCGCAGAGGGGGCAGAGCTGGAGCTCATTAAAAGACCTGCCAAGATACGGTGTCTGGCCTGCGACTATGTCTTTGAGACAGATACGCCAGGCATCCCGAACTGCGGAAGATGCAGGTCTTCAGAAACCAGGATAACCGACGGAGACGAAGTCATCCTTGAGAGTCTTGAAATCGAGACAGATTAGTCCTTCCTTAAAGAGGGTAAAGGTATCCATAGGTGGGGTGGTGCAGGGCGTAGGGTTCAGGCCATTTGTATTCAGGCTGGCCAATTCACTGGGCCTGAGGGGATATGTCACAAACCTCCCCTGGGGTGTGCTTATAGAAGCGGAGGGATGGGAGAAAGAACTCAATGAGTTTATCCTGAGACTGTCCCGTGAAAGGCCCCCCCTGGCCCGCATATCAAACCTTGAATTCTCATTCCTTGACCCCCTGGGCGTGGATACGGATACGTTCAGGATTGAAAAGAGCATCGACGGGGGAGAAACCTCGCCGGTAATTCCACCAGACATAGCCACCTGCGAGGATTGCCTGAAAGAGACCCTTGAGCCCAAGGAAAGGCGATACCTCTACCCGTTTACCAACTGCACCAACTGTGGGCCAAGGCTATCAATCATAAACGCCCTTCCATATGACCGGCCAAATACCACAATGAAGGTATTTGAGATGTGCGATGCCTGTCGCAGGGAGTATGAGACCCCTGAGGACAGGAGGTTTCACGCACAGCCCATAGCCTGCCCTGTTTGCGGCCCGCACGTTGAGCTGTGGGCGCAGAACGGAAAAATCTTGGCTGAAAAAGGCGATGCAATGGAGAGGGCTACTGAACTCATACTGCAGGGGAAGATACTTGCCGTCAAGGGCCTGGGCGGCTTTCTTCTAGTTGCAGACGCAAGGAACGAGAAGACCGTCATTGAACTCAGAAAGAGGAAGAGGAGAGAGGAGAAACCATTTGCCCTGCTATTCCCTTCGCTGGAGATGACAAGGGAATACTGCAAAACCTCTCCCATGGAAGATAGGCTCCTTGCCTCCCCGGAATCCCCTATCGTACTATTACGTAAAAGAGGGCGTGCGGATATAGCCGAAGCTGTAGCACCTGCAAATCCATACCTCGGGGTTATGCTCCCTTACTCGCCCCTTCACCTGATACTATCCTCAAAGGTGCAAAAACCCCTAATTGCTACAAGCGGCAACCTAACGGATGAACCCATATGTACAGAAAACAAAGAGGCCCAACACAGACTTCGGGACATTGCGGACTTCTTCCTCATCCATACCAGGCCAATAGCAAGATATACGGACGACTCTGTAACAAGGGTAGTTCTTGGCAGGGAGATGATTATGAGACGAGCAAGGGGTTATGCACCCCTGCCGATAAGGCATTCCAGAAAAATTCCGAGGGTCATGGGTGTGGGTGCTCACCTTAAAAATACTATAGCCCTGTCACTGGGGCAGAGTATATTCATAAGCCAGCACATTGGAGACTTAGAGACCCTGGAGGCACAGGAGGCCTTTTTGCAGACAATCTCCGATTTCACGAGGCTGTTTGACTACAGGGCTGAGGCAGTGGCCTGCGACCTGCACCCCGATTATTTTTCCACTGCGTGGGCTCACAGAAATGGCTCACAAGTCATCCGGGTTCAACACCATCACGCACATATAGCCTCATGTATGATGGAAAACGAACTGGATGATAAGGTGTTGGGTGTTGCATGGGATGGTACGGGTTATGGAACGGATGGCACCGTATGGGGCGGAGAGTTCCTGGTAGCAGACTACACAACATTTCAGAGGGTTGGTCATATAAGGACGTTCAGGCTCCCTGGCTCTGAGCGGTCGGTGAAGGAACCCCGAAGAAGCGCCCTTTCCGTGCTCTTCGAGACCTTTGGTGAAGAGGTCAAGGAGCTCGACAAAATCCCATCAATATCATCCTTCGAGACGAAAGAGCTCCGGCTGCTCCTTGAAATGACTGAGAAGGGGATTAACTCACCACTGACCTCCAGTGTCGGCAGGCTCTTTGATGCGGTCTCGTCCATACTAGGCGTAAGGCATAAAATAAGCTTTGAAGGACAAGGCGCCATGGAGCTTGAATTCAGGGCCCGTGAAGATTTTTCGTCGGCATATTATGATTTCTCACTCGACCTTGATAATAGTGAGACAGATGGACCAATGGTCCTTGACTGGAGGCCGATTGTCTCCGGGATTATAAATGACCTCAATAAACGACTGGACACGGGCATTATTGCGGCAAAATTCCATAACACCCTTTCAAAGACGATTCTGGCGGTAGCCAGGAGGGTTGGAATGGAAAGGGTAGTACTAACGGGAGGTGTCTTCCAGAACAGGTATCTCCTAGAAAAAACCTTCCAAGAGCTTGAGAAAGAAGACTTCAGGGTTTACACCCACCAGAGGGTCCCCCCCAACGATGGAGGCATCTCCCTGGGACAAGTGGCAGTGGCTGGACACATCTTGAGGAATAGATGATATGTGCCTGGGCATCCCAGGAAAAGTAATAAAGATAGAAGACAATGCCCTTGGAATGAGGATGGGCGTCGTTGATTTCGGTGGGACAAAAAGGGAGGTCTGTCTTGCCTATCTGGACGACGTGAAGGAGGGCGATTGGGTAATCGTGCATATAGGCTTTGCAATAAGCAAGATTGATGAGGCAAAGGCCAAAGATGCCTTTGAGACCCTGAAAGAGATGGGGCTATGAAATACGTAGACGAGTACAGGGGCTCTGAACCTGTACAGAAATACATAAGGGCAATAACAGATATCATACACAGGGATTGGACTATTATGGAGGTCTGTGGCGGCCAGACCCATAACATAATTAAGTTCGGCATAGATACACTCCTGCCGGAGAGAATCACACTGATACACGGCCCTGGATGCCCTGTATGTGTGACCCCTATTGAGATGCTGGACAAGGCCGTACATATAGCATCACGGCCAGAGGTTGTATTCTGCTCGTTCGGAGACATGCTCCGTGTACCTGGCTCTGAGAAGGACCTTATCGCCAGTCGGGCGGAGGGAGCGGACGTAAGGATACTCTACTCGCCCCTGGACGTCCTAAAGATAGCCCAGGAATTCCCCGGGAAAAAGGTAGTGTTCTTTTCCGTGGGCTTTGAGACGACCGCACCGGCCGTTGCCATGGCCGTACTCCAGGCGAAGAGGCTTGGCATAAAAAATTTCTCCGCCCTGGTCGCACACGTGCTGGTGCCGCCCGCACTTGAGGCCATCCTCTCCACACCCAACATAGCGCTCCATGGCTTTCTGGCCCCCGGACACGTCAGCACCGTAATAGGTCAGGCGGGATATAAAAGGATTACAGAAAAATATCGCGTGCCCATAGTAATAACCGGTTTTGAACCCCTGGATATTATACTCGGTATATACAGGCTAATAAGACAATTGGAAGAGGGTCGGTGTGATGTAGAAAACGCCTACGGAAGGTCTGTAAGGCCGGAGGGAAACGTACTGGCGCAGCAGGCAGTGGACGAGGTCTTTGAGGTGGCGGATAGAAAGTGGAGGGGCATTGGCATCATACCGAAAAGTGGACTTGCACTAAGGGAGTCTTATCGGGAGTTTGATGCCGAAAGCATATTCAGCATAGATGGCTTAAAGGTAGAGGAACCCTCGGAGTGCATCGCAGGGTACATACTCCAGGGGCTGAAGAGGCCCAATGAGTGTCGGGCCTTCGGTACGCAGTGCACACCCCAGAATCCTTTGGGCGCACCCATGGTGTCTTCTGAGGGTGCCTGTGCAGCTTATTTCAACTACAGGATGGCATAAAATCTTGGGTGGTTTCAACCCTTCATATCCCGTTCCTCCTGCCGAGGCAGGCAAGATTACCCTTGCCCATGGAAGTGGCGGCATACCATCCGCCGAATTAATAGGCAAGCTGTTCCTACCCGCCCTTAATAACAAATATCTGGAACTGCTCCACGACGGCTCTACCTTTGAGCTTGATAATTCAAAATTGGCCTTTACCACAGACTCATTCGTCGTAAAACCCATATTCTTTCCAGGCGGAGACATCGGCAGCCTGTCAGTCCACGGCACAGTAAACGATTTGGCGATGTGCGGGGCGAGACCACTGCTGCTCAGCCTCTCCTTTATAATAGAAGAAGGCCTCGTGATGGCCGATTTGGGCAGGATAGTTGAGTCAATCTCAAGGGCCTGCAGGGAGGCTGGAGTCATGGTTGTAACGGGCGATACCAAGGTGGTGGAGAAAGGTAGCGCAGACAGGATATACATAAACACCTCAGGCGTCGGAGTAGTTGAATACGAAGGCATCTCACCGAGAGCGGTGAGGCCAGGCGACAGTATAATCCTAAACGGTGAGATTGGCCTCCACGGCATTGCCGTCATGGTCGCAAGGGAGGGGCTTAATCTTGAGGCAGAGATAGAGAGCGACTCGGCTCCCCTGTGGGGCCCCGTAGAAAAGGTCCTAAAGTCCGGGGCAGCGATTCACTGCCTGAGGGACGCCACACGTGGCGGGTTGTCATCTGTGCTCAATGAGATAGCAAGGGCCGCTGATGTGGGCATCCAGATACGGGAGGATAGCATACCCGTCCCTGAACCAGTGAGGGGCGCCTGCGAGATACTGGGTCTCGACCCACTATATATAGCGAATGAAGGCCGATTTCTCACATTTGTGGCCCCCAATGACAATGGCGAGGACAAGGCCATCGAGACCCTGCGCTCACATCCCCTTGGCAGAGAGGCCCGTAAGATAGGGCAGGTGACGGATGACCACAAGGGCACCGTTATACTGAAGACAAGTATAGGGGGCAGGAGGGTAGTGCCCATGGCCTCAGGTGAATTGCTGCCGAGAATATGCTGAAAATTTAATAAGAAAATTAGATAAAGATATGATAGACCCAATACCAGTTGATCTAATTATAAAAGGAATTTTAGATGCTCCGTCAGAAAGTCGTGCAGTGGAATTTAAGCCGTCCATTCCATGGAATGATATAAATCACCAACAGCAGCTTCAGGAAATTGTCAAGTCTATTCTAGGGATGTCAAATATAAAAGATGGTGGAAAAATAATCCTAGGAGTAAAGCAAAATCCCGATAAGACTTTCGAGGCTACGGGAGTACGCAGAGAACATTTAGAAACATACGACCAAGAAAAGATTTATCAAGATGTTAGGAATTTTGGAGAGCCAGCACCAAGATTAGAGATAAAGAGTATGAAGTATAGCGGTAAATTTTTTATTGTATTTTTAGTTCAAGAATTTCTGTATTCTCCAATCATTTGCTGCAGAAACGGGAGAAATCTTGGATCCGAACCTCTAGTTAGAGGTGCCTTATATATTAGGACTCATGCACCTGGAACTAAAAGGGTGGATAATGAAACAGAAATGAGAGAAATAATTAACTTGGCAATAGATAAAGAGTTGGACTTATCTTCTGAAAAAATGCAAAGACTTGTTAAGACCTTGTCCCATACAAAAGCTCCAGAAGGTGAAACAGATACTAAAAAATTTATTAACGAAGTAAGCGACATCTTATGAGTGGAAAAGAGGAAGTTATAAAAAAGATTAAGTCTAAGGGATATTGGGCAATTAATCTGCACCCAGATATTTATATTAAAGAAAGAATCGAATCAAGAGCCAAAGTTAAGGAAATTGTTCGTAATAGTGTTATTGAATTGAGAGGTTGGTATTATCCACACTTTAAGGACAGGATAAGTGAACCTTCCCCAAGCATAAATGGTGTAGAAAAATTTATAGATTGGAGAAATCATATTGAGTTCTGGAGGATGACACAAAGCGGGAATTTTGTCCATCTACTAGCACTTAGAGAAGATTGGTTGGAAGACATTGAATATCGAAATATTTGGTCACATGGAGATGAGTTAAAAGGAAAAAAATTGCTAGGTGCGTTAGGCACTTTGTATACACTAACAGAAATTTTTGAATTTGCCAAACGCCTAGCGAAAGAGGACATTTTTGACGAAAAAGTTGTAATTAAAGTTGAACTACATGACCTTTTAGATCGCCATTTGTTTATTGACTCATATGATAGGGTACCTTTCATGGCTCCACCCGTCTCAAAGGAGGGAGGTCCTTGGAAATGTGATAAAAGTTATGCCGTCACAGAATTAATGAACAAGGCAAATGAATTTGCGTTTGAAGCTTTTCTAAATCTCGTAGATTTGTTTGGATGGGAAAATCCGCCAACAGATAATTTAAAAAATGACCAACAAAAGTTCTTAGAAGGAAAATTGTAGTTATGTATTACTTCTTTAAACTTCATGCCCAGTCTTGCTAAAGTTTCTCCCCACTTTCCTCACCATCATCTGTGGAACCTGGTGAAATACATACCCAGAAACCTTCGCAAAAACGGAGACAGAGCTGTCATTGCGAGGAGCGAAAGCGACGAAGCAATCTAATAAGTTAAGTAGTTTTCATCAGAGAACCAGAGATTGCTTCGCTTCGCCCTCGGCCTGAGCTCGGGCCGAAGGCTCGCAATGACAGTCCGTAGCATTGCTGTACATTCTTTTACTATTTCACAGAGGTCTCCACCCATTTAAATTGACTTTTATAAGGGCCGTGCTATCATTGGCTTAAGTCATCTTGGGAGGAACATAAAATTGAAGGTAGGAATAGCCGGCGCCACGGCATATACCAGTCTTGAGCTGATAAAGATACTGCTCCGCCACCCGGAGGTAGAGATAGCATACCTGGGCACCCGGCGAGAGGGTAACCCGCGGATATCGCAGATATTCCCCTCTCTCAGGCAGCAAATAGACCTGCAGACCGTGGGCCTCGAGCCTACGGATATACCAAAGGGAGTTGAGCTGGTATTTGTCACCCTTCCACCCGCAGTGGCCATGCAGTATGTACCCAAATATATCAAGGCCGGCCACAGGGTGATAGACTTTAGCGCCGACTACCGCCTCAAGGACGCCAGTTTATACGAGAAGTGGTACAAGACGCCTCATACCGACCCCGATGGGCTAAAAAAGGCCGTTTACGGACTCCCTGAACTATTCAGGAAGGATATAAAAAAGGCAAAACTGGTCAGTAACCCCGGCTGCTACCCCGTCTCCGTCATACTGGCGCTTGCCCCGCTGGTCATAAAGAAGATAGTAGAACCCACGGACATAATCGCTGACTCAAAGTCAGGCGTCTCAGGGCGCGGGAGGGACGTATCAGAGCAGTCCATGTACTGCGAGCGCAACGAGAACTTAGAGGCCTATGGAGTCGGCGGTCACCGCCACCTCCCGGAGATGGAAGAAATCCTGGAACGTGCCACAAAGACAAAGGTAAAAATCACCTTCACCCCCCACCTCGTGCCCATGGACCGCGGCCTGTTATCAACCACATACGCACGGTTAAAGTCTCTGACCACTACCAAGGCCGTAACAGATAAGCTAAAAAGCTCTTATAAGAACGAGCCATTTATCCGCATAAAAGACCCGGATGAGCCGCCTAATACAAAGGACGTGGTGGGCACAAACTTCTGTGACATCTCCGCCCGCATGGTGGACAACAGGGTAATTATCATATCTGCCATAGACAACCTGATAAAGGGCGCCTCCGGCATCGCCGTCCAGAACATGAACGTCATGTTCGGCTTCCCTGAGAGGCTTGTGTAATCATAATCTTCAAGTCTTGAAACATGAAAGAACCAAAACCTGAAGATTTCGGTCTAACAGAAAAGGACGTTTCTAAGTACAAAAAGCATGAAGAAAAATTTCTTATCTGGAGTGTTATTACATCCATGATAATCCTAGGGCTCGGTAGTGGAATTTACGAAGCCTTAACTATAGCCGAAACTAGTTTACAGGGGCGGTTAGTTGCGGGATTCCTCGTTGGTTTTCTGGGTGTAGGGGGTGGGTTTTTTGTAGGGATGTTCATTGTACTTACTTTTGATTTCGCACTGCCATTTTTTTCAAAAAAGATTAAAAGTTTTAGGAAATTCCAAAAAGCTAAGAAAAAATTTGAGGCGTGGTTTGTTAGAACTCAAACCTTATTTTGGCAGTCTTTGAGTGGTCGGCGATTTGAACATGAATTTGCATTCTTGTTGAGTAAAAATGGCTATAAAATAAAAAATTAGCTAAAGGTTCAGGGGATAAAGGTGTTGATATTTTTGCAGCCAAAGATGGGCAAAAAATCGTAATCCAATGTAAAGCTCACAAGGCACCGGTCGGTCCAGGTGTGGTAAGAGATTTATATGGCACTTTGATAAATGAAAAAGCCGACAAGGCCCTATTGGCTTCTGTTTCTGGTTTTACAAAAGGTGTTTTTGAGTTCATAGAGGGGAAACCTATAGAACTTATAGGCCTGAACCAAATAATCCAATTAAGCACTAGAGAATAAACACTCATTCTCCCACACGCAATCCACCCATCAAAATCCTTGATACTTTACGTTATAATTTTCACATATCTTAGCGGTAG
>JBHIBD010000036.1:0-19692 GCA_046758865.1 Candidatus Brocadiales bacterium | reverse complement strand
GGATAGAGCATCGGATTTCTAATCCGACGGTCGGGGGTTCGAGTCCTCCCCGGCGCGCCAGCATTTCAGGACACGTCTGCGAAGCAATGAACAAAGAGTGGATACCACCCTAGAGCTGGTCTTTAACCTGAAACTCCTCTTCGGGGCCGTTGTTGGTCTAACAATAGGCACACTTGCTGGAATCACAGGCATGCCCCTCGGCGCGCTAAGGCTGCCTGCCGTCTATTTAATTGTGCCTACCCCTCACATAGCGGCGGGGACCAATCTTGGTGTTGATACACTAACGGCCACCACGGCCTCGTACCGATACTGGAAGGCGAGGTTGGTGGACATCACCGTACTCCTCTTCATGGGAGGCTTTTCCTGCATCGGCTCATTTCTGGGTGGATATTCGAGCAAATACGTCTCGTATAAATGGCTTCTCGTCTTTATTGGCCTTGTGTACTTCTGTGTGGGGGTTGACATGCTGCGCAGCGCAACAAGTAGAAAGTCAGAGGCAGGACAATCACACGAAGGAAAGCCGGAGGGGGAAAAATCGGATGAAGGGTGGAGAGGGGAATCCTGTTCGCAAAGGATGGAAGGGAGAGGTGTAGTAATAGCGGCCTTATGGGGGTTCATCCTTGGTTTTATAGGGGGTATGGCAGGATTGCTAATGGGAAGCCTTCGGGTGCCGACCATGATAAAGGCTATGGGGTTAGCACCTGCTGCAGCCGCCGGCACTAACATGGTCATCAGCTTGTTTATGGCTGTATCAGGGTTCCTCGGCCACCTGCTCCATAGAAACCTCGACCTTTCCGTTCTACTAACCATGGGCATAGCCTCTATGATAGGTTCTTATGCGGGCTCTCAACTTGGTGTTACGCTAAGCCCCACTGCCACAAAAAGACTAATAGGTGTAGCCATCACCATGATGGCTATAGTCCTCTTTTTTAATGGTGTCAGGATGTAAGGGTCTCTAGTGCCCTCTAATCCGTGCCATTAAACAATACCCATATTACTTTCGAGATAGATACAGCCCCCCTCTCTCATAGCTATATCTGGTGCTATCGTAAAATATGGTTACTATATATAGAGTATTTTGGTGGTTTTTTGTTTGACAATTCTCTCCTGATGTAACTATAATACTCCCTTTAATAGCAACTCTCTTAAACATCTTCTATGAAGACGCTACTTCGTTTGCTGATAGTAGTGCCCACGATGTGGTTAGGGCTTGAGACCTTGGCCTATTCCAAAGGCATAATCACCCTGAGCACGACTCAAAACCCAATTAACATCTTGGCTGAAGGTGTAAGCACTTGGCAGATGGAAGGGATAAGGGTCTTTTCTGCGGGAGGAGATGTAAAGATAACTCAGGGCGAGGTGCAGCTGAGCGCTGACAACGCCATTTGCTGGTTCTATGAGTTGGAGGCCGGACAAAAGCCAGAGGCGCGGATGGAAATCTTGTGCCAGGGAGAAGTAATTTTAATACAAGGACGAGACCATGAAAAATATGAAGAGGTCTATCTGCACCTGGAAACAACGGCTGGTATCATGGTAGATACCTATAGCGGAGTACCTATCCAGACCTTTGGTGAAGAGCAGCTAACCACTAGTCATCTTAAACTCAAGAAGATTAAGGAACTTGGCCTGGCCGAGTTTGCCTATAAGGAACCACTGGAACTGGAACTGGAGAGGCGTCCTCCTAGCAGACCTCAAGTGGTAGATGTGGTAGCTAATGACATTGACAGTTGGACAGAGGGTAACACAAGGGTAGTGATAGCCATAGGTGATGTAGAGATTCGACGCGCCGAGGAGACGCTAACAGCAGACGACGCCATTTTATGGTTTGAGCTGCAGGAGACAGAGGGCAAGAAGACACAGAAATTTAAAGAGTTTTATGCCAAGGGTAACGTGACCATTGTAACCAGTGAAAGAGAAATAAGAAAGGCGGACAGGGTCTTTGAAAATTTTAAGGAGGCCAAGGGCTTCTACATGAACCCCAGGATCAAGACGCCTATAAAGAACTTTCCACTACCCGCCTATATAGGCGGTAAGGAGATGAGGCATGTAGCCCCTGACAAATATGAAGTAAAGGACGGGTACTTCACCACGTGTTCCTTTGGCCACCCCCACTTTCATGTTAGCAGTCCAAAGGTAATAGTAAGAAGGCGAACCGAGGCCGGGGAGCGCTACACGGAGATTACTGCATATGATAATCTTTTCTACTTTGGTGACATGCCCACTGCCTATATGCCGGTTTATAAATATGATACCAGGAAAAAGGAGGCCCTTTTAGAGGGCTACAGTGTGGGGACGTCAACCCGTTTCGGGACATTCATACGCACAGATTGGAACCCGTATGCGCTGCCGTTCGTCCCCGCCAGCATGGGCGATTGGAGCGAGTTGCTCGTAAATGTAGACTACCTTGCCAAAAGAGGGCCGGCAGTCGGAAATACATTCGAATACGAGCGAGAGGATTTAGGGTTAGAAGGTTTCTTCCAGACATACTACGTTGCTGACGGCCTTAACAGGGATGAAACCCGCGCCCGCGAAGAGATAGAACATGACAACAGGGGAAGGGTCCTATGGCGTCACAGGCACCAACTTACAAAAGAGTGGCGCGCAGATGCCGAGCTTTCTTTCCTCAGTGACAGGAACTTTCTGAGAGAATACTTCGAAAAGGAGTTCAAAGAAGGCAAGGAACAAGAGACATATTTGTATTTCAGGAGGCTTAAGGACAATCGGGGTGCTACTTTCCTCTTAAAAAAGCAGTTGCATCGCTTTGACACAGGCCTGGAGAGCCTGCCAAAGATATCTTACCACGCCATAGGGGAACCACTGTGGGACGACAGACTCAACCTGACCGCAGAGTCCGAAATAGCTTACCTTGACTTCCGGATAGACGACGAGCTAGACACCAGAAACCCTGACTCATTCAACACACTCCAGAGCACCACTGGAAGCGGCTTACGATTCGACACAGATAATACCATTAGTCGGCCATTCCGTTTGGGGGCCATTAAAGCCAGTCCATTTGTAGGCGGTCGGGCAACCGCCTACAGCAAGACCCTAGAGGATAGTGGACCCAACGACGGCCCTGCCACAGGGAGATTTATTGGCAGCTTGGGTTTCGAAGCAAGCACACAGTTTTGGAGGATTTATGGCGTTGAAAATAAGCTCCTTAGAATAAATGGGATACGGCATATAATTACACCGGAGTTCCGCTGGAGGGTGGCTCCGGTAGTCACAAAAAACCCTAATGACCTCCTTCAGTACGAGAGACTAGACGGACTCGACAATTACAGCTCGGCAATCATTGGCATAAGGAACCGCATGCAGACCCGCCGCGGTCCACCCTGGAAGCTGGAGACAGTAGACCTCCTTGATTTCGACGTAGAGCTCCATCTTTTCGCCTCCCCCAAGGAACCACCAAAGGGACCAGTGACCCACACAATGATGACTGCAGAGGGAGCTATTATATCCCAGCGAAGCAGCTTTCTACAATACGACCTTCGGACACAAGTCACCAACAGGTTGTCCCTGGTATCTGAGCGCAACGAGTTTGATTTAAGCGAGAATAACTTCGACGTGCTCAACTGGGGCCTTTCCTTCCGGAAGTCGGAGAACTGGAGATACTTCTTCGGCTATAGGTTCATAAAGAATGTTAGTTCTACTGTAATACTTAATACAGATGTCTTAATTAGCAAGAAGTGGCGTGCAATGTTTTCTGAGGGTTTTGACCTGGGGGTTGAAGATGCGGAAGGTAGAGAAACTTCAAAAAATCTTTTCAGCAATTTTTCCTTTACCAGGGAGTCTCATGATTGGATCGCCGGTTTTAACGTAAGTTTCGATGTTGTGAATCGTAACAAAGCTTTCAGTTTTGTATTTCAGCCCAAGGGTATGAAGAGAAGTTTTGGGCGCAGCTATTCCTTCGCAGGGAGATAATTATGACCAGGGCAGTCTATCCAGGTACCTTTGACCCACTTACCTACGGACACCTGGACCTAATCGAGAGGGGCTGTAAGGTCTTTAATGAAGTAATCGTGGCCATTGGGGTTAACCCCCTCAAGAGGCCTTTATTTAGTGTGGAAGAACGAAAACAGATGATTACCAACCACACAAAACGTCTTAAGAACATAACAGTTGACAGTTTTGAGGGCATGCTGGTGGACTATCTTCAGAGGAGAAACACAAAGATTATCTTAAGGGGCATACGAACCGTATCAGATTTCGAATATGAGTTTCAGATGGCCCTCACCAACCGTGTCCTGAGAAAGGATATAGAGACCATCTTCATAATGACTAGCGAACAGTATTCATTCTTAAATTCTACTCTTATAAAGGAAGCGGTTAGCATGGGTGGAGATGTAAGCGCCTTCATCCCGTCAGACATCGAAAAGTTGCTAAGAAAACGGCTCCAGCAGAGAAATAGCTAAATCCGGGGTCGTTTTTATATTATTAATCGTGGTATCGAGACTAGCTAAAGGATGAAACTTAATATCCTGTTCTTAGGTGACATTGTGGGCCAGCCAGGCCGGCGCATTGTAGAAAGTAGACTTCCGACTCTTATAAGAGAGGAAAACGTTGATTTTGTTGTCGCCAATGCAGAAAATGCTGCCGGCGGCTCAGGCGTAACCTCGGATGTGGCTAAAAGATTATTTGCCTCTGGGCTAGATGTCATTACCACGGGGGATCATGTCTGGAAGAAAAAAGAGATAATACCAGTCTTGGAAACAGAAACAAGAATCCTTAGACCGGCAAACTACTCACCGCTTGCCAAGGGCAGGGGATGGGTGGTGGTGGGAAACCATTTGGGGATTACTATAGGTATTATAAATCTGTTAGGTCGGGTATTTATGCCCCCTGTAGATTGCCCCTTCCGCACGGTTGACCGGATACTTGAGGAGGTCGCTAAGAAGACGCAGGTAATTATAGTTGATATTCACGCCGAGGCAACTTCAGAAAAGGTTGCCATGGGCTGGTATCTGGATGGAAGGGTAAGTGCTGTGGTGGGAACCCATACACACGTACAGACGGCCGATGAAAGGGTCTTGCCCGGCAACACCGCCTATATAACTGACCTTGGAATGACAGGACCTCATCATTCTATCTTGGGCAGGGACACAGACAGTGTATTAAAATTTATTATAACGCAGATGCCCACGCGCTTTGAAGTGGCAGAAAAAGATGTTAGAATGAGCGGTGCCATCATAACAGTAGACACCTCCACAGGTAAGGCGAAAGGGATTAAAAGAGTGGTAGTACACGGAAATAACTGAAGATGAACGACCTTAACATTTCAATCCTAGCTCAGGAACCAAGCCTTGTAGGGCAGAAGGTTTACACGATCTCTGAGATTACCCAAAGGCTCAAGGACTCAGTGGAAAGGGAATTCTGGGAGGTCTGGATAGTAGGAGAGGTCTCCAATATGAGGAGGCCGAATTCTGGTCATGTGTACATGACCCTGAAGGATGAAGGTGCCCAACTACAGACCGTAGTTTTTCGTACCATTGCCACTAAACTACCCTTTACTTTGAAAGACGGAATGCAGGTTATCGCCTTTGGCTCAATCTCTGTTTATCCCCCTAGAGGCCGGTATCAGCTCGTAGTTGAGGCTATAGAGCCGAGGGGCATCGGCCCCCTGCAGCTTGCGTTTTCACAACTAAAGAATCGGTTAGAAAAGGAAGGCCTGTTCGACCCTGCTCGCAAGAGGCCGTTACCCTTCCTGCCCAAGCGGGTAGCCATTGTGAGCTCTCTAAGCGGTGCGGCTCTGAGGGATATGCTAAAAATCATACACACCCGGTCACCTCAGATAGGGGTCATCATCTGCCCTGTAAGGGTCCAAGGAGACGGGGCCGGTGAGGAAATAGCCCTGGCTATAACCGACATTAACAACAACGTCTCCAACAATCCGGTAGATGTCATCATAGTTGGCAGGGGAGGTGGTAGCATAGAGGATCTCTGGGCCTTCAATGAAGAAATAGTAGCAAGGAGTATCTACACCTCCAAGATACCCGTGATATCAGCAGTGGGCCACGAAACAGACTTCACTATCTCTGACTTTGTGGCCGACGCGAGGGCCCCTACTCCATCCGCAGCAGCACAGATGGTAGCGCCCATAAGGGATGAACTCCTAGAGAGGGTAAATACACTCGCCTCAAGGATGCAACACGCAGTGTATGGTAAGCTGGAGAGCGCAAGAAGCAGACTCCAGGAGTTCCCGCGCAGATATGGGTTGCGCCAGCCACTGGACATGGTTCGCCTGTATAAGGCAAGGGTAGACGAACTCTTCTATGGTTTTAGTCGAAGTATGGACCATTTCCTTGCACTAAAGAGGGAACGCCTTGGAGGGCTGGGTAGTAAGATAGAAAGTCTCAGCCCTTTGAAGGTACTGACCAGGGGTTATTCTATCACCACCAAAGATGACAAGGCACTTACCACAACAAATGGCTTGAAGTGTGGGGACAGGATTGAGACACGTTTCCATAAAGGCACCACAGTTTCGATAATAGAAAGGATAGCCCGGTAGGGCAAATTCTAGGGTGAAGACCATAAAGTTTGAAGAGGCCTTGAAACAGCTAGAGGAGATAGTTGAAGAGTTAGAAAAAGGTGAACTTAGCTTAGATGAATCTCTTGCAAAATATGAAGATGGTATTAAAATATACCGAAAATGTCTGGAGCTCCTGGAAGGAGCTGAGGAGAGATTGAAGGTATTTGCGAGGGATGAGAACGGCCGACTCTTAGTCAAGAATCTATCACAAGGACTGCCCGAGGCCAATAATAGACAGTGATGCTTTAAAGGGAGAGAAGATGCCCAAATTATTAGACTCTATTGACAGTCCAGAGGATTTGAAGAATACGCCTCTAGAGGATCTTCCCCAACTGGCCGAGGAGGTACGCGAGCTAATCATAGACGTGGTGTCCAGGAATCCCGGCCACCTGTCATCCAACCTGGGAGTGGTTGAGCTGACCATTGCGCTCCATTACTGCTTTGACTTTAAAACAGATCGGCTGGTGTGGGACGTAGGCCATCAGTGTTATGTACATAAGATCCTCACTGGAAGGAAGGATGCCTTTCAGACCCTGCGTAAATACAAAGGTCTGAGCGGTTTCCCGGACAGAAAGGAAAGCCCCCTCTACGACCAATTCACTTCTGGTCACAGTGGTGATGCCATATCTTCCGCCCTGGGGTTGGTCTGCGGTGACGACATCCTGGGCATAGACAGAAAGATAGTCGCTGTGGTGGGAGACGGTGCCATTGGTGCCGGCATGTCCTTTGAGGCCCTTAACCATGCCGGGGGTATGAAGAAAAAGCTCTTCATTGTACTAAATGACAATGAAATGGCTATATCTCCGACCGTGGGAGCCGTAGGCAAATATCTGACTGGACTCCGAACCATGCCCTTATATAAGGACCTCAAGAAAGAGGTACACCATATCCTAAACATACTCCCTATCTTTGGTAAGCCTGTAGAGAACATCCTGGAGCACCTTACCGAGGCCATAAAAAGGGGCATGACCCCAGGTCAGATTTTTGAGGACTTAGGACTTCAATACTACGGTCCTGTAGACGGTCACAATATTCCACTTCTCATCAGCACCATTAATCGCCTAAAGCCCATCAAGGGTCCCATGCTACTCCACGTCATTACACAAAAAGGAAAAGGCTTTGAACCGGCGTCTCAAGACCCGACCGAATACCATGGTGCAGGTCCCTTTCAACTTCAAAATGGCAAGATAGTGGAGACTTCCCAGGTAAAGAAGACCACCTACACAAAGGTCTTCAGCAAGGCGCTGGTAGAGATCGCTGAAAAGAATAAAAAGGTAGTGGCAATCACCGCAGCCATGCCAGACGGCACAGGATTAACTGCCTTTAGGGATAGATTCCCAGACAGGTATTTTGATGTAGGCATTTGCGAGCAACACGCCGTAGGGTTGGCAAATGGACTGGCAGCCACTGGTCTTAGGCCAGTAGCCGCCATATACTCTACATTCCTGCAACGGGCCTTCGATCAAGTATTCCACGACGTGTGCCTCCAGGAGAGGGAGAACAGCGTGGTATTCGCTATGGACAGAAGCGGGCTTGTAGGAAATGACGGGCCAACTCACAATGGGACATTCGACATAGCTTACCTCAGACACCTGCCGGGGATAAAGCTGATGGCCCCAAAGGATGGCCGTGAGCTGAAGCTGATGCTTAAGCTGGCCATAGAGACAAAAGGGCCCAGTTGCATCCGTTACCCCAGGGCGAACATACCCGACGAAGAACTTGACCTCCCCTCTCATCCATTCTCCTGGGGTGAGGCCGAGGTCTTAAGAGATGGCCACAGTGGGGCCATAATTGCCTATGGTGCCATGGTATACCCTTCCTTTAAGGCAGCTGAGATTCTTGCCAGAGAGGGGATTGAAGTAACTGTTATCAATGCGCGATTCGCCAAGCCCCTAGACAAAGAGCTCATTCTCGAGGCAGTAAGGAACCACCCCATTGTCTTCACGGTTGAGGACCACGTCCTGGCAGGTGGATTCGGCTCCGCTGTGCTGGAGATGCTTTCTGAGGAAGGTGTAGACCTTAGAAAGGTGCGAAGGCTCGGTATCCCTGACAAATTTATAGAGCAGGGTTCTAGAAGTGAGCTACTGAGGGGCCTGGGGTTAGATGAAGATGGTATCTTTAAGCGTTTTATGATTGAACTCGAAAAGTTGGATATCTCCGCACCAGTGAAGGTGGCCAGGCATCAGTAGATTGAATGAAGAAGGTATTAATCATTGGAAATACAAGGAAGAACAGGATTAAGAATACCCTTGAGGAGTTGGACTCATGGTTAAAGAGAAAGGCCCTGACTGTCCCCATGGATATCACCCAGGCAGAGAGAATGAGACCTTTGGAGGGCGATTTTGCTATCGCCTTGGGCGGCGATGGAACCTTCCTAAGGGTCTCGAGAATGGTAAGTCCTTATGGTATACCTATTATAGGGGTACATCTAGGGCTTTTTGGCTTTCTGGCAGAGTTGACCCCAAAAGACATGTATAGCCACTTGGACAAAGTTCTTAGAGGTGAGTACGAATTACATTCTCGAATGCTCCTAAGCTGCCAGTTGGAGCGCAACAGGAAGGTAGTAAGGGAATCATTAGGAGTCAACGACGTTGTAATATCAAGGGCATCCTTATCTAGGCTCATATCCGTAAGACTCTTCATCGATGAGGAGGATGTAACCACTTACAGTAGTGACGGCCTTATCGTATCTACCCCATTGGGCTCAACAGCCCACTGCCTCTCCGCTGGGGGGCCTATCCTCTCACCCGAGATGGACGCCCTTGTCATATCTCCCATTTGCCCACACACTTTAACAAACAGGCCGCTGGTGATCTCTGGGGGGGTGAGGGTTAAGATGGAAGTCGGAAGTGAGAGTGTTGGGACGGGTTTGACGGTTGACGGCCAGGTCTATGAGGAGTTACAACCCGGAGACATGGTAAGAGTAGAAAGGTCCGACATGCGCCTACAACTTGTGGACACCGAGGTAAGAAGTTTTTATACAGTGCTAAGAGAAAAGCTTTCATGGGGAGGTAGCCCTAAGTATGGTAATGGTTAAAATACACAAGAATCTTTGTAAAGGTTGTGAACTCTGTATACCATTTTGCTCTTATACGTCTTTAGAGGTAGACGATACCCTCAATGATTATGGCCTTCACCCTGTTTATTTTAAAGAAGGTCATCCTTGTAGTGGATGCCGACATTGTGCGATAATGTGTCCGGAGGCCGCAATTGAAATCGTCACTGCATAATAAACATTTGATGACTGGAAATGAGGCTGCAGCTGAAGCCGCCATACAAGCAGGCTGCAGATTCTACTACGGCTACCCCATCACTCCCCAGAACGAAATCATTAACTACATGGCTATGAGGATGCCGCAGGTTGGCGGTACCTTTATACAGGCAGAAAGTGAAGTGGCAGCTGTTAATATGCTCTACGGTAGCGCTGCTGCCGGGGCCCGAGCCATGACCTCATCCTCAGGTCCAGGTATAAGTTTGAAGCAAGAGGGGATATCTTATCTTGCTGGCAGCGAGCTCCCATGCGTCATTGTAAACGTACAGAGAGGAGGACCAGGCCTGGGAGACATTTCTCCAGCCCAATCTGATTACTTTCAAGCAGTTAAAGGCGGTGGCCATGGCGACTACCATACTATTGTCCTTGCCCCAAGCTCCGTACAGGAAGTTGCAGACCTTGTATACGACGCCTTTGACCTGGCTGATAAGTATCGTAACCCCGTCATGATATTGGGAGATGCACAGCTTGGGCAGATGATGGAGCCTGTAGAGTTCTATAGGTCGACAAAGACATATCTTCCCCCTAAAAAGTGGGCCCTCACGGGGGCTGATGGAAGGCCAAAAAACGTGATAAAGTCTTTCTACCCAGTAAAGGGAGAGCTGGAACAATTTAACAGTCAGCTACAGAGAAAATACCGAAGGATTGAAGAAACAGAAGTCCGCTACGAAGAAACAAACACGAAGGACGCAGAACTAGTTCTTGTAGCCTACGGCACATGCGCCAGGATATCGAGAGAGGTTATTAAAAAGACCTCTCAAATGGGATATCGGATCGGGCTCCTGAGACCTATAACTCTGTGGCCCTTCCCCAAGGACGCCCTTAAACGGCTTTCACAGAAGGTAAAGGCCTTCATGGTAATAGAGATGAGTGCCGGCCAGATGGTGGAAGACGTAAAGCTATCCATACTAGGGCGGCGCCCGGTGCATTTCTACGGACGTACGGGGGGTGGCGTGCCTTCTACAAAAGAGGTTATCAAGAGTATATTAGATGTGCTATCAAACATTAAGGCCACCGACTCCGTGGAAATGATAGAAATATAGGCCTACATTCAACAGTTAGAAAACTAGGGGAGCGATTTCACCGTCTTTTTTCTTATAGGAGTTATTTGAATAATATGGAAACCCTTTATGCACCACCGAAAACGCTTCACAGGATAGCTACCCATTATTGCCCAGGTTGTGGCCATGGAATCGTAGAACGCCTGATTGCAGAGATAATTGATGAGTGGGAAATAAGAGGAAAGACCATAGGGATTGCCCCAGTAGGATGCGCTGTGCTGGCCTATAACTACCTCGATATAGACATGAGTGAGGCTGCCCACGGAAGGCCGCCAGCCGTGGCCACGGGTATAAAGAGGGTTCATCCCGACAACATAGTGTTTGCCTACCAGGGAGACGGGGATCTGGCCGCAATAGGTCTGGCAGAGATAATCCACACAGCCAGCAGGGGAGAGAACATAACTGTAATATTTGTCAACAATGCCGTCTACGGGATGACCAATGGGCAGATGGCACCTACAACCCTCTTGGACCAGAGGACTGTCACCTGCCCGGAAGGCAGGAACGCTGATGACCATGGCTCCCCTATTCGCATCTGCGAGCTCCTGGCAACCATAGACGGATGCGGTTATTTGACCAGGACCACTATCACAAATCCCGGAAACGTACAAAAAACTAAGGCAGCTATAAAGAAGGGTTTTAAGACGCAGATGAGGAAAAAAGGCTTCTCCCTTATAGAGGTGCTCTCTCCGTGCCCTGTCTATTGGAGAATGAGTGCCCTTGAATCTATGAAATTCATAGATGATGAAATGAGCCGCACCTATCCTGTAGGTACCTTTAAAAACTGGGAAAAGGAGGGGTCATGACAGAAAAAGTTATACTGGTAGGCTACGGAGGGCAGGGTATGATGCTTTTCGGAAGGCTCCTGGCAAGGGCGGCGATGCTAGATGGTAAGTATGTAACCTTTTTCCCCTCCTATGGCACAGAGGTGCGAGGAGGAACTGCGTGTTACCACTTAATCGTCTCCACAGAGGAGATATACTCACCAGTGGTGGAAGAGGCCGATACCCTGATAGCCATGAACCAACCCTCTTACATAAAGCTTAAAGACTGCCTGAAACCGAATAGCCTCCTCTTATTGAACTCTTCCTTGGTCGATGTGGAAGACCCTCCGTATGGAACTAAGGTCTATAGAATCCCCGCTACTGAGATAGCCAATGAATTGGGGAATGTGGTGGCCTCGAACATGGTGATGATGGGTAGCTATAACTACATGAGAGACATTATACCAACCCACCTTTTTCTCGACTGTTTGGAGAAGGCTCTAAGGGGCAAAAAGGCCGCCCTGTACGAGATAAACAAACTCGCCCTTGAACGTGGAGAAAACTACATAAAAAATGGCAGCCTCATTGATCTACCCACCCTGTAATCGTCGTTCTAACCCTAATCGTTCGGCCATTACTTGCGCAGAAAGCTACTACATCAACCGCCACTCTTACTTGTATTGTCTGTAGATTATGAACAATCTGAATAAAAATCATCTTTTGTTTCGCATTTGCTTGGCCCTTTTGATACTGTGCTGCCATGGCTGCCTGTTTGGGGGGGAAGAAAAAAAGAAGGGAGTTGTCTACCCCGTAGCCACCACGACAGTACCCCCAAAAGGACCGAAAGAGGAAGCCGTAAAGGGGCCTGTAAAAGAACCAGTAAAACGGGACCCTACACACAGGGCTTTCCGACTAGAGACGGATAAAAGGTTGAGCAAACTTTCCCGGGAGACAAAAGAGGCCCAACAAGACCTCCTTACCAGGATAACTGCACTCGAAGAAGACTACCAACAGCTTAAAGACAAACTCTCACTTGTAGAGTTCCTCCACGAAGACTCATCTGGTGAAATAACAAAGATGCGGGAGAGACTAGAATTTGAACTGGAGACCCTGAGAGAACAAATCGAAGACTACAATGCACTCCTGGTTGAGATATTAAACAGGATAAGTAGTGCGCCTGGCGACACTATTCAACCATGACCCACCCCCTAGCAAAGCCGAAAATATAATAAGGACGTAAAGGGGTGCCTCTATAATGATTGCAACGAAAAAGACTTCCACCGTAATCTTATCTCTAATTATCGTAATCAGCTCCTTCCTGATATCTCCCCTCACTCTCCCAGCTGCTACCACAGGACCTCAAGTAACTCAAGAGGAGATCAGCCGTGTAGCCCAAGACCTGGAGGTAAAAAAGCAGCAGTATCTGGCACAACAGGAAGAGATGGTAGAGGCCATAGGCTCCAGGCTCCTTGCGCAAGTAGAAAACTCATTGAGTATAGATTTTCAGGTTCAAGAAAGTCAGGCAGTCAACGCTGGCGCAACATTTGGAAAGATAGTAGTTACAACGGGCATGATTAAATTCACCAGGTTTGAGGACGAACTGGCCGTTGTACTTGGCCACGAGATAGCCCACGTGGCGAAAGGCCATATAACAAAAACCATTATTTCTAATATCCCGCTGATAATCGGTTCCGTGCTGGCCGAAAGGGCTGCGCCGGGTGCAGGCAAGTTAGTTCAACTGGGTGGGAGCATATTTACACAAAAATTCAGCCGCGATATGGAGAGGGAAGCGGATTATTTTGGTATCCTTTATGCTCACAAGGCAGGCTTTGACGTTGGAGATGGTATAGAAATTTGGGAGCGGTTCGCAATAGAACTCCCTGAAAATCAAAGGGCTACCATTTTCAGCAGCCACCCCAGCTCAACAGAAAGACTGGCACGGGCCAGGAAGATATCAGACACCCTGCAAGGACGCAGCAGAGCTAAGGCACCTCACCGAGAGGAGACACCAGAGATAATCGGCCCAGTACCAATGGGCCAGAGACGCCAGGATATAAAAGAGGAACACAGGCCCAGCCAATGGGACAAGCCTGGAAGAATCACCGAAGAAGTGGTTGCGAAGAGAGACTCTCGCATCATACACCGCCCTAGCTGCCGTCTCTTATCTGGAACTGACCCAAAAGACTTGATACGGTTCCGCTCAAAGGAAGAGGCTATAACATCAGGCGGCTGGCCCTGTGAGGTCTGTAGACCTTAGGTTTATAATGGTAAGAAAGGAAAAAAGGCCAAAATTCCCTAGGCTGAAATGTCCCAGCGAAAAGGTCTTTAAGGACAAAAAAAGAAGAAGGATAAAAAAGCCCACACCAGAGGAACTCAGGGATTTGAAGGATACCGATAATGAATAGAAAATTTTTCTCTACGTTATTTTTAATGTGGTGCCTCTCGTCCTCATCACCATCAGAGGCAGTGCTTATAGACCTCGCCGAAGAAGATATCCAAGAAGCTATCCAGTACGGAAGAGACAACAAGGATGCCAGTTACCTGGAATTTTTCAAGGGCTGGAGGGTAGACCTGGGCTACGGCACGGGTTCTGCGAGGATTATTACCGCATTTTCAAAGATAGCCTTTGAGGCCAAGCACTCCCCATCCGATGACGTACGCCTTGACCCCAAAGACGTTGAGGAGATATTAGAAGACCTTAAGGACAGATTAGCCTTTGGCGTGGCCCTGTATGGTGAGACCCGCGATTTTGCACAAGAGGCAAGTGCGGTTATTATCTATGAGGGAGAGACCATCCAACCTGTGGAGTCCAGGCCGAGTACGAAGGCCGAGGCTACCCACTCCTGGCCCCAACCGCCCTCGTACAGGGCCATATGTTACTATTATTTCAACGTGGACAGGATAGACCCCAATGGCGTTGTCACCCTTGTGGTCAGTGTACCTGACCAAAAAGGTGTGGAATTTTCGTTCGACCTCTCTGCAATGAAGTAAGCCCTTGCATCCCTTTCCTTAATAACTTGCACCTGCCTACAGATAGGCCTGTAATTTTTATGATTTGTGGAAGACTCATCCTCTCTGCCCTGACGCCCGGGATGAAGGTGCACTGTGCATGAAGACCCACTATTACAGCCTATTGGATGGTGAGGCAAAGCTGGGGGGAGGCTAGCTAATCTGAGCTTAGGCTTGCGCCTAAAGCCGTCTATTTTAGGCAGCCGGCAAAAGGGCGGGGCCCTTTATCATGCTTCCCCTAGAGCTCTTTTGGGAAGAGAAATTCTTAAGGAATTTCTTAGCACGCATGCGCCCGTTGCCTTTTACCGGGACTGCCGATTGTTTAAGGATTTCTTACTGTAACCCTTTCTAAAAGAATTATACCACACTCACGGGCTTTTGCACAGAATTCTATGCAGGTTGGCAGGGGCGTGAGCTGGTTCGCCCTCCCGGGGATAGGGCAGTTGGATAGGCAAGATAACTACCACACTCCATCCTTATAGTGGTTCTATGCCTCCTTGCAGGTGCAATTTACCTTGACAGCCCCCATTAGCCAGGCAATAATCTTCCTTTTACTAAGGAAAGGTATCCAATGGCCAGGAAGAAATGCATATCTGTAATAGGCGCTAGTACCGCCACGGAGGAGGAATTCAGAGCTGCCGAGGACGTTGGACGTGAGGTGGCCAGACAGGGTGCAGTGTTAATATGTGGCGGTCTCGGCGGGGTCATGGAGGCCGCAGCAAAGGGAGCCAGGGAGGCCGGTGGACTTACCGTCGGCATACTACCCGGGGAAGACACTACTGAAATGAACCCTTACATTGACATACCCGTTATTACTGGTCTGGGCTACGCAAGAAACGCACTTGTCGCTTACTCTGGTGACGCAATAATCGCTGTGGGAGGGAGATTGGGCACACTTTCAGAGATAGCCTATGCCTTAATGAAGTACAAACCCGTGGTTGGGATAAACACCTGGGGGCTTGACCTGAGACAGCTTGATCGTCCCGGTCCCATCGTCGCCAGAGACGCCAAGGAAGCGGTTATGAAGGCCTTTGAGGCACTAGAGAGCAAATAAAAACACCGCCGTCTTTGTCTCTATTAAGGTGTCAAAAACTACTAAATCGCAACGCATGAAAGACCTGACTTAGCTTCAGTGTATTATTGTTGGGCTTGGTTGAGCCTGGCAAGATTCAAAAAATTACGGGCGGGCAAAGTATACTTGCCCGCCCGGCGGGTTCTCCTTCTTAGGCCCCTGCTTTATGCAACGGCCTTCACGGAGTAATTACCTTTGTGTCTGTCCTTTAACTCACCTAGCTTGGACTTGTTCCAGTTGGATATACGGCTGTAATAGCCCACTATCCTTGTGATACTGTAGAGCTTGTTCCTTACACCTGTCTCAAGGGCCTCAATTACGTCACCAAGCTCCTGCTTCAGGATAGCCTCCAAGGTGACACCATAGGACGTCTTCATCTGGTGGTTCAGGACCTTAATGGTGTCCTTCTCAAACTTCATACCATACAGTTCCTGCCCAGCCTCAACTATGCCATCAATCTCTAGGTAGTCATGGGTCTCGACAGCGTCACAAAAGGCCCGAAACCTGTCTTCCAACACCGAGGTCTCCTTCTCTTCGTGTTCGAGTAACGTCAAGGTCATATTTCCCTTCTACCTCCTTTCCGTAACTTATTAAGATTAAAAGAATCTAGACGTTTAACAAAAGACATCAATGTTTTCTCAAGCTCGTAGCGAAAACGCCACTACATCTTGTATTTGAGCAGCATTATAGTACTGTATATTGAAATGTCAAGCAGAAAAACACAATATTTTGTATACTTTTCCTTATTTCGCACAACATATTGCGGTATAAGGAGATGTGACTTCGTTACCCACTTTTATCCTTAGTTACCTGTAGGCCTTGGGTAAAATCGTTACCGGGATGACTCGATAAGGCCTAAGATGTAGTGTAATAAGGAGATAACAATGCTTATAACACGGGTGAAAGCATGCCTGCTAGCCATTTAAAAGGCGAGAAAAGGTGCAAGGAGGGGGTATCGGATGCCTTGGGGCGTACTTGAAGCTCCTGGGTCACCAAGGCATCTTTTGTCAACAACAAGTAGAAATCACTGGCCATGTTTCTTTACAGAACCGAATGGGTCAAGGAGATTGTAGCCGTGGCCAATCTTGATGGAACATCTTAGGGCAGCGTTTAGAAATTCTTTTGCAAAAAGGACGGCCCCCTCCACACTTTTCCTGTTTGTGAGCCCTACCGCTATGGCAGAGGCCAGTGTACAGCCGCCCCCGTGTACACCCCCCGCACCGACCCTTGGTGAGACAAGCCACCTGAAATTTTCACCATCATAAAACAAATCCTCCACCGCGCCTTTTTCCCTTGAGGGCCAGTCTTTAGGCGCATGGCCACCTTTTATAAGCACATTTTTTGCACCCAACTTATGGAGAACCGTGGCCGCCTCTTCCATGTGTGCAGGTTGCTTAATCGAAATGCCAGAAAAGGCCTCGGCCTCTGGTATGTTTGGTGTGACTACTGAAGTAAGGGGCAAGAGTTCCGAAATCAATGTTTTTACGGCGGCACCACCTGTAAGAAGTGCGCACCCATTCTTTGCATAGAGAACGGGGTCCATGACCACCTTATCTAGCCCATAATTTCTTATCTTTTTTGAGACTATAGTTACTATCTCCTCGTTGAGAAGCATTCCTGTCTTTACCACGTCGGTGCCTATGTCATTCATTATGGAGTCTATTTGTTCACCCACGAAGCCCGGAGGTACAGCGTGGACTGACTGTACCCCCACGGTATTCTGGGCGGTGAGTGCGGTGATAACGGTAGTACCAAAGGCTCCAAGCGCCGTTACGGTCTTCAAGTCTGCCTGGATTCCAGCCCCTCCACCAGAATCTGACCCCCCTATTATCATTACCTTCTTCATAATCTGCACATTCCCAATAAATTCTTTATATCTTGCACATTTCGAGCCCTTATTTTATACAACGCTCGCCAGTCTTACCCTACGGGTGTACTTTTCCAGCACATTTTTCTTTATTAATGGGAACTTCTTAAGGGTCCTATCCTTCTCTACCATTTTGAAGGCATCATCCCTGGCCACCTTGAGGAGCGCCAGATCCTTTGCGAGGTCAGCCACCCTGTAATCAGGCAGGCCGTGCTGTCGGGTGCCAAAGAACTCCCCCGGCCCCCTCAGCCTCAGGTCCTCTTCAGCAATCTTAAAGCCATCGCTGCTGTTGACGATTGTCTGGAGTCTCCTGCGCGCATCAGATGTCTTAGGGTCGGCAAAGAGGAGACAGTAAGACCGGTCGCTCCCACGCCCGATCCTCCCACGAAGCTGGTGGAGCTGAGCCAGCCCAAACCTCTCGGCATGTTCGATTACCATCACTGTGGCATTGGGTATGTCTATTCCCACCTCTATAACTATGGTAGAGACCAATATGTCTGTCTTCTTCCGCCGAAAATCGTCCATGATACGGTCTTTAAGGTCTTGGGGCATACGTCCGTGCAGCAACCCAACCGCAAACTCCGAGAAATTCTCCCGAAACACCTCTGCACCCTCAGCAGCCGATTTGAGGTCGAGCTTTTCTGATTCCTCTACCAATGGATATACTACAAAGACCTGGTTTCCTTTGTTTAATTCCCTGCGGATGAGTTCATACGCCTCGGGGAGTCTTCCCTTTGTTACCCAGATGGTCTCGACGGGTGGACGTCTGGGCGGTAGCTCATCTATTATCGAGATGTCCAAATCACCAAATAATGTGAGGGACAGGCTCCGCGGTATTGGGGTGGCGGTCATAACCAGCACATCCGGCCTCACCCCTTTCTGTTTCAGATGTGCCCTCTGGAGCACTCCGAACTTGTGCTGCTCGTCCACCACCACCATGCCGAGTCGCTTAAACCGCACGTCTTTGGATATGAGGGCATGGGTGCCTATCACTAAATCAACCCCACCGTCTTTTATCTCCCTTAGACCCTCCCTTCGCTCCTTTGATGATTTGCCGCCTACAAGCAGCATGGTCCTCACCTTTGACCCGGAGAGATATTTGTCCACTGTCCTGCGGTGCTGCTCTGCCAGCACCTCTGTAGGCGCCATCAGGGCCGCCTGGAAGCCGTTTGCGACGGCCACAAGGAGGGCGTACAGGGCCACCACCGTCTTACCAGAGCCAACGTCGCCCTGGAGTAGCCTGTTCATTGGCGTTGAACCCTCCATATCTCCCCGAATTTCCTCCAAGACCTTTTCCTGACTGCGCGTAAGCTGGAAGGGAAAACGGCTGCGTATACGGGCATCTACACGAGACCCAA
This sequence comes from Candidatus Brocadiales bacterium, assembly GCA_046758865.1. Lineage (GTDB taxonomy): Bacteria > Planctomycetota > Brocadiia > Brocadiales > Bathyanammoxibiaceae > JBHIBD01. The sequence continues at coordinate 761 of JBHIBD010000036.1, read as the reverse complement.
CACGGAACGCATACCCCTTCTCAGACCTTATTTTTTGTCGTCGTATGGCTAGAGCTGCCTGGAAGAGGAAAAGTTCCTCGTAGGCGAACCTCCTGCGGGCTGGCTTTAGCACATCAAGGGTCTCCGGGAAGTGGACATCCTCTATGGCCCTGTGGACGGGGATAAGCCGCCTCGACCTCAACAGCGGTTCCGGCAGCACCTCTTCCAGGTACGGGGCAAAGTCATCCAGGGCCCTCCTTATCAGGCGGCGGAGGTAGTTCTGTTTAATTCCCTCGGTGAGTGGATAGATAGGCACAATACGGCCTGAGGATAGTGGGTCGGGCGTATCCCCCCTGCCTGGGAATTCAAACTCAGGGTTTATTATCTGGAGGTAACGGTACCTGTGCACCTTGCCGTGTAACAGCACCTCTTCACCAGTGCGGAATTTGTCGCGCAGATATGGCTGATTAAAAAACGTGGCCGCTATTGTGCCCGTGTCATCTCCTACCAGCACCTCAAGGATTGCACCCCTCCCCCTGGTGGGTACAATCCTTACATTCTTCACTTGACCCTTTATTGTGGCCATCTCGTCGAACCCTACCTCCCTTATGGCTCTGACCCGGCTCCTGTCCTGGTAGTCCCTTGGGAGGTGATAGAGGAGGTCGCGAATGGTGTAGAGTCCGAGTCGGCCCAGAACCTCTGCCCGCCGCGGGCCAACACCCTTGAGGTACTGTAGCGGGCCATAGATGGGATTTTCGGTAGTGGTGGACACCTTCACGCTG
>JBHIBD010000035.1:0-21405 GCA_046758865.1 Candidatus Brocadiales bacterium | reverse complement strand
TGGAACGTTTGGAGCAATGTGGGGAAAGTTAGGACAGGGAATGTAGCGTGCCAGCCGTGCCAGAGGCAGATTCGCCTCCGGCGAACGTGGCCTTGACCTACCCCGCTTTCCACAAAAGTGGACAGAATGGGGGCTAGATGCAGGGCTTGCATCTCAGTTGGAGACCGGTAGACAACGACCTTTATGGTCGTTGATTCACCCTCCCCCTCCCCCCTCCCATCAAGGGAGGGGGAATAACTTGTAGGGTAACCATGACCTACCCGGCTGAAGCCCTGCGGCGCCCTATTTTTGTAGCGTCGCATCTCCGTATGCGACGTCCGTTTCGCGGCCGTTGCGGAGAACGGACGCTACAAAATCTGTTACCTACTTACGTACCTCTCACCCCTGTCCGGGAAGATGGTTATGACCCTCTTACCCTTGCCCAGCTCACGGGCTATCTTGACGGATACAAACGCTGCGGCACCCGAGGAGATGCCCACTACCAGACCCTCCTCTTTGGCGAGACGGCTGGTCATGCCCAAGGCCTCGTCATCGCTCACCGTCACCACCCTATCGATAACGTCTTTATTGAGAAGCTTGGGCAGGAACCCTGCACCCAGGCCGTGGATTCCATGAGCACCGGGTTTGCCGCCTGAGATAACGGCAGAATTTTTTGGCTCCACTGCCACTACCAGTGCGGAGGGAACCTTTTTGGCCTTGAGCACCTCGCCCACGCCGCTGATAGTCCCTCCCGTGCCAACACCGGCCACAAGTGCATCGAGTTGGCCCCCTGTGGCCTCAAGAATCTCCACGGCAGTGGTCTTCTTATGTATTTCGGGATTCATTGGATTCTCAAACTGGTTGGGCATGTAGAATTCTGGACTTTTTTCCAGGATATTCCGCGCCACCTTAATGGCCCCAGGCATCCCTTCAGGGGCAGGGGTTAGCTCCAGCGTTGCGCCGTAGAAACTTAGTAGCGCCCTCTGCTCGCCCGCCACGTTCTCGGGCATCACCAGTATAAGCTTGTAGCCACATGCGGCTGCTATCATGGCCAGTGATACACCTGTGTTGCCGCTGGTAGGCTCTATTATGGTGGAGCCCTTTTTTAATTTACCTTCTTTCTCGGCCGCCTGAATCATCCCCAGGCATATCCTGTCCTTTACGCTACCCGTGGGATTAGCCCCTTCCAGTTTACCAATCACCTCCGCACAACCCTTCTCTACCACCTTGCGCAACCTGACCATTGGGGTGTTAGACACCAGCTCCAGTGCATTGGTGGCAATAGTTCGACCAAAGGCAGAGAGCCCACTGGATACTCCACCAACTTCCATCACCATCGGGCGAGGCACCTTATCATAAGTTTCGGCAATATAAGAGCATACGGCTAAGACATTATAAGGAGACATACACCAAAGAGCAAGGAAATTTCACACATCTTTTTTGCACCGTCCCGTCGATGATTCACCTGCACTGCCTGTGAGAGAGAGAGGGCCTAATTTCTTGACATAAACTTAATAGCGGGATATGATATATTGACGTTTATTTCGGTAATTCTTCCTTCTAGAGCTACCCAATGTGGGACTACTCAGAAAAAGTAAAGGACCATTTCCTTCACCCGAGGAACGTGGGTGAGGTACCAGACGCCGACGCCGTGGGCGAGGTGGGCAATATAGCCTGCGGTGACGCATTACGACTTACCCTTAAACTGGATAACAGCCGTATAGTAGACGCCAAGTTCAAGACCTTCGGCTGCGGCAGTGCAATAGCCGCTGCCAGCGCCTTAACAGAGCTTGTCAAGGGAAAGACCATAGAAGAGGCTGAGAAAATCACCAACCAGGATATTGCAGACTACCTGGATGGCCTGCCAGAGGAGAAGATGCACTGCTCGGTGATGGGCCAGGAGGCCCTGGAAGATGCCATAGCCAACTATCGCGGCTTCAAAAAGGCGCCCGCCGAAGAAGGGGCCATAATATGCAAGTGCTTTGGTGTAACTGATAAGAGGATTGAACGGGTAATCAAGGAAAACAACCTCACCACTGTTGACCAGGTAACCCATTACACGAAGGCCGGCGGTGGCTGCAAGTCCTGCCACCCTGACATTCAGAGGATTATTGACGAGGTCTGGGGTGCTGGCAAGGTGGCAGCACCCAAGCCCAGGCCGGCAAAGAAGATGAGTAATATTCGGAAGATGCAGCTCATCCAGGAAACCATAGAGAGGGAAATAAGGCCCGTCCTTATGCTGGATGGTGGCGATGTTGAGCTTGTAGATATAGAGGGCGATACCGTGTATGTGTCCTTCCGGGGAAGCTGTGCTGAGTGTCCCAGCTCAAAGGTTACAATAAAATCAACTATTGAGTCAAAGCTCAAGGAATTCGTTACCGAGAGGCTGGTCGTCGAAGAGGTAACTCCATGAACAGGATAGTGTATGTAGATAACAACGCCACCACCAGGGTAGCAGATGAAGTAGTGGAGGAAATGCTGCCCTATTTTAAGGAGCTCTACGGTAACCCTTCCAGTATGCATACCTTTGGGGGTCAGCTTCACAAGAGGATGGAACATGCCCGTGAAAAGGTGGCTGACCTCATAGGGGCTGACCCATCTGAGATAATATTTACCAGTTGTGGTACAGAGAGCGACAACGCTGCCATACGAGGGGCACTAGGGGCATATCCCAAGAAAAGACATATAGTTACCACTCGCGTGGAACATCCTGCCGTCCTTAACCTGTGCAAATATCTCGCTCGAAATGGTTACGAGCTTACTGAGATTAGTGTGGACGGCCAAGGGCTCTTTGACCTTGAGGAGCTGAGGGCTGCAATCAGGGAAGATACGGCCCTTGTATCCATCATGTATGCCAATAACGAGACCGGGGTAATCTTCCCTGTGGAGGAAGCTGGCCAGATAATAAAGGAAAAAGGGGCCATATTCCACTGCGATGCAGTTCAGGCAGTGGGCAAGTTGCCCCTGGACATGAGTAAGAGCACCATAGACATGCTCTCGCTTTCTGGTCATAAGCTTCATGCCCCAAAGGGTGTGGGCGCCCTCTACATCAGGCGTGGTGTGAAATTTCAGCCCTTTATAGTGGGCGGTCACCACGAGTTCAGCAAGAGGGCTGGGACCGAAAACATACCCTATATAATGGGCCTTGGCAAGGCATGTGAGCTGGCAAAAAAATACCTGAAAGAAGAACATGAACGTGTAAAGTATCTGAGAGATAAACTGGAGAATACCATCCTCGCAAACGTCCCCAATGCCAGACTAAATGGCCATAAAACCCTCCGCCTTACCAACACAACTAATATTAGCTTTGAGTATGTAGAAGGGGAGGCCATATTGCTTTTGCTTGACGAGGTTGGTATCTGTGCCTCCTCTGGTTCGGCCTGCACATCAGGCTCACTGGAGCCATCTCACGTCCTGAGGGCAATGGGCGTACCATTCACCGCCGCACACGGCTCCGTGAGGTTCAGCCTGAGCCGCTACAACACGGAAGAAGATATCGATTATATTGCGGAAAATATACCCCACATTATGAAGAGGCTGAAGGAGATATCTCCGTATGCCAAGGAGATAGAGGAATTGGAACAAAGGGCTGCTGCAACCGTTAATAAGGGGTAAGAAATCGTGAATCCGACTGACGAATTATTAGTCTTTACCCAGGAGACCTGCCCAAAATGCGACGAGGCAAAGAAAAAGTTGAGCGATGCAGGTCTAAAGTATAGAGAAATCTGCATTGACACCGTAGAGGGAAGGGCAGACTTCGCCCTTCATATCTCCAAAACAACTACCACACCGGCCTTCCTCTATAATGGTGTAGAGTATGATAAGGTTGAGGATGTACTGAGCCAACAGGGGTAGTTGTAGGGGTGTCCGCCTGAGGCGGATTGTGTCCCTACTCGACTGGAATAGGCGGGGCTTTTTACCACCGCCCAATTTTTATTTCTTAGAGGCATTAAAGATTTCGGGGGAAGGGCCTTGTAGTGCTAAATCACTTCCCTTCTGTTTTTGGCCAACATAGTTAAAACTGTTCATAAGGGGAGAAATCGAGAGATGAAGAGGATCCTACTTGGTGCGCTTTTGGTCTCGGGTATTACCTTTGCGTCTGACACATCAAGGTGCTGGGCCCAGATAGACCCCAATCAGCTTTATGGGATGCTCTGTGCGCTCTGTCATGGTATCGATGGCAGGCCCACAGACCAGGGCATAGAATTCGGTTCGCCAGATTTCACCGATCCCGAGTGGCAGGCCTCAAAGACCGATGAGGACATGATAAGGTCAATGACGGAAGGCACAGATAACCCAAACTACGCCCCGGTAAAACCGTTTGTCAAGGCGATGCTGGGTATTGATATAGATGTAAAAGAGTTTGTGCCAAAGGTAAGGAGTTTTGCAGGTAAGTAGGACTGTGTGGTAGCAATACGAACAACAAAAAGATGTTAAGCATTCTTAAAGACATATTCAGATACGGCGCCCACACCCCTGTAGAGGAGGGGGTAGACGTCCAACGTCGGGAATTTTTCAGGGAGACCTTAATACAGGCCGCTGATGCACTGAGGGAGATTGCAAAGGAGACGGCCGTAGGCTCATCTCGAAGATACCTGAGGCCTCCGGGTGCTGTGGAGGAACTCGAGTTTGTCTCACTCTGCACGCGCTGCGACGAGTGCATAAAGGTCTGTCCGCACTATGCCATAAGGGGTGCCAATACCGACAGCGGGCTGGCACTCGGCTCGCCCATAATAGACCCGAAAGAACAGCCCTGCATGCTCTGTGAGGATTTTCCTTGCATAAAGGCCTGTAAGGAGGGCGCGCTGGTAATGCCAGAGAGACGGGAGGACGTGAGGATGGGTGTGGCGGTAGTTGACGAGAAGGCCTGTATATCAGGCGACATACAGTTCTGCCAGTCCTGTGTGATAGCCTGCCCATTCCCAGACGAGGCCATCTATATGAAAGATGGGAAACCTGTCGTAAGTAAGGAGAGATGCACCGGCTGCGGCATCTGCGAACAGGCCTGCATGACCGTCAACTCCGCCTGTGCCATGAAGATAATCCCTGCCTAAAATAGCCGTAGGGGCACGACATGCCGTGCCCCTACTCTAATTCCCCATAGCCCTGTAATAGAATCAGCCCCTTTTTGTCATTCTGAGCGCTAGCAAAGGACTGATTGTGTTGAGGCTAAAAGACACAGAACACGGTTTTTACTGTTTAAAGACCAATACATACCCTTTTTTGAAAGGCATCAACTCCTTTGCCCGGAGGGGGAGGGTGTGTTTTCTCAGGGACCGGTAGTCTTTTAGACTCATAAGACAGTAGGCCCTTTCTGAGGAGTCAAGAAATTTTGCAAGACTATCCTCTGTAGCAATGAAGTTTGTATTTGTGTCTGCGTAGAAGCGGAAGGCGTAACGTAGCTGTGGTTCCTTATAAATGCCCAGGGAAGCGCCATCCTTCATTAAACCACGTATCTCTTTGCATAATGCCTTGGGAGACAGTTCTTCACCTATCCTGGGCATGAAGTAAACACCCTGTGAGATGTCGCAGACGCTAAGCGATATGAGGCTGGAGATGAAAAAAACATAAATAGATTTGCTGCGGATGCTCAGGAACACAACCGCCACAAGTAACGTAATACTCACCAGTGTGGCAATTATTATGTAGTGTGGGTCAATAGTGGGGTTGTTAGCTACCTTGCCTGTGAGAAGCCCAACCCCAACGGCTAATAGGTATACGATAGCTGAAGATATCTTTGGCTGTATTATTGTCTTGCCTCCAGGTGCGTGTCGAAGTAGCTGGCTATCATAATGGATAGTGCAGGGTAGATGGGTAGTAGGTATGGACTTCTCCTCTCGAAGGTTAGGCAAAAGCTAAGAAATATAACGGACATCCAGATCAGTAGAAACGTCGTCTCCTTATGTCTTGCCCCACTTGAAAAGTAATGATAGAGGACCATAGGAAAGAAGAGTGCCCACGGCGCAGCGCCAATAAATACATCCCCCAAATATTCTAAGGGAACGTCCCACTCCGCAGACTTTGTTGCGTACTTTGTGATGTTATTCGGTATAAACCCATTAATGTAATTACAGCCACCTTCCATGCAGGCAGGGATGACCCAGACTAGTATGGTTAGCAGGAGTACAACAACACCCAAGAGGCAGTTCCTGCTTACTAAGAACCTCAAGTCATGACAGTATGCGAGATAGAGGAAGATGATGGCCGCTGGGAAATATAGAGTTAGTGGCCCCTTGGTTAATGCCGCCAGGGCAATCATAGAGCCGGAGAGAAACAAGTATGTTCTCTGTTTGTACGTGTACCCATAATAAAATGATGCAAGGGCTGAGGTGACGAAAAAAGTGTACGCGACGTCCAGGCGCACCGCTCGCGTATAGTGGTAAAATTTTGGGGTGCAGGCTAATATCAGTGCTGCCAATAGCCCTGCCCTCCGACCAAAGAGGCTCTTACCCAGGGAGTAGGTAACCAGTACCGTCCCAAAAGCGCCAAGCACAGAGGGCAGGCGTGCAGTCACCTCCGTTATCGACCCGGTGGCCTTACTCAATAAAGCCACAATACAAAAAAAGAGGGGTGGTTTGTGATAATAAATCTCTCCATTAAAATACGGTACTACCCAGTGGCCGTCCTCAAGCGTTTCCTTTGCTACCTCGGCATAGCGGAGTTCCGAACTGCCAGATAGACTGGGTGTGCCCAAACAGGGAAGGTACAGCAGGGACATGAAAGTAATTAGTATTATAATATGCGCACTACTGCTCTGGGAATATTTCATCAGGGGACGTATTTTTTCGCAAATGTCATGCCTTATTTACTATTACAGGGCATAGTATGGTTTGGGGCAGTTGTTGAACTACCAAATGGGGTGAAAAGTGGGGGACAGAGATTACCCCTTATTCGTAACTCTTTATTTTTATTAACTTAAGTTCTCAGACAGCCATCCTCCTTATCCAAACTAACCCCTGTGCATACTTTGGCAACAGTCTCATTTTTTATATCACGATGTGTCCGGCCTTTGTAAATGTTACAATTGCGCTGTGTAATAATTGCAAAATCTTTCTTGGAAAAGCGCCCTGTTAAGGATTGAGAACCCTGCGGGAGTGTTGAGATGTAAAGCCATAGGAACATCAGCCTTCGGTGTGCATTATTTTGGATTGAGAAAAATTATCTTTGTGATGCTGCTTTTACGAGAGGGTCTTGATTTTCCTTGATGAGGGTAGGGCAGGTCTTCTTGACCTGCCCTATCGCAGGGCGACAAGTCACGCCTTAGGCGGATCTGCCTCTGGCATGACCCTGCGATACCCGATTTCCGATGTAGGGACAGGCTTTGGCCGTGAGCGTTCGACTGAACTCACGCTGAAGTCTTAGCCGAACGGGCTTGCCCCTGTCCGCAGGCAGGGGGTGTGGTGCCTCTCCTTTTGTCATTGCGAGGGACAGAGTCCCGAAGCAATCTCCTGTGTGTTCAAGGGATTGTTCGCCAAAAAGACAGGCGAATCTGCCTATGGCACGACTTCGCTTCGCTCGCAATGACAAGATTGTAGGGGCGGTCACACCGAAGGCGGATGCACCTCTGGCGAAGGTTACCTCGCCCCTACCAGCTGGATAGGTCATGGTATTCCGCGCCTATGGCTAAGGATACCATGGTCACACCATGACCTCACAATAATGTGGTGGCTGCCCCATTTATGGGGTTTTACAGGCTCGATAAACCGTCTGAAGCTGCGCAAAGGAACAGTAAATCGAGCAGCCACAGAGTAGGTGTAGGGGCACGTTGCAACGTGGCCCTACCCAAAGGCAAACCCGCCCCCCGTCTATTACCTCACTATTTCGGTAGTAGCCTCGTTTTCTACGTTAAGGTGTGTTTGGTCTTTGTGAATATTATGGTTGCGTTGTATAATAAAAACGTCATACTGACTAAGAATTTGATTTTCCTTGATTACCCGAAAAGGCTTTTGATAGAATTTTGGTTTTAAGGGCGCCGATATGATTACCATCGAAGATTTCAGCCGTATAGACCTGCGGGTTGCTGAAATAAAGTCAGTTGAAGACCATCCACAGGCCGATAAGCTCCTTGTACTCAAAATAGACGCAGGTGACAGCTCACAGGGCAGACAGTTAGTTGCGGGTCTAAGGGGCCATTACAGCCCTTCGGAGTTGGTAGGGAAAAAGATAATTATTGTGAACAATCTAGCACCGGCGGTACTTAGGGGAGTAGAAAGCCAGGGCATGCTGCTTGCCGCTCAGGACGGCCAGAAGGTGGTTATCCTCAGCCCGGAGAAGGATGTAAGGCCAGGGGCCCGGGTTAGGTAATAGCGCAGGGACAAAGGCAGGTTGTTAACGTTATGAAAGATGGAAGATGGGACAAAGGTAGCTTGGAAAGACTGGACAGGCTCATAGCCAAGGGAAAGGGTGTAAGGGGTATGCCTGGGCGTGTCCATACCCTATTCGAGGATGCCTTTGAGGAGTGGAGGATTAGTTCACTGGACTTTATACAAGAGGAACTGAGCGGAGGCAGCCAGTACTATAAGGACTTTGCTACCCGTGTGTTTGAGGCGTCGCTATCGAGTTGCAATGCGGGGATAGGCATACTCACGGCGCTTAGAGAGTCGTTGGAGAAGTCTCATCCCAAAGGGGGTGAATTACCCTCTACCGTAAAGGAGGGGCTGCAAGAGGGGCCAAAAGAGGAGAGGTCGTCGGCAGGCGTCGAGGGGGTGCAACAGGCGGGAGAGCCTCGCTTGGGCACGGAAGAGATGCCTAAAAAGTGGCCTAATAAGGAGGAGTTGTGTGGGGTGGAGCCGTCCCCTAGCAGGGAGGTGCTGGAGGGTATTTTGTGGCAGGCCGAGGTCCAACTCTCCCAGGGCCATAAGGATGCTGCCGCCGTGCTGTGTGGCGCGGTGTTAGAGGAGGCGTTGAGGTGGATGTGCACCAAGCATGATATCCCCACCAAGGAGTGGGACACCATTGGGGACCTTAATGATAGACTCATGAACAAGGGGGTCTATCATGAGTCCATGCACAGCAAGATTGTGTCCTGGTGGTACCTGCGTGAAGACGCCCAATCGGCAAATTTTGATGCCTATGGCGAGAAAGACGTGGCAACTATGATAAAGGGGGTTCAGGACTTCCCGAAAAACTATTTCTCAACAACTGCGACACGAAACCCAGGTGATGAGGGCAGAGAGGTATAGGTGCATGGTCAGTAATGGACTCTATCCCTTAAAATTCAGGAGTATTTTTAAGAAGACCCCCTGGGGCGGCAACAGATTAGGGGCACTCTTTGGAAAAGATGTGCCGCTTGGCGGAGGCGTTGGTGAGTCATGGGAGGTTGCCGACCGTGACAGTGACAATAGTGTTATCGCCAACGGCATCTATAAGGATATGCGCCTGCACCAACTCCTAGAGGGTGCGGGGGTGGCCGATGTACTGGGGCGTGAGTATATGCACGGGTGCGGAAGCGGGGATAGATTCCCGCTGCTGGTAAAGTTCATAGATACGGCGGAGAGGTTATCCCTTCAGGTTCATCCTGATGATTCCTATGTCAGGGCACACGAGGCCCCTGGTGCGTCAGGGAAGATGGAGGCCTGGTATGTCATACACACGGAGCCCGGGGCATGGATAATACGGGGTGTACGGCCCGGCACCACCCGGGAGGGTCTTGAGGGCTCCTTGGGTGACAGTAGTTTGGAGGATTGTTTGAATTTTTTACCCGTCCGGCCGGGTGACGTGATATTTATACCCCCAGGTACTCTCCACACTATTGGTCCTGGGATAGTCCTCCTTGAGGTGCAGCAGAACTCAGACATTACCTACAGGCTATATGATTGGGGTAGGTTGAGGGAGCTGCATGTGCAAAAGGCCCTGGATGTAATAGACTTTGCACCCTCGGAGGAGTATAGCCAAAACAAGATACAACCTATCTTACTTAGCCCACCCCCACGAAAGAGGGAACTACTCCTCGAGTGCGAGAAGTTTGTGCTGGAATCCTTAGAACTGAGTGAGCCATGCGATATAGAGCACTTGCGTACGTTTCATGTCCTTACTGTTGTCGAGGGCGTAAGTAGGATTATTTATGGACAGTCCGCGGACCTCGAGGTCTCTGCAGGTGAATCAGTACTAATACCTGCCGCGCTTCAAGGTTATAAGCTGTGTCCTAAGGGGCGGTGTAGAATTATCAAGGCCGGTCCTCCTCTAGTTGGTTAGGAGGTTATGGTATTTAGGCCCACCTTTAGTGGGCGGTTCTATGACTGTATATCTTGCATATATATCATTAATTGATGGAACGACTTCAGAAAATATTGGCGAACGCAGGCATGGGCTCTCGAAGACAGTGTGAGAGATTGATTGCTAGTGGCCACGTCACAATTGACGGAAGGGTAGTAAGGGAGATGGGTGTCACAGTAGACCCTCGGGAAAGCGAGATATGTTGCAACGGTGTTCCTATCCATGAGGAAAAGAAGGTCTACTACCTGCTTAATAAACCAAGGGGCTTTGTGTGCACCAACCGCGATGAGCTGGGCAGGCCCAGGGCCATAGACCTCCTTAAGGACGTCCCACAGAGGGTATACACTATAGGCCGACTTGATGAGGACAGTGAGGGCTTGATAATAATTACAAATGATGGGAGACTTACAGAACTTCTGTCCCATCCCCGGTATGGTGTCCCAAAGACCTATCGTGTGGAGATAGGTGGAAGGGTTGAAGGAGATAGCATCAAAAAATCGCTGGACAAGGGAGTCTGGCTTTCTGGGGGTAAGACCTCTCCTGCCAGGGTGAGAGTTGTCCGAAGAGGTAGGAGTAACGTTATTCTTGAGATAACGCTCAAGGAGGGGCGCAACAGGGAAGTGAGGAGGATACTTGCCAGGCTCGGTTATGCAGTCAGGTCTCTGAAGAGGGTTAAGATAGGCTGGCTCTCAGACCCAGGGCTTAAGCCAGGGAAGTACCGCCATCTTAGTAAGGGCGAAGTGGCCAGGTTTTATTCTATGAGGAAGGCGAAGGTGGACTCCAGGGTCCAATTACAGGGTACGATATGACACAGCTACTGAAGGCAAGAGAGGGCGTAATAACCGAAGAGATGCGCCGCGTGGCAAGCGATGAGGGGTGTAACGCAGCGGCACTCAGGAAGAATATTGCCGATGGAAAGGTGGTAATACCCTTTAATCGCCGCAGAAATATAGGGAGGCCGAAGGGTGTCTTAGGCATCGGACAGGGCCTGAGAACCAAGGTCAATGCAAATATTGGCACCTCGCAGGACTATCATCGGGTAGAAGAGGAGTTGGATAAGCTGAGGGCTGCTGAGAAGGCCGGTGCAGATGCGGTGATGGACCTCAGTACGGGCGGTAGCCTGAGGGAGGTCAGGCAGAGGGTGATGGAGGAGTCAACCATTACAGTGGGCAGTGTGCCGATATACGAGGCGATGGTGGATGCTTCAACGAGCAGCCATCCTATCAAGGCCATGAAGGCAGGGGACATGCTTGATGCTGTGAGGAGGCACTGTGAGGATGGCGTTGACTTTGTTACCGTGCACTGTGGTGCCACAAAAGGGGTACTAAAGCTCCTCAGTGAGGGCCAGAGGGTCTGCGGCGTTGTGAGCCGAGGCGGTGTGTTCCTGGTTGAGTGGATGGCAACACACAATAAGGAGAATCCCCTCTACGAGAATTTTGGTGAACTGTTAGACATGGCCAAAGAGTACGATGTCACGCTTAGCCTTGGAGACGCCATGAGGCCCGGAGCACTGGCAGATGCATTTGATAGGGTACAGGTATATGAGCTTAACGTGCTGGCGGAGCTGTGTCAGCGTGCCTGGGAAAAGGGAGTACAGGTAATAATAGAAGGCCCTGGCCACGTGCCGATGAACCAGATTACCTCTCAAGTCCAACTCCAGAAGGAACTCTGTCGCGGTGCGCCGTTTTATGTCCTGGGGCCTATAGTTACTGACGTGGCACCCGGCTATGACCACATCACCTCTGCCATAGGTGGGGCTATCGCCGCCGCCGCTGGTGCGGACTTTCTCTGCTACGTGACACCTTCCGAGCACCTTAGCTTACCCAGGGTGCAGGACGTGTGGGACGGTGTCATGGCTGCCAGGATAGCCGCCCATGCCGCAGACATTGCCAAAGGTATAAAACCCGCCTGGGAGTGGGACAAAACCATGTCCCAAATGAGACGGAAGCGCGACTGGAAGGGCCAGTTCGCTACCTGCATTGATAGAGAAAGGGCAGAGAGCTTTAGGGCCACACGACCCACCTCGGATAACGATAACGTGTGCTCCATGTGCGGGCACTTCTGCGTGTTCAAGGTAGCCGATGACCCTAAATAGTTTTGTCTAGCCCTATTATCTGCGCAGTCAGCTTATGGGACATAATCAAATAAAGAGACCTCTGCAAAAGTGCCAAAAAACGTCTACAGATGCTACAGAGTGTCATTGCGAGCGAAGCGAAGCAATCTCGTAAGTAGTTTTAATTAGGAACATGAGATTGCTTCGTCGCTTTTCGCTCCTCGCAATGACATCTCTATCTGTGGCTTTTTCAGAGATCCCATAAAATGAATAAAATAAAAGAGCTACACCCACTTTTGCATTTTATAATTGCAGATTATCACTCTAGTCTGGAAAATTCACAAAACAAACACAGACATTTACATACTTTAGCTAGAGACCTGACAACCATATTTGATTATGATGTGAATATTTGTAAACATTTTCAAGAAAGAATAATAAAAGAGAAAGATTTTAAGAATTTCTGGAACGGTACATTTGCAGAAATTATCGTAATGGCTTTTTATATTAGAAAACAGCTTAAAGCTTTGTAGTAAGTTAGGTACAGACCAAAAACAATTTAAAGATGGGCGTAAAAATATTGCAGTTATTGAACTGAACAACACCGCTATAGCGGGAAACTTTCATATTTTAAGTAGTTTATCAGGAGGTTATAAGGTCATATTTGATAAAATTAGTGGAAAGTGTGTGGCAGAGGGCTTCGATTGGAATAATAACAGCTTTTTCGAAGAGGAGGACAGTAAAAGGATTTCTGCCATAATTTATTTTGACATGGGAGATTACGAAAATAGGAAGAGAATTAAGAACCCAAATGCCGATTTTGTGGTGGAGGATATAATTCTGGAAAGGTTGTAAGTCAAACAGGCTATGCAAAAGATGACAAAGCCCATACTCATTATCAAGCATATAGATATAGAGGGACCGGGCACACTGGGTGATTTCATGGAAAAGAGTAAAATCCCTTACCAAGTGGTAAACGCCTTCCTCGAGGATTCGTACATAGAAGAGCCTGGTGACTACTCCGCCGTTGTAACCCTGGGTGGGCCCATGGGCGTTTACGACGATGATAATGATGAGGTTTATCCATTTCTCAGGTGGGAGGATGCCTTTCTCAGGCGTGCCATCCGGGAGGAGGTCCCGGTCTTGGGGATATGCCTCGGTGCGCAGCTTATCGCCAAGGCCGCTGGTGCCAGGGTAACCAAGGCCCCTGTGAAGGAGATAGGCTGGTTTGACGTATCGCTGACGGAGGATGGCAGGGTAGACCCTTTGTTTGAAGGGCTTCCGGCAAAGATTCTTGTTTTCCAGTGGCATGGCGACACCTTTGAGATACCAGAAGGGGGGAAAAGGCTGGCAGAATCTGGCGTATGCCCCAACCAGGCGTTCAGGGTGGGCACAGCTGCGTATGGCCTCCAGTTCCACCTTGAGGTAACACCACCAATGATAAACCAGTGGATGGATGCATATGAAAAGGAGTTAGATTCATTAAAGGGGATTGTTGACCCTAGGGAGATAGCAAGGCAGAGCGAGGAAAATTCAAGTACTTATAATGAACAGGCGGAGCGGTTTTATAGAAATTTCTTCGTTATCTCTGGTGTGCTGAGCTAACAAGACTTCTGAAAAACCTTGCACAATTGTCATTCTGAGGGAGCGAAATGACCGAAGAATGTAGCGTCCGATCTCCGCATCGGACGTGAAAGAGAACGTCGGGTACGGAGCCCCGACGCTACAAAACTAGTGGGTGCCGCAGGGCTTAAGCCCTGCGGTATCCTCATTTTTAATGGTGGTGCGTCGAGACGCACCCTACAACTTCTTCAGAGGTCTCCTAACGTGTTTTGTGGTAGAAATTTGTGGGAGGGATTATGAAGACGCTGACAATATTGGGTTTAATGGTCATTATAATTACTGCGCCTCGTCCGTGTTTTGCGGCCATGTGGATGACCTCTTATGATTGGTTCTATGCCAGCCAGTTTAAGATGCCCCAGGGTGCCGAGGAAGCGGAGGAACTTAAAGAACAGATCACCCGAGAGGAAAAGGCCATAAGAGAATCCTACGTGCGCGGTGTGATAGACACCCTTATGCTCTTGAACACTGTGGATAAGGATGCCAAGGAGATGCTGGACGGGCTGATGAATCTGACTGTTGCGGATATGAGCGGCCTTGTTACAAGGATTTATATGGAGCAGCCCCAGTATCAAAAGAAACCGGTTATATTTATCCTCGGCCATGTGATGCCACGGATGCGTGCGCGCCTGGGTAAGCCGCGGTTAGAGCAGTTGAAGGGCGAGGAGACCTCCGAGGTCCCGTGACGTTATTTATGGATTGGCCCTTGTAGAAGCGAGTCCTTAGTCCAACCTAGTTTCCCGGCCAAAACTCGTTATAAATATTGTCTCACTTCCTTCGTCTATTTTGTAAGAAACAACAAACTTATAGGTTAAGTCCTCATGGGTTATATTAAAACTGTAGAGATAACAGGAAACGGGAGCATCCACGCTTCTACCTAAGTAAGGGTGCTTACCCAGTAATTCAAGTTGTTTTTTAAGCTTGGGGAAAATATTTGCTGGAAGCCTGGCGAGAAAACGGTGATTTGCTTCTGTTGTAGCTATCTCTACTTTATATGGCACTAAAGAACTCGTCTAAAGAGCATATTCTACCTTCTGCGATTGCCTTTTCTCCCTCAATTATATCTTCGGGATTTAATCCTTGGTACATTTCTTTGTCACGATAATTTACTTGATCCATGTCCAGTTCCGAACCATAGGCTTTTTTTCCAATAGCTTCAACCATAGGCTCTGTTTTGTATACGATTTCTTCAAGTAAATCGTCCAAGCTCACCTTGCCAAACGTTCTGATTACAAATTCTAGAATATACCTTTCCGAGTTGGATAAATCGAATTTCATTGCCTTAGGAACATCATGGAAATGATATCCTTGGTATGCGGGAAAACACACTTGTTCTTCACGAATCAAGTCTGCTTCTTTAAGCTTAGAGATACAATCATAAAATTTCTTGTCAAAGGGGCCGTGTTCGTACAGAATGTAACGGAAACTAGATACAGGTTTTCCCAGAAGCCTGTGACTAAAATAATCTCCTAAGTAAACCAATTTTAAGAGGTAAACTCGGCCAACTTTTCTTGAAAGCCGTTCAACAATAAATTTAACAATTTGTGTATTTTTGTCTAACATTTGTTTTACCTTTATTTGTTGACGCTAAATAGAGCTTCTAAAATAACAAAGCATCTTAGATAAGTTTACTAGAGTTTAACACACATTTCAAAAATTTCTTGTCACAGTTTCAACAAGGTGCTACTATAAGTTGACTTAAGTTTAATATATAGGGCAGTTTTGTCAATATGTTGTATATATAAATTTATAGAGATTCTTCTTGACAATGTAAATGTGTGAAAACACTTGAGTCAGACAAATGTTTGCGCCACTTTTTGTTATCTGGAAATACTCACCACACCACCCTTATCTCCCATATCCTCCACCTCTATCCTCACGGGCAGGAATTTTTTTATTACCTCTATATTTGTCATGAGGTGCTGGGTGACCTTGGGCGTGACAAAACGGGAGGATTCTTTGGATAGGGCAAGTGGGAGTACCAATTGGTCGGCCAGATGCTCGTCTATCACCCCTTCTGTCTTCAGAAAGCTGAACAGTCCGTCCACTGCCTCGTCTGCCACCGCCTCGGCGCGCTTACCTATGGCACCCAGACCGTAGTAGCAGCACTGTGAGTGCTCAAACTCGCCTAACAGTAACAACATGGTGCCCTGGCCGGTGGCGGGCATCTTCTCTTCTTTTATATCTAGCGGGCAGGTGACACCTCCCTTGGCGAGCCTCCTTTCTGCCTGCTCCCTCTGCCGTCGGAGGATGTGTTCGGGGAGGTTGCCTACTGCAGAGATTCCGCTTATCCCTCTAAGTGGGCCCCTTTCTTCTAATGTTAGCGGTTTTATATCCCCTGCTGGTGAAATCTCTATGACTATCTCACCCCCGCCTCGAGGATAGAACCCCGCCCTTGGCATCTCAATGTGTGCATCGAGTCCTAATCTCTCAATATATCTAAGCCACTGGAGCTTCAGGTAGTGGAAGCAGGGGCTCCACGGCACGTGGGTGCCGCCCAGGATGTGTATCTTTGAGTGTTTTTTGGTCGTACTTAAAAGCGCAAGCGGGAGGAATATGGTCTGGAGCACTAGCGACACGGAGCCTGCGGTGCCTATTTCAAACCGATATTCCCCGGGGTTTATGCTACCTGGTGTGAAGGTGACGGACTCCGAGCCAACCTCGACCCCCTTTACACTGGCGCCAGAGACCTGTTGGATGGCCCTTACGGCCTGAAGGTGCTGGGGCCTCAGACCAGGGGCTTTTCTCCCTGCGCGGATGTTAAATATCTCAAAGGGTGTGCCGGTTATGGCAGAGAGGGTCAGAGAGGTACGTAATATCTGTCCCCCACCCTCCCCGAATGAGCCGTCGATCCTGAGGGGACGCATGGTGTTTTTAGGGAGGCCTTAATCTCCACTTTCAAGAACAATCCTGCCACTTGCCCATTACCTTGATTATGTTATGAAGGGTTTTGCCGTAAAGCACATGGTAAATGCGGCTTTTTTCCGGGTGTCTTTACTTCTACAGCAACTTTGTGGGCAGTCAAGAAATTATTTCTAATCGACTTTGCAAACACCCTCTTCCGAACACGTTGCCTTTGTCTTCTCTTCTAGCTCTGCCAGCTTGCGTTCTTCTCTTTCGATCTTGTCTTTTGCCTTAGCCTCCCTTACGGATGCCTTAGCAGCCAGTTTGGCCTCTAATTCCTTGGCTTGCTGCTCGAATGAAGCAGCCCTCCCAGGGTCCCTGGCCTTCAGAAGCTCTAATTTCTCTCTAGCCTTTGCTAATATGTTATCGTCTTTTTCCTTTGCGGCCGCCAGCTTGGATTCGATACGTGCCTTCGTCTCTTCGAGCTTCGCCTTTCTTTTATTTAACTTCGATTGCATTTTTATCTCCTCCAACCTAAAGAATCTCTCCCAGTGAGCATGTGGGTGATGTAGAATTTTTTGTGGAACTCAAGGGATAGGGCAGAACTTTTTCCGTACCTTTGGCATCCATAGAGACGGCAAGTTTGAGAGTAAACGGGAGGCCATAAGACGCTTTAAGGCTTTGGAAGGCCAGCTTCATTAGGGCCAACAATTTTAAGGAGATGAGTAGAATGGTGAAAGGAAATAAATTCCCACCTCCTGCCGACCCCATGTGAAAAGGGGAAAAAGGCCTGATAAGATATTTACGCTTGTGCCTTCTTTAGTGCCAAATTTGCCCAAGATTTGTGCTTAAATATTTCTCAATCACATCACCCATAGCTGACAAAGGATATGCACTGGTTAGGGCATGCCCGCAGACAGACGCCGCACTGGACGCAGAGTTCTGGATTATTGACGACCTCTGAGGTCTCGTCGGTTTGCCAGTGGCCGTTGTTGAACCAGGCCCCAGGGTGGCCAGGGGGAAGTTCTTTATACACCAGCTCCAGTGCCCCCTGATAGCAGCTCTCCACGCACCTTCCACAGCGATGGCAGGCCTCACCCTTGTCTATCTCTGCAAAGAAGTCACATTGCAGGCACCTGGAGGCCTCGTAAGCGGCAAGCTCCCAATTCATACCCTCCTCTACCTCTTGAAAACCCCTCTTATGGATACCCAGCCAGCCACCGTAGACCTTCTCTCTGTGGAGCTTTTCTGGGTCCTCATGATACCAGGGGGCGTGGTCTATCCTCTTCAGTTTTAGGGGTACGCCAGGTAACCTGTGCTCCTGACCAAGAAACTTGAGTATCTCACGTGAAACATCGTGGGCTTGGCCGATGACCTTTATGACGTCGGTGGTGGTGCCAGTGAGGAAGTCACCTCCCGCAAACACCCCCTCCATGCCAGTCGTGTAGTCTTTGGGGTTGATTTTGAAGTTCTCAGGAAAGATAGAAAGGTCGGGTTCCTGGGCGACGGCCGGTATTACTATATCAGCCCTTATCTCAAACTCACTGCCTGAGATGGGTACTGGTACCCGTCTGCGGTCTTTCCGAGACTTTGTCTCCTCTGGCTCTCTCAGCTCCATTTTCACACATTTCAGCCTGGCTACCTTTCTACTGTCATGGCTTATTATCTCTACAGGAGACGTCAAATAATAGGTGGGTATATCCTCCTTAAGGAGGGCCACCTGCTCCAGGTCGTCAATAGGCATCTCTTCCTTGCCCCTTCGGTAGAGGATAAAGGTCTTGGCCCCCAGCCTAAGGGCACTCCTGGCTGCATCGGCTGCAGTAAAACCGCCCCCAATTACGGCAATTGTCTTGCCCTTAACCTCCACAGCCTCGCCCAGGCTGAGCCTCCTGAGAAAGGTGATTCCCGGGAAGACCCCTTCCAGGTGTTCACCCTTGACCTTCATGAGCTTGGGTCTGTGGGCACCAATAGCTACGAACACGGCATCAAAGCCCTTTCTCAGGTCCTCTAAGATTACGTCCCTGCCCAGGACGGAGTTGAGCCTTATTTTTATTCCTAGTTTCCTTAGCAGGTCTATCTCATCCATTAGTACTTCCGTGGGCAGACGGTAGGGTGGAATGCCGACCCTTAGCATCCCACCTGGCTCAGGCAGGGCCTCGAATACTACCACCTCACAGCCAGATAGTGTAAGGTCATTTGCGATGGTAAGCCCGGCGGGACCAGAACCTATCACGGCTACGGCCTTGTTGTTCTTCTTTATGGGCAGGGTTTCATCCAGGAACCTCTTTGCGTAATCAGGGGGGAGATGGTCGGTTATAAACCTCTTTAGTCCCCTGATAGCCACTGGCCCCGTGGAGAGAGATTCCCCATCCCTGGGCTTGATGTTTTGCCTCTTGCAGGCACCTTCGCAGTAGTGAACGCAGACCCGACCGCAGATGCTAGGGAAGACATTAGTTGCCCGGTTGACCTTCCATGCTCCATAGAGATCGCCCTCCAGAATAAGCCGAATATATTTGGAAACGTTAGTACGGCTGGGACAAGCCTGCTGGCAGGGAGGCATCCGCATTTCACCCATAATCTACCTCTTTCTTCAGAAGTTTATGAGAGCTCTACAAGACACCGCGTTCTGGTGCCGCAAATAACCACTGTAGGGGCTTATTTCATCTCACCTGAAGCAGGCCTTGAGGTCGTGCGATGCCACAGTTCGACCCACAAAAGGCAAATCAATCTCTGGTGGTGAGGTAGGCCTGCCATATACATTACTTTTTAGGGTACAGCAATATACAGAAACAGAGTGCCCTACGCAACAAATTTTTGCCTAAACAAAATACCCTACCAACAAGGCCTTTCTATTATTTGTCTTACGAAACTCAAGGCCTCTTGTAGGACCTTAGGGGAAATGGGGTTCTCCTCACCTGAAACGTTTATTCTGAGGACAGGGCAGTCTTTATTACTCGATGGTGGTTTGGCCTCCACAAGTCCTTTGCCAGGCATTATCAGGCAGATTCTTGGGTACTCATATCCCTTATAACCCTCCAGAAGCACTAGGTCTGCATCTGAGAAGAGGCTCTCCAGGAATTTATCCACTGGTGGTGGCGACTTTATCCTCTTGATAAATGCCATCTTATTGTGGGAGGTGATGCCGACGGCGTCTGCCCCTGAGTGGTAGAAACGATAGGTATCCTTTCCCTCATGGTCTATCTGGAACTCCCGCAGGGCGTACTTCAGCACTCCCACCCTGTGGCCCTCTTTTTTAAATGTGGACACCAGTTCCTCGATGAGGGTGGTCTTTCCGCTTTTTTTATCTCCAATAATGGATACAACAGGGATATTTCTGTGGCTATTCACTTTATGTTATATAATTTTGGTGAACGAAGGGTCTCCAAGAATTTGACGGGCGTCCTTGCGGTCTAATTCCCGTTATGACCTATCTCTCCACCCAGCCCCTCACGAATCTCCCTAAGAATCTCACGGGCGCCCATGTCTAGTAGCCGGTGTGCAAGTGTCTGGCCTATGTCCCTTGCCCTTTCAGGGGGGCCTGAGTGTCTGTTTCTTATAACTTTTGAACCGTTCAAGGAGCACACTACAGCCTCTAGTTCCAGGGTCCCATTCGCGGTGCACTGCCCGATAGCCCCGATGGGGACCTGGCAGCCACCTTCAAGCACAAACATCAGTGTCCTTTCCGCCTCTACCACATACCTTGTTGGGGGATGGTCTATCGAGGCCAGTACGGCTTGTATCTCTTCATCGTCTTTTCGGCTTTCTATTCCCAGTGCACCCTGCCCTACGGCGGGCGTTACCTCCTCAAAGGGTATAATGGAGAAATTTTTCCTAAACGCACCGAGCCGCATGACGCCAGCCTTGGCCACTATTATGGCGTCCAGGTCGGTCGTCTCGAGCTTCCTGAGCCGTGTGTCCAGATTTCCCCTAAGGTCTACCACCTCTAGGTCTGGCCTCAGGGATAGTATCTGCGCCCTTCGTCGGAGGCTACTGGTGCCCAGTTTGCTTCCCTTGGGGAGGTGGCCCAGCGTGCTGCTATCATTTTTGCTTATCAGCAGGTCGTGCGGGTCTTCCCTCTCAGGCACTGCACCGAGCGCCAGCCCATCGGGAAGCTCGGTTGGGAGGTCTTTAAGGCTGTGGATGGCCATATCTATCCGTCCGTCTTGCAGGGCCACCTCTAATTCCTTGGTGAAGAGGCCCTTCCCACCTATGCGGGATAGGGCAACGTCGGTTATCTTGTCACCCTTGGTGATGATTCTTTGGATGGTTATTTCAAGGTTTGAGTGAAGCCCCTCAAGCCTTGTCTTTACCCACTGGCTCTGGGTCATGGCCAGTTTACTTCCCCTTGAACCAATAACTATCCGTTTTTTTGACACGAAAGCTTCCCCGCTATAGAGAGTCGTAAAATGGGAAAAACTGCCGCTGGAAAGCACCCTTTAGGACTTTCTCCTTGAAGCACCCCTTTATTTGGGCTACAATCCCAAAATACACGAATTTAGGAAGAAATTCAAATCTAATACGTATCGAGACTTCTATAAAATACCCAAATCGCATTCTGAGGCATTGTAGCGGCAAAGCTTGCTTTGCTAAGGTAAGTCGAGCAAGCTCGACCGCTATAACTTGAAATTACACAAGACATTGGAACGACTTTTGCGTCGGTCTTGTTAATAATAAAAAAATGGCAATACCTGATT
>JBHIBD010000034.1:0-21953 GCA_046758865.1 Candidatus Brocadiales bacterium | reverse complement strand
GGATATCCAGAACCGTCCATCCTCTCATGATGTTGAAGCACGATTTGGGCAATCGGCCATGGAAGTCCTATGTGCTTAAGGAGCTCGTGACCAATCTGGGGGTGTGTTTTAATTATATCGAGTTCGGCCTTTTGTATCTTGTAAGGCTTGTTGAGAATCTCTGCGGGTACAGATGCGTTACCGATGTCATGAAAAAGCCCGGCAATGCGGATTCCTTCAATCTGTTCGGGTGAAAGGCCCATCTCTGTTGCTATGGCACGGGCGAGGTCGGCCAAACGCCACCCACGGTCAGAGGTGGAGGAATTGTTCTTCTCAACTGCTGATGCCAGTGCCACGATGGTTCTACGTAAGGCTATTCGTAACGTCTCCCTGAATCGCCTAGTTTCCTCCTCCATCTGTCTGTGCTCTTGCCGCACCTCTGCCTCGCACAACTCACGCCCAACAGCGGGGACAAGTCGTGTCAGGTTGTCCTTCATGATGTAGTCGTGCGCACCGGCCTTCATCGCAGCCACCGCTTTATCCTCTCCAATAGCGCCTGACACTATGATAAAAGGCAGGTCGAGTCCCCTTTTCTGCAATAGCTCCAATGCTGCAAATGAACTGAACTGCGGCATGGCGTGGTCAGTAAGGACGATATCCCACGTCTGCTTATCGAGTGCGGCGGCCATGGTTTCGGGCGTGTCAACCCGTTCAAACGTCGGGTCGTAGCCGCCGTGCCGCAGTTCACGCAATACCAACTGAGCGTCGCCCTCTGAGTCCTCAACAATCAACACCCGAAGCGATTTTCCCATCTAAATGTCCTTTCCCGTCGGTGGTGGCTCGTTCAAGAGGAGCCAGTACAGCCCCAGTTGCCGCACTGCTTCGGAGAATTGTTCGAAGTCTACCGGTTTGCGGACGTAGCTGTTGGCGCCCCGGTCGTAGCTTTCAATCTTGTCTTTCTCCTCGTCTGAGGATGTGAGAATGACCACGGGGAGGAGTTTTGTTCGTTCGTCGGTGCGCATGGCTAGCAACACCTCAAGTCCATCCAATCTGGGCATCTTCAAGTCCAGCAGGACGACCACCGGCATAACGTCTGTGTTACGGCCAGCGTATGCACCGGAGGCGAAGAGATAGTCCAGCGCCTCTACCCCGTCGCACACCACCACTACCTCATTCTTAATCTTATTTTTCCTCAATGCGCGCAGGGTCAGCTCCACGTCATCGGGGTTGTCTTCCACCAGTAGGATGGTTTTGTCTTCCGCTTTGTTTCTGTTTTTCGTTGGATTCTTGTTCTTCGCTTTATTCTTGTTCTTCATATTGTCCATATTTCTCAGTTAGGTCCGGTTAAAGTGTGAAGTAAAATGTAGCGCCTTTCTCCACTGCACCTTCTGCCCAGACACGGCCGCCGTGGCGGTGGATGATGCGCTGTACGGTGGCCAGCCCAATGCCGGTGCCCTCGAACTCAGCTTTCGAGTGGAGACGCTGAAATGGGCCGAATAGTTTGCCAACGTAGGCCATGTCGAAGCCGGCACCGTCGTCGCGTATGAAATACGCCGGCTTGCCCTTATGCTCTATAACGCCGAATTCTATCCTTGCGCTCGGATGCTTACTTGTAAACTTCCACGCATTATCCAACATGTTGTTCAGCGCCACCCGCAGCAGCCGCTTATCCCCATTGGCGACCAGTTCCTCCATGATGACGAACTTCACCTGGCGCTCCGGCTGCATCTCCTGAAACTCCTTCGCTAGCGTCTTCACCATTACACTCAGATTTACCTTCTCACGGTGCATCTCGCTGCGCGTTATGCGAGACAGATTCAGTAAATCATCTATGAGTTGCCCCATGTGCTGGCTGGTCGCACGCACGCGCCGGAGGTCGTCCCTGCCCTGCGGGTCCAGCTTGTCAGAGTAGCCTTCCTCCAGCGCCCGGCTGAAGCCCTGTATGCTCCTAAGCGGAGCGCGCAGGTCGTGCGAGACGGCGTGGCAGAATGACTCCAGCTCCTTGTTAACGGCAGTGAGCTCGTTGGCAAGGTTTTCAAGGTGGTCGCGTTGTTTCCTCAATTCTTCCTCTATCCGCTCATGCTCGGCGATTTCATGTGAAAGCTCCCCTGCCATGGCGTTAAAGCTGTTGGCCAGCTCGCCTATCTCGTCTTTTCGGGCTACCTTCAGCCTGTAGTCCAGTTCCCCCTCTCCGAATTTCTTCGTTACCTCCGTTAATTTTCTGATGGGTCTTGACGCTGAAATAGCAAAGAGAATCCCTATACCGGTGACCGCAGCAGCAAAGGTAAGCCCTAAAGCCACAGCAACCACACCTAACACCCTTAAGGGGGCAAAGACCTCTGCCTTGTCCATCTTTGCCACCAGCCCCCAATCCACGGAAGGGATATATTGATAAGCAGCCACGACCTCAACAGGCCTGTAATCAGGGGCTATGAGCGCCCCGCTACCCCCTTCTAACGCCAATCTCATGGGTTCGTCGGCCTCAACGGAATCCAGTGGGACAGACAGGCTGAGGGGCAAATCTAGTGCATACCGCAGAGAGGTCAAGAACACGATATTCTCTCCGTCTCTCTGCCCTAACAACACCTCTCCGGTATCGCCCATCCCGGCACGGTTGGCTGTAATCTCACTCAGGGCGGCAAGGTCATAGGCATTGATAATAACACCTATCTTCTCACCTCCACCCTTTGAGGTGATAGGCGCAGATATAAATATGCAACTTGCATCCAGATAAGGGGAGTGGTGGGGTCGACCAATGTAGGCTTCACTGTGGATTTTACCTATGGCCTGCGTAAACACCTCCTGGTCGGACATGTCCTTCCCAATCCACGTTTCACTAGTGGATGCGACAACTCTTCCATCAAGGTCTATAATGGCTATTGCAGCAACACGACGGTCTAGCGGCTTCCTGTTCACCGAGAGGTATCTGTTCAAGGCAACGACAGCTTCGTCTTTGTCAAGAAATTCGGCATGATTGATTTTCTCAAGGTTGTCTCTTATAAACCCATCGGAACTGAAGGCTACGGTTTGACCCTTTGTTTCCTCCACAAAAGACAGGACGTGAACCTTTCTTGACTCTGCAATGGCCGTCAGCCAGCCCAGTGTCTGTTTCTTTAGCATATTCCTGGCATTGAGGTAGTATAGAGCTGTAATTAAGGCAATGGGGATGAGCGAGATGCAGAGTCCAAATATGAGTAATCTGCCCCTGATTGACTGGAATGCGTTCATTGCCCGTCCTCTATTTCGCGCGACATCTACTCTGCACCGCCCGGTGGGGGTATTTCATATATTGCAATTTGTCTCACCCACTTTTGCACGAAAAGAGACTCGTTGGGGTGTGAACATGCTCACGGAAAGGAGTGCAGAGGCTTTAAGGCGTTGCATACCGGTCGCACCTCTCTTATCCTAATACGCTGTTTTGGTGCAAACTTTACATGCTGGCTACAATTTGTGAACTCTTTATTCGGCAGGCAACTGACTAAGACTGGTAGTTTTCCCTTTAAGCGCTCCACTCTAAGAATTATCCCGGTGCCTTGTAACTACTTCCACTCAAACCCCTTCTCGGTAAAAAGTCTCACGCAGACATCCACCGCGTTGGAATCGTACAGGACGCCCCTATTTTTCGAGACTTCCTCCAGTACCTCGTCTATACCGAAGGCGGGCCGATAAGGTCGGCGAGCGGACATGGCCCCAACAACATCGGCTACACCCAGGATTCTTGCCTCCAGGATAATGTCTCCATCCGATAGACCTGCAGTATACCCGGAACCATCTATCCTTTCGTGATGTTGAAACACGATTTGGGCAATCGGCCATGGAAATTCTATCGTCTTCAATATGTCGTAACCGACCTGGGGGTGAGCTTTAATCATATTGTATTCGGCCTCGGTCACCGGACCGGGCCTACAGAGAATCTCAGCGGATACAGACACCTTGCCTATATCGTGGGTGAGCCCGGCCATGCGGATTCCTTCAACCCGCTCCTCCGAAAGGCCCATCTCCATTGCTATGGCACGGGCGAGATCGGCCACCTGCCGCTGATGGTCAAAGGTGTAGGGGTCCCTCCTGGCAATGTCTCTTGAAATATCTAATATCAATAATAATTGCCTTTCTTCAGCCTCTTTCTTCCTCATCTCTTTCTCCCCCCTTCCCTACCCGTTTGCGCCTGGATTCTATTGGCCGGTGCTGGGACACCAAGTTCTAGCATATCCAATTCCCCACCCAAAAAAGTTCTATTTCACTCTTCTAGAAGGAGGCTGCACTAACACTCTGGACATCTTCTTTAACTCCTCCACCGAGTACCTCCTGTCGCCTAAACAGCCTTTTAGGACTTGCAGCTGTGTCTTTACAATGCCGGCCCTTACCGCAGAGAGCTGGAGGAGGATGTCCGAGATGCATCTACCGCCGTGAACCATGCCTTTTATTCCCTTTGTATGCCCCTCTACCCGGCTGAGCGAACTCATGTGTCCCCTTTTCTCTGCGCTGTCCATGATTACCGCCATATCTGCCTCCACGACTGCACTAAAGTGCCGCTGAGATACCCTGGATTATTCTCTCTCTAAGGTCTTTCTCCCCACGCCAAACTTTACAGTCCTCTGCAATCGCCGCCATTGAGTACAAGGATAGCTCGTTTATCTCGAACCTCGCCCGTGAAAGGTTTTTCAAAAATTCTGCCTCATTGCCCTTTGCCAAGCTGTCTCTCGCCGCCACAAAACGGCCTTCCAGGGCAGCCAACCCATCGATAAGCCGCTTCTTGACCGCCGGGCGGAGGACTCTACATTTTTCCGCAGTGCCTTTACGCATCTCCTGTCTGCCCCCATAATGGATAAATATTGGCGGCACACAAACTTATAGGTGCAAGCTCTACATGCGGCTACAGTTTGTGAACTTCTTATTTGGTGGGGAGTTGACTAAGATAAGTAGTTTCTCTTTTAAGTACTCCACTATAAGAATTATTAATGTTCAGTGCGGTACAAGAGGCGTGATACCCCTCCATTGCTTATTGTTCCCTCGACGAAAAGCGAGGTCATTTTATTGCCGTGCTAGTAATTTGTCAATGAAATTTTCGTGTTTGTATTATAAACTTTTCTTTGTTAGTGAAAACAGTATATATATGTTAAATACCCCTACTTGGGTATGGAATGGCCGCCGCCCCGAAGGCACCCATCGTCGGGGTCTCGGCCGGTGCCCTATAATTACCTCCACCCAAGTCTCTTTGGTGAGGGTAGATATCTCGTGGGTGTATCGGTCGCAGGAGCTCTCTTGATAATCTTCAGGCATAAGGAGAATATCAAGAGGCTCTTTGCCGGCACAGGGCCAAAACTGGGGTAGGGAAGCACCACCTCTTAATGGATGGTATAAGCAGGGTGCGTCTCGACGCACCCTGCGACCACATTTGTCATTGCCTCGGAGCTACGCCCCTCGCAATGACAAATGAAGGAATAGGTAAAGGCCACGTCGTGCCGAAGGCAGATCTGCCTTCGGTGGACCTTGACCACAAACTGGCAGATGAGAGCTCTGAAAAACTACCAAAAGAACGCCTAGCAATGCTACGAACCGTCATTGCGAGCGAAGCGAAGCAATCTCATGTTTTCTAGTGCGCACGACTTACGGGATTGCTTTGTCTTGCATTTTTCAGAGGTCTCAGATATAGGAATATAGAAAATATTTTCGGTTGATGGGTTATTGCAAGGATATTATTGAAATGGTGGGTAATTCCTGACACCATTCCCCAAGTCCCTTAATTTCCACAACTCAGAGTACTCCTCTCCTGGCTGCGTGCCTCTAGTGGCGCCGTTGCCCCGGCAGACGATACCAACAAGCTTATTTATCACGGAGTGATATGCCTCACGCGCAGACTGCTCTGACAGATTTTTATAAAAGGCGATTTCAATGGCGGCTCTTATTCCCTCTTCACTAAACGGTTTTACAATATATCCAAAAGATCCCACTTCCCTTGCCCTCTCTACGAATCTACCATCTACATGGGCGGTCAGGAATATAACTGGAATGTCAAGTTCGGCTTTTATTATTTCGGCGGCACTGACACCGTCTAACTTTCCCGGCATGACAATGTCCATCAGGATTAAATGAGGTCTGAGTCTTCTGGCCATGCTTATGGATTCTTCCCCCGAAGAGGCCGTCCCTACCACCTCGTATCCCATGGATTCCAGACGTTCCTCCAATTGCACGGTTATGACGGCCTCATCGTCCACTATCATTATTTTAATCATGTTTTGTCCCCCTCTGAAGTTGCGAATTTTACAATAAACTCTGTGCCCTTATTCCTGTTGACCTGTATTTGCCCCTTAAGTTGTCCCTGTACAAGATTTCTGACCAGCTTTAGCCCCAAGCTATTAACTCTATAGATGTCGATTTCTCTTGGGAGACCGACACCGTCGTCTCTGACTCTTACAAAAATCGTGCGCTCGTCCAACCTCTGTATGGAAATTTCAAGCGTCCCCTTTTGTTCCTCCCTGTAGGCATGTTTGAGGGCATTGGAAATCAATTCGTTCAAGACAAGGGCACAAGGAATGGCCTGAGTTACAGAAAGATAGACGTCAGATGGTTTAACATCAAGGGCAATCAACTTCTTTGTTGCATAAATTTGTACCAGGTCTTTAGCCAGTTTCTGGATATAGTCCTCCATATTTATCCGGTTAAATTGCCCACTTTGATAGAGTTCTGAATGGATAAGGGCCATTGTGTTGATTCTGTTGCGGGCATCTGTAAACAGATCAATTCCCTCCTGATTATCAGCACGCATGCTACTCATATCGAGTAGGCTTGAAATGACCTGCAAATTATTCTTGACTCGATGGTGAATTTCCCTCAGAAGTACTTCTTTCTCATTGAGAGACGCCTTGATTTGCTCCCCCCGCTTGCGCTCGGTGATTTCGGCTGAAAGCTTCGATACGAGTTGTTCAACCTGCATAGTTTGACTAGTCCTGGTCTTCGTGTACACTACAACTAAACCCGTAAACAATAAACCGCCAAATAAAAGCCCCCATGGATAGAAAGTCCTTCCTTGTTCGAACAATTCCGGGGTAGATGTACACACCATCAACCACTTTCTATCTGCCACATCGATTGTACGAGAAACGTGCAGTGCATCATCATACTTGGCCTCCTGTTGCATAATTGATTGGTCCCTATCACCTCTTCGTCCAGATAAGTGGGTGTAAAGGGATTCTTCATCTTGAGAACTCGACTGGTCAAAAAGACAAATATCTATACCCTTTTTTTCCAAATATGTTAATGACGTCTCCACAATGTCTCCAACTCTAAATACCCCCAACACAAATCCAATCAGATTCTCACGCCGTTCTTCAACGGTATTAATTATAGCCTCATTACGATAGACAGGTAGAAACACCAGGAAGCCAGATTGATTACCTTTCTCTTGTACTAGCGTAATACGTGAAGTAGCTACCATTTCTCCAGTATCACGAGACTTGCTCAAGGCCTCTAATCGCGCTGGATTAGTTGCCAGATCGAAACCGAGGGCTAACTCATTACCTTTATATGGCTCCATATAATAGACTGGAAAATATTCCTTACTTTCATCGGCCCTAACCATCTTACCTTGTGCCTCTCGTTTGGTGATTTGGAAATCTGAATACCCATCAACCTGTGCATTCTTTTCGTAATCCTCGCGTTGTGAGTGAGGAACACGAGGTATCCATTCAAGTGCCTGAATATCAGGATGGCGTGATAGAGTGGGTTTGCAAAATGTGTGAAATTCCTCTCTGGTCACGTGTCCATTGCTATTGAAGAACGAATGGATAGACCGAAGTACTTCAATATTGTTTTCTATCTCCCTTTGTAATGAATAAACCCTGTCCGATACAGCCATATTAAAGTTAAGTTGTGTTTCACGATGTGCCCATTGTCGCAAGAAGAAGAACGTCACAATAGACAACGATAATCCAACGCCAATTGCCACCCCGATAGAAATCCATAATCTACGAGCAATGGTTCGTTTAGTGGGCTTCATATTCTTTCTATCAACCTTTCAACATCGGGACTGCATACAAATATTTTGTAGCTTTAGAATCATGGGTAAGGGATCAGTAGTCATGCACTTGTGATTATGGTAAAAGGTATGAGCGAGATGCAGAGTCCAAATATGAGTAATCTGCCCCTGATTGAGTGGAATGGGGTCATGGCCAAACCTCCATGCGGGGTGGGCAAATATATGCATTACAGGAATGTTGCATACATCCCCTCCTGCCCCCCTCTATCCACTGTCAACAAAATTTTCTACATTTGCATCGTAAAATTTACCTTGTGCATGAAGGGCGTGTGTCTGGGTTAAAAATCCTTGCCTTCGGCAGCGTAGCGCCCATGGTCAATCATCTACATCAAGTCTTGATATCACTATTAGTGTCCTTAATCACAGTCGCGCTCGGGCCTTGCTCGGCAGCGTACCGGTCCAGCCTCTCTAGTTCGTCCTTCATCTTCTGAAGGCTCGCTGCTATCTGGGTGACGTCCTCGTATTCCTCTGCATCCTCGACCATTTTCTTGCAGTGTCGTATATTTTCCTCTAGGCCCTTAAGTTTTTGTAGGAAAAGGCCTCTCACTGTATACTCCCTTCCCTCCCCCTGGAGGGGGTAAAGATTTTTTCCAAAAAAACTCTATTTCCCTCTTCTAGAAGAAGACCTCACCAACACTCTGCACATCTTCTTTAACTCCTCCTTCGAGCATTCCTCATCGCGGAAACAGTCTCTGAGGACTTGAAGCTGTGTCTTTACAACGCCGGCCCTCACTGCAGAGAGCTGAAGCAGGACATCCGAGATGCATCTACCGCCGCGAACCATGCCTTTTATTCCCTTCGTATGCCCCTCTACTCGGTTGAGCGAATTCATGAGCTTTTCTCTCTCTGCACTGGTCATAATTCTCGCTGTCTACCTCCACGGCTGCACTAAAGTTAAAGTGCCGCTGAGATACCCTGCATTACTCTCTCCAAGAGGTCTTCATCTTCACACAAGATAGTACAGTCATCTACAATCACCGACAGCGAGTACGAGGACAGGTCACTTATCAACAGCCTCGCCCGTGAAAGATTTTTCAAAAATTCTGCCTCGTTGCCCTTTGCCAAACTATCTCTCGCCGCCACAAAATGGCCCTCTAGGGCACCCAGCCCATCGATAAGCTGCCTTTTGACCGCCGGGCGGAGGACTCTACATTTTCCTACCATAGTGGATAAGTCCTGACTACACGCAAACTTACGGCTACCCTTCAAAGAGACCCCTTCCACATGGTCCCCCGATGGTGATTATCACATAACCATCACTGCGGGAAAAGCTTACCACATTTACACGTTTTATCAACTAGAAACTTGAATTTTGCGCCATCCGTTGTATAATTGGGAATTGTACAAACATTGTGTTTTCTCTATCTCATGTACGCCCCTCTTGAATATCTACGGGCCCTACCGTATGAAGATGATTGAGGCCATTATTCAACCCGCCAGGCTGGAGGCCGTAAAAGAGGCCCTTTGTGAGGTTGGGGTAGTAAGGCTCACCGTAAGTGACGTAGAAGGTCTGGGTGGTCAGGCAAAGCGTACCGAGACCTTTCGCGGACAGGAATACACGGTGGATACGGTAAGGAAGGTCAAACTGGAGATAGCCGTTAACGAGTCCTTCGTCGAGCCTACAGTGGAGAGTATCGTGCGTGCGGGTAGGTTGGGGGAAGAAGGCGGTGGCGGAAAGGTCTTTATCCTCCCGTTAGAGGATGCGGTGCGCATAAGGACCGGTGAAAGGGGGCCTGAGGCCATCTGAAAATGACCCCAAAAGAGGTAATAGAACTGTGTAAAAAGAGGGGTGTCCGGGTAGTAGACCTTCGGTTTATCGACCTTCTTGGGAAGTGGCACCACTTTTCTGTACCGGTGAGGGAGCTCACCGAGAAGGTATTCGAAGAGGGGTTTGGTTTTGACGGCTCCAGTCTCCGCGCCTGGCAGCCTGTCCACATGAGTGACCTGCTGGCCGTACCGGACGCCAGTTCGGCGGCGATGGACCCTTTTATGGAGGCCCCCACTATAACACTCACCTGCGACATCGTGGAACCTATTACCAGGGAAAACTACTCCAAGGACCCCCGCTACGTCGCACGGAAGGCGGAGACATATCTGAAGTCTACAGGTATCGCAGACACGGCCTACTTTGGTCCTGAGGCAGAGTTTTTTATATTCGACAGCATCCGCTTCAACCATCAGCCAGACCACTCATTTTATTTTATAGAGTCCTCAGAGGGGAACTGGACTACAGGAGAAGATGAGCACCCAAACCTTGGCTACAAGATTGGCCTCCAGGAGGGGTACTTCCCCGTCCCCCCTACGGATACCCTACAGAACATCCGCTCGGAGATGATGCTCTTCATGGAGCAATGCGGCATGAAGGTAGAGCGACAGCATCATGAGGTAGCGACAGGTGGCCAGGGTGAGATTAATTTTAAGTTTGGCACCCTGGTAAAGATGGCTGACTCGCTGCAGCTCTATAAATACATCATAAAAAACACTGCCAGGAAACACGGTAAAACGGCAACCTTTATGCCCAAACCCATCATGGATGACAACGGTTCGGGCATGCATACGCATTTTTCCCTCTGGAAGGGTGGGGAACCGCTCTTTGCAGGAGACGGCTACGCGGGCCTTAGCGATTTGGCCATGTACGCCATCGGTGGGACCCTCCATCACGCTGGCGCACTTTTAGCCTTCACCAACCCCACTACAAACTCCTACAAGAGGTTGGCCCCTGGGCACGAAGCGCCCATAAACCTGGCATACTCCTCAAGAAACAGGAGTGCTGCAATCAGGATACCCATGTACAGCCATGACCCCAGGGCCACAAGGATTGAGTTCCGTACGCCGGACCCCTCCTGCAACCCCTATCTTGCCTTCGCCGCCATGACAATGGCCGCTATCGATGGTATACAGAACAAGCTGGACCCGGGCAAGCCCCTGGACAAGGACATATACGACCTGCCCCCGGAGGAACTGGCAAAGGTGCCCTCAACACCAGAGTCGTTAGCAAAGGCCCTTGACGCATTGGAAGAAAACCACGAATTTCTACTAAAGGGTGATGTCTTCACCCAAGACATTATAGAGACCTGGATTTCTTATAAAAGGACGCATGAGATCGAGCCTATCCGGCTCCGTCCCCACCCCTACGAGTTTTCTTTATACTATGACGTTTAACGTGTAGTTGCTCCATAAATGGGGCAACTACACTCGGGGCTATAGTTTCGTTTGAGCCACGGCAATTTCCACACAGTGACTTCTAAAGAAACAACCGTGTTGAAGCTCTCGGTGCCCGCTTTCAGCCTTGAAGGGGACCGGCCCGAAAGGACTGAAGTCCTGAAAGGGCTCAAGGACTTCGTCCAGCGAGAAAAGGCGCTTACCTATAAACTCCACAGTGAAGGCGCCCCAGGGAGAATAGTGGCTGAGAGACTGGCGCAGTTAATAGACACCGTGGTCATCACTGCGCACCGATATGCACGGGAGAATGCCCGTGACGAGGAGGTGCCTGCAGTTTGGATAGCCACCGGTGGCTACGGTAGGGGGGAACTACACCCCTTTTCAGACGTTGACCTTATGCTGTTTCACTTAGGCGGCACACCATCGGCCTATGTGGAACACCTTATGAGTACCGTACTGCATCTGCTCTGGGACACCGGTCTAGGGGCATCCCACGCCTGCAGGAGTCCGAAGGACTGCTACCAAGTAATGGAGAAGGACTATATCACTGCCTCCGCCCTTTTGGAAAGCAGATATGTTACTGGTGATGAGTCACTCTTTAAACACTTCGAAAAGGAGGTACTCCTGAACTTCTTCTCCAGCCACCTGTCTTCCTTTATAGCAGACAGAATCGAAGAGGTCCACACCAGACACCGTTCAAGGGGCACGTCCCCTTACCTCATCGAACCCAATATCAAAGAAAACCCCGGTGGGCTTAGGGATGTGCAAATGATTTTTTGGTTGCTGCGGTTGTCCAAACTGGTTCCTTCCCAGTTTGGTACCCTCTTGCCATTGCTGAAGGAGGAGGAGCTTCTGTCCCTCCAGAAGGCCAGCGGCCTGCTCCTGCGCATCCGCACACAGCTCCATCTCCACTCAGAAAGGAGATACGACACACTTGAACGTGCGCTGCAAGAAGAGGTGGCACAAGCACTGGGATACAAAGAAAGTAACGGTCTTCTTGGAGCGACGAGACTCATGAGGGACTATTTCACAGCAGCAGGGAAGATACGCTTTCACCTAAACACCGTTCTCGCCCGGTTTGAAAGCGCCAGACCCGCTATGACCCACAGGGCCGCCGTCCGCAGGCCGATGGGCACCGACATGGTCGCTATAGGAAACAAACTCTACTTTAGCCGTGAAGACGCCCTGAATAGCCCCTGGAAGGCAAAAAAGATGATGGAGCTCCTTCTTGTGGCCCAGAGGCACCATCTGGAGCCCAGCCAGCAAGCCCTAAAACTCATACACGAGCACCTATGGCTGGTAGACGAGGGATTCCGCAACGACCCAGAGGTGGCAAAATTGTTTATGGGCATCTTGGAGGGCACTGGGGACGTCTCTAGGGTGCTGTCCCACATGCGAGACTGTGGGCTACTAGGCAAGTATATACCAGAGTTCGATGACCTAGTAGGCTTTGTCCACTATGAGTCCCTTCACAGCCACACGGTTGATGAACACTCCCTGCTGGCGATAGGGGCGATAGATGTACTATGGCAACGAGACCACCCGCAGAAGGCCCAAAAGAGAAGGTTCTTGGAAGAGACGGGCAAACAGGACCTCCTGAGACTTGCCCTCCTGCTCCACGACATAGGTAAACCGCGGGGCCCTCAGCACCCCCTCCTAGGAGCAGCCGTTACCCCCACTATCGCCAAGAGGCTACACCTTAAGGAGGACGACGCAAGACACCTTGAGTTTTTGGTAGAAAATCATCTGGAGATGGCATATCTCTTTGAACGTCGTGACCACGGCGAAGAGTCCGCCCTGGCAGCCTTTGCCCGGAAGGTTGGGAACCTCACCAACCTGAAGCTCCTGTACATACTTACCTACGCCGATATCCAGGCCTGTGGGTCCTGGTTTGCCTGGCAGGACTCTCTCTTGTGGGAGTTGTACCAGAAAACGGCTATAATCCTCTCTGAGGACACGGCCCTAAGGACGGCAGAAAGTCCAAAGGCATTTAAAGAAGAATTCCTGGCACAGGCTGGTGCGAAGGGGATGGAGGAAGAGGCACTCCGGCACTGCGAGTTGGTTCCACCAAGATACATCATAGAAGTAAGGCCGCAGGAGGCGGTAATACACCTGGAGCTAATCCGGGAGCTAAAAAAGGGGAAGGTACCCATTGCGCTGAATTTTTCCCCAGCCTCCACCTTTATAGAGGTGTGGCTATCCACCGGGGACCGGCCTGCCAGATTCTCTCAGATATCAGGTGTCTTTGCGGCCAAGGGGCTAAATATCATCAGCGCCCAGGCCTACACCCGTAAAGACGGCATAATCTTGGACCGCTTTCGTGTCGTGCCCGCTGAGGGTCAGCGCCTTACCGATTCACTGTGCAAAGAGGTACGCGAGGATTTCGTGCACGTCTTCGAGGGTAAAAAGTCTCTAATTGAGATGCTCCGCTCGCGCCAGAGGCGCATCGTTCCCGGCAAACGCCCCACCGCCAATGCAAGCCCTACCAGGGTATACGTGGACAACAAGTCCAGCCCAGAATACACCATCGTAGACGTGGTAAGCCCGGACAGGGTGGGGTTGCTTTATGCTGTTAGCCTGTGCCTGGCCGATTGCGGCCTGGATATACACTTTGCGAAGGTTGCTACCAGACTAGACCTGGCCATTGACGTCTTTTACGTCACAGACAAGGAACGTCGAACAAAGGTGCTGGAAAAGGAAAAAATAGAGCAAGTAAAGCAGGCACTTGTTAGTGCCTGCACGGCTGCTGACCTCTGTAATGGCAAGAGCAAGTGATGTCCCGTTTTGCAAGAGAGAACCTGGGTGTTACTACTTAGATACACCTGCGAGGGCGTCGAGGCCAACGGCCTTGCCATCGAGCAGATTCATTTGGTTGTAAGTTGGCTCCCCTCCATGCCTGTTTAAGGAGAACGTAGCGTACTGCTATGGCCAAAGAAATATGCAAGCTGTGGCCAAAAGTGCTTGATGAGCTTAAGGGGCGGGTAACCCCTCAGCAGTTTCAGACCTGGTTTGCACATATCCAGCCCGTCGCACGCGAGGGGGAGAGAGATATAGAGCTTCGGGTGCCCACTGAGTACCACAAGGAGTGGCTCACAAAGAGCTATAAGGGCCTCCTTGAAGAGGTCTTGTCTTCTGTGTCCAAGGACATAAGAGATATACGGTTTACCGCAGAAAGGGATGTCCCGGGCTCGTTGGGGATGGAGTCTTACAACTACCTCAACAGGAACTACTCGTTTGATAATTTTGTCGTCGGCCCTTCAAATAGGCTTGCCCACGCCGCAGCCGTAGCTATAGCAAAATCCGCCGGACGGGCCTACAACCCCCTGTTTCTGCATGGTGGCGTCGGTCTTGGTAAAACGCATCTCCTCCATGCTATCTGCCTTTCTCTCCTTGATGATGACCCGAACCTGAGGATTTTATATCTGCCATGCGAAAGTTTCATGAACCACTTTATCGCCACGGTGAGAAATGGGCGGTGGGAAAGCTTCCGTAGCACCTACCGGGACGTGGATGTGTTGGTAATCGACGATATTCACTTTCTCTCCCGTTCTCAGCGCTCTAGGGAGGAGTTCTTCCATACGTTTAATGCCCTGTATAACTCTCAAAAGCAGATTGTTCTTTCAAGCGTTTGCTCTCCCGAAGATATACCTGCTATTGAAGAGAGATTGGTCTCAAGGTTCAAATGGGGGCTCTCGGCCAAAATAGACCCTCCTGACCTAGAGACCCGTATCGCTATCATAGAGAAAAAAACCCTGCTTTTAAACATTCAACTCCCACCAGATGTAACCATGGTATTCGCCGAGGGCATTACCTGCAACGTTAGGGAAATAGAAGGCGCCATTATCAGGTTCTCTCGTTACACCTCGCTTGAGCGTTCCTCTTCGGCCGTAGATTTCGCTCGGCGGGTAGTCAAAGAGCTGACCTCCGAAGAAGTTGCTCCTGTCAGCATAGAAAAAATACTCGCAGCGGTTGCCTCTTCCTTCAGCCTCTCGCTCTCGCAACTTCAGTCTAGGAGACGCACCCGATCTCTTGCTACTGCCCGGCAGGTCGCAATGTATTTGTCTCGCAGACTTACAAAACACTCTCTACAGGAGATAGGCGGCTACATTGGGGGAAGGGACCACAGCACCGTAATCCACGCCGAAGAAAGGGTCAGAACCGCTAAGTCGAAAGATAAGAGCTTTGCCCTGCTTGTGGACGAAATAGAAAGAAACCTGCAGGAAGGGGGTGGATAACTTTTGGGTAACTTGTCACTTTCCGTAGCCTTTCCGTCGGTCCCGGGTTTGCCACTTGCCAATTTTCTCCAAACATACTACCCTTTCGCACCCCCCTTTCGGGGGATATTTACGTTTTGCGAACACCGCTATTGTGCTATAATGTGTTTTGTCCCCAAGGGTTGCGAGAGTCGCTCCCTAGTTGTCAACAAACTGACAGTCCTGAAGAAGAGGAAGAAGACATAAAACCTATAAATAGAACAACTCAAAAAAAAGGATACAAAAATGAAGGTGGTCTGCTCTGGCAATAGCCTCCACGAGGGGTTACAGTTAGTAGGTAATATAATTGCTACCTCAACCACAAAGCCTATTCTTCAAGCAGTGAAACTGGAAACGATGGAGAACAGGCTTGAGATTTCTGGCACGGACTTAGAGGTGGGGATGAGGTACTTAATAGAGACGACAAAGGTGGTGGAACCAGGTAGAGTTGTGCTTCCAGGGAGTAGAATGATGGGGCTCCTCAGAGAGTGGCCGGGAGGAGAAATACAGTTAGAGGTACAGGGGAACTCCTGCCGGCTCTCTGGAAGGGGGTGTAATTTTAGACTTTTGGGGTGCGCTGTAGAGGAGTTTCCGACTATTCCAAGTTTCACGGAGGGTAAACACTTCGAAATGGATTCAGAGAAACTCGGGGAAATGGTCAAGAAAACAGTCTTCGCATGCGCCAGCGAGCGATTGAGGCACACGTTGACGGGCGTCCTCTTGAGCGTAAAAGGAGGCCGAGCGGAAATGGTAGCTACAGATGGGAGAAGAATGGCATACATAAGAGAAAAGGTTAGCAATAAGGGCGGGGTTTCATGTAGCGGCATTGTGCCTTCAAAGGGGATACAGCAGCTTCCAAGAATAGCGGCACAGACGAAAGGCCCGGTAAAGATTCAACTAGAAGAAACACACATGGTTGCAAAAACAGAGAACGCAACGCTCTGCAGCCAGCTCATTGAGGGGCAATACCCCAACTATAGGGAGGCTATACCGAAGGAGGACGGAGAAAGGTTAGAACTAAATGCAGAGGAGCTTGCCACCGCCGTGCGCCGGGCAGCCTTTCTGACAACAGAAGAGAGGCACCTAGTCAGGGTAAAGCTGCAGAAGGACAGGGTGTCTGTGTGTGCAGAGACGCCAGACGTTGGAGAAGGGGAAATTGGGATTGAGGCCAGCTACGACGGAAGAGAGATGGAAGTAGGTTTTAATCCAGATTTCCTGCTGGATGCCCTGAAGGCCGTAGGGAAGGACCCAGTTAAGCTTATGTTCAAAGACCCAAACACAGCAGCTACCCTCAGGGTGGGCCAAGACTACCTATACGTGATAATGCCAGTACGGCTGTCGGAGGCGTGATGCATCAAAGGAAGCTAAAGCCCCTAGCAGAGATTCTGGAGGGTATAGTCCCAAAGCTTAAGCCGCAGGGCAGGCGGACGCGCCAAAGGGTCTGGGAGGCCTGGCGGGAAGCAATAGGAAAGGAAAAAGCAAACCACACGAAGGTAATTCTACTAAGGAGAGGAAAACTTCATGTAGAGGTTGAGTCATCGGCGCTACTCCAGGAGCTGACAGGAATGAACAAGGCAGACGTCACAGCAGCGATGCGAGAAAAGCTTGGGGGTATGTTTGTGGACGACATTAAACTAAAGCTCGCAAAGGATTAAATAGATATGGTGCAGGTAGAAAGATACGATGCCACAGCTATCAAGGTTTTGGGGGGCATAGAGGCCGTCCGAAAGAGGCCCGCAATGTACGTGGGAGACACGGCCACGAGGGGCCTACACCAGCTAGCAGAAGAGGTAATAATGAACAGCGTGGATGAGGCGGTCGGGGGGTTCTGTCACAACATCACTGTTAAGATTAGCGCTGACGGTAGCATGTCCGTGGTTGATGATGGCAGGGGAATACCCGTAGACGAGCATGTAGAGATGAAAAAACCCGCAGTAGAGGTCGTCATGACCACACTCCACGCAGGGGGGAAGTTCGGGCATGGCACATATAAGGTCTCCGGAGGACTTCACGGAGTCGGCGTTTCAGTGGTTAATGCACTAAGCGAATGGCTAGAGGTCGAGGTCCGAAGGGATGGCCAGGCATATTTTCAGCGGTATGAGCAAGGCAAGCCCACAACCCCAGTCGAAAGAAGGGGTGCTACCAAAAGGCGGGGGACGAAGGTCATATTTAAGCCAGACCCAGAGATATTTGAGGACACAGACTTTAAGTACGATATCATTGTGAAGAGGCTGAGAGAGCTCTCATTTCTCAACAAAGGCTTGGAGATAAACATATCTGACGAGCGAACAGGGCAGAGCGAATCCTTCAAGTACGAGGGAGGAATAAAGGCATTCATCGAGGAGCTGAACTCAGGCAAGGAAGTAATACACAACGACATCGTGCACATAGAGAAAAGGGAAGGGGAGGTTATCGTTGAGGTAGCCTTCCAGTACAACGATACTTATACTGAAAACATCTTTTCTTTCGTCAACAATATCTATACCCTTGAGGGGGGAACACACCTCAGCGGCTTCCGAGGCGCACTGACTAGGACGTTCAATAATTACGCAAAAAGCCAGGGGCTCCTAAAAGAGGGCAAGATACCCACAGGAGAGGACTATCAGGAGGGGCTTACAGCCGTGGTCGGCCTCATGGTGCCCGAGCCCCAGTTTGAGGGGCAGACAAAGACAAAGTTGGGGAACAGAGAGATACAGGGCATTGTCGAGGGCATAGTAAATGACCGGCTGGGGACCTACTGCGAAGAGAATCCTGTCAGCGCACGGGCTATCATAAATAAGGCGGTTGAGGCGACTCGTGCCAGGGAGGCAGCAAAGAAGGCCAGAGACCTCTCCAGGAGGAAGGGAGCCTTAAGTAGCGCCAATCTGCCCAGTAAACTGGCAGACTGCACTACAAAGGAAGTAGACGTTAGTGAGCTCTTCGTGGTAGAGGGGATATCTGCTGGAGGTACGGCCAAGCAGGGCAGGGACAGGTTCTTCCAGGCTATTCTACCGCTTAAGGGAGTTATCCTCAACGTAGAGAAGGCCAGGGTAG
Source organism: Candidatus Brocadiales bacterium (assembly GCA_046758865.1). GTDB lineage: Bacteria > Planctomycetota > Brocadiia > Brocadiales > Bathyanammoxibiaceae > JBHIBD01. Next base: position 3,491 of record JBHIBD010000034.1, on the reverse strand, counting down.
ACAAGATGCTTTCAAACGAGGAGATCTGTACCCTTATAAGTGCCCTGGGCACGGGAATTGGCTCTGATGACTTCAATGCAACAAACCTGCGATACGGAAAGATAATCATAATGACGGACGCTGACGTAGATGGGGCACATATACGTACCTTACTCCTGACCTTCTTCTTCAGGCAGATGAAGGACCTTATCGAGAAGGGGAATGTCTACATCGCACAACCACCACTATATAAGATAACCCGCAAGAAGAAGCAGGAGTACCTGTATGACGACAGACAGTTAAGCGACGCCCTGCTGGAGCTCGGTATAGACGGTACAAAGATGGTAAAAGAGGGCCGTAAAGAGGTGAGTAACCAGGAACTCAAGCAGCTCCTGGGCCTTCTGGTAAAAATGGAGGAGCAGGCCCATCTCCTGGAGAAGAAGGGCATTACGTTGGAGGGGTTCCTTGGGAAAAGGAGCCCAAAGAACCTGTCTCTTCCCCTGTATATGGTAAGCCTAGATGGTGAGGAGAGGTACTTCTACAGTGATGAAGAGTACAACGATTTCATTGGGGAGCTCCAGAGACAGCGGAAGGACGTTGAGATACTGGAGAGGGAGGACGTATTGCGGGAAGGGGTAGAGACAGGTGCCCCGCAGGTGACGGTTTTCCACGAGAGCATGGAGCTGGCAAAACTCCTTGCAGCCCTTGAGGCCAATGGGTTCTCGGTAGAGGATTACTTTGGCAGGCGAGAAGAAGAGGGGCTCAGGTTCAAGTTACTCTCCGACGGAACGGAGGTAACAGCCAACTCGCTGAGCGAGATTCTGTCTAAGGTGAGGGAGTTTGGTAGGAAAGGGCTTGATGTGCAAAGGTACAAGGGTTTAGGAGAAATGAACGCAGGAGAGTTGGCAGAGACAACCATGAATCCCACTACCAGGACACTCCTCAAAGTTACAATAGAAGATGCGTACAAAGCAGACCAGATATTTACCGTGCTGGTAGGCAAGGATGTACAGAGAAGGCGTGAATACATCGAGCGGTACGCCCTTGAGGTGAAGCAACTAGACATATGATAGAGGCGCGCGAGAACATAAGAGAGTTATTTATAGAGGAGGAGATGAAGTCCTCCTATCTGACGTTCGCCATGAGCGTCATAGTGAGCCGGGCGTTGCCCGATGTGAGGGATGGACTGAAACCCTCGCAGAGGAGGATCCTGGTGGCCATGAACGACCTTGGTCTCCGCCCCAGGGCGAAGTTCAGAAAGTGTGCCAAGATAGCCGGGGACACTACGGGTAACTACCACCCCCACGGCGAGCAGGTGGTTTATCCAACACTGGTGCGGATGGCCCAGGACTTTAATCTCAGGTATCCTCTTATCGAGGGGCAGGGTAATTTTGGCTCCATTGACGGTGACCCGCCAGCTGCCATGCGGTATACGGAGGCGCGACTCACCGAGGCCAGTATGGCCATGCTCGAGGACCTGGAGAAGGAGACGGTGGATTTCGTCCCCAACTACGATGGTACCAGGCAGGAGCCGACCGTGCTCCCCACCAAGTTCCCCAATCTTTTGTGCAATGGGTCCTCTGGCATCGCCGTAGGTATGGCAACCAGCATTCCACCTCACAACGTAGGAGAGATATGCGACGGTATACTGAGGGTGCTTGATGACCCAGGGGTGAGCATTGATGAGCTCCTCACCATCATCAAAGGACCAGACTTTCCTACAGGGGGCGTTATCTGTGGCACAAAGGGGATTGTCCAAGGCTACAAGACTGGCCGGGGAACCATCACCGTCAGGGCCAGGGTGCATATCGAGGAGGCCAAGGGGGGGAGAAAACGAATTGTTGTTACGGAGATACCATACCAGCTTAATAGGGACAGAGTTATAGAGAGGATAGCTGATTTGGTAAGGGAGGAAAAGATAACGGGTGTGGCTGACATCCGCAACGAAAGTGATAGAGAAGGAAGTCGTTTGGTGATAGAGCTTAAACGCGGTGAGGACGAAGGCGTCGCCCTGAACCAGCTTTATAAGCTCACCCAACTCCAGGACAGTTTCAGCATAATAATGATTGCGCTGGTGAACGGCAGACCACAGACCCTGGACCTTAAGAGCCTCCTCATCGCCTATAAGGACTACCGTGCGGAGGTAATCCGCCGAAGGACCAGCTTCCTCTTGGGAAAGGCCGAGGAAAGGGCCCATATTGTAGAGGGTCTAAGGGTGGGGCTCAAAAATATTGATGAGGTAATTGGTATTATAAAGGCCTCGGCGGATGCAGCCACGGCAAAGGCCACCCTTATTGAGAAGCTTGAACTCTCGGAGGCGCAGGCGAGCGCCATATTGGACATGCGGCTCCAGAGATTGACCTCCCTGGAACACACCAAGCTTGAGGAGGAGTACGACCAGCTGTGCAAGGACATCAAGCGCTACAGGGATATCCTGGCAAGGGAGGAACAGGTTCTGGACATAATCCGCGAGGAGATTCAAGAGATAAAAGAGAAATTTGGCGATGCGCGGCGCACCGACGTCGTAGGCGCGGTGGAGGAATTTAAAAAAGAGGAGCTTATCGCTGAGGAAAATATGGCCGTGCTCTTGACCCATCAGGGTTACATCAAGAGGATGCCTCTCACCGCATACAGACGACAGAGCAGGGGCGGAAAGGGTGTAAGCGGAGGTGAGATAAGGGAGGAGGATTTCGTAGAGCACCTCTTCATTGCCTCCACGCACGATTATCTCCTCTTCTTCACAGACCAGGGCCGGGTCTACTGGCAGAAGGTGTACGACATCCCCCAGCAGAGCCGTCTTGCCAGGGGCAGGGCAATTATAAATCTCTTGGGGATTAGGGAAGGCGAGGGCACAACCTCTATGTTCCCCGTAAGGCAGTTTGACGACCGCCACCTGGTTATGGTTACAGAAAGGGGAACCATAAAGAAGACACCCTTAGCCGACTTCAGTAACCCGAAGCGGGGAGGGATTATTGCCGTAAAGCTGAAAGAGGGTGACAAGCTGGTGAGCGTACGCCTGACCACCGGCAACGAAGAACTGATTATCGGGACGGAGAACGGTAAGGCCATGAGATTTCACGAGAAGGAGGTAAGGCCCATGGGCAGGGCTGCCGCTGGTGTAAGGGGGATTCGCCTTAAGGAGAAAGACAGGGTGAAAGGCCTGGTAGTTGTTAGGGAAGGGGCAACGTTGTTAACGGTCTGTGAGAGGGGTTTCGGCAAGCGCACGGCCTTCAGCGAGTACTCCACTCATGGCAGAGGCGGCCAGGGCGTCGTGAATGTAAAAATTACCGAGCGAAATGGAAAGGTAGTGGCCCTGGCAGGGGTGCGGGACGAGGACGAGCTTATGCTTCTCACGGCAGGAGGCAAAATAGTACGCACCGACGCCGGCTCTATATCCACAATAGGCCGGGGCACACAGGGGGTGAGGGTTATATCCCTGGACGAAGGCGACCGCCTGGCCTCCCTGGCTCGGATAACAGAACAGAAGCTTCCAGAGGTGCCTGAGCAGGAAG
>JBHIBD010000033.1:0-22129 GCA_046758865.1 Candidatus Brocadiales bacterium | reverse complement strand
TCCTGTGTCATTCTGAGCGAAGTTGTCACCCTGAGCGGAGCGAAGGGTCTAGATTCTCGCCACGTTGTTGGGCGAGCCCTCAGAATGACGATTATGCAGGCCACGCCCAATCTTTATTTATTTTTTGTAGCGTGCGAGCTTGCCAGTCCTATGCGTAGCTTCGGATGGCTTGCTCGCACGTTGGGAATTTGCCCTTCGTCTTTGTAGGGGTGGGGTAACCCCACCCCTACCCCTCAGAATGACCACGTGTGATACGACTTTTTAGACGTCTCAATTACGTATTCAAAATGTACCACATGTCTGAGATTTGTAAATGGCTGGATTATACACGTGTCAACATCCTCAAATAAACCTTATCCTTGGGGCCGCGTGGTGGCGAAGCTGGCGGACGGCCATCTCGAGGGCGTCGGGACCGTCGTCGTGGGCACCCTTGGGGAACTCTATCAGTTGCTCAATAAGTAACCTCTGGTCGCGCCTGAACAGTATAGTCCCGTTCTCTATCAATGCAGAGAGGCTGGCTATGCGAGTGGTCTTGTCTGCAAAGTTTTTGACCCCGCGGATGGGAATAAATAATCTGTCGCGCCTCGATACCTCTTCGAGCATGTCTTTGAGCACTACCTGGAATACGTTGGTCTCCACCGCCAGACAGAGGAAGTGGGAACGGTTTGTAGGCCCGGGGGTTTGCGCCCTGCCCTCATCGTGGGCAGACCCGATGGTCTGCCCCACGCTTAAACGCCCAGACCATTTTTGGAAATTTCTGACGGCGGCCTCTACAATGGCCTTGGGGGTACGTCTCTTGATATCCGCCTCCAGCACATATATCCTCCCGCCGGCCTGCCCCACGGTTACCAGGGCGGTGTAGTCGCCCGATGACGAGGAGCCCAGGGCAGGGTCAATTGCAGTGGCTATCAACAACTCCTGGTTATACAAATCCTCAGGGTGGTAATAGCTAACCCACTCCTCGCGGACCAACTGTTCTTCAGGGCTTATGGGGTTATTCTGGTATTCGCACTCAAATGCAATGGACCCAATCCCCTCCTTATCACCTTCGCCGTATTTTATCATCTTCAACCGCTCGGCATCATAATAGTCGGGCCAGAGGGCAGTGCCGTCCGTGCCAAGTGCCCGATACTTTTTGCCGTGCCATTTTTTGAGGAGTTTTGAGAGGAGGCTGTCGTAGTGGAGCACTGTGCCTATCGCAAATATGTCGCCTTCCGGGCCTGGGAGGTTCAGCACAGAGCCGTTGAACCATGACTCCAGTTTTCGCCTCTGCTCCGGGTTCTGTACACCCTCGTCATCCTCGAGGTCGTCGCATATTATTAGATCGGGCCTCGACTCAAAGCTCCTCATGCCGCGGAGGCTCGAGCCTACTCCCCTGGCAACCACCCTCGTGCCGTTGGAGGTCAAAATCTCGGCACAGGTCCATTTTTCTTTACCAACCAGGTTTCCAAAATCCTGCTTGATGAGGTCGTTTGCCTTGAATTCTCTTATTATCGAGGCCAGAAGGCCCTCTGATATAGTGCTTGAGGCTGAGATGATTACTATAAAGCGTTTCCTTCCCGTGCAGACGGCCCAGAGTGGATAGACCAGGCTCATCAGGGCACTCTTACCGTGTCCCCTGGGTGCGGCAATGGCCTCGCGCTTGTTTTTGGCCTTAGAGGCCATCAGACCGTAAAGTTCGGCGTGAAACGGTGCGGGCGAGACGGTGAGATAGTGCGGCAGATAGCGACCTGCAAAGGCTGCGGGACTCTCCTGGGCATCAAGTTCTGCCACGTAACCTTCGCATAGAAGCAATCTCCTTTCTAAGAGAGGTAATCTCTCGGATGAGGGCAGCCCGGAGCGCTCGGCGCTCCACCTCTGTAAGAGCCGTGAAATATGCGTCTCCAGCATCGTCTTTTCTCTCTTCCTTGTAGGCCATCAGGAGCTTCAGTGCCTGTGTGTCCCCCTGCCTGGCCCTATCCGCAATGGCCCTGAGCCCCAGTGCAATCTCATGGTCTATGTCGAGACCCGTATCGCTCCGTACAGGTGGCGTCTCTTTTACCTTTTTTCTCCGCTTAGGGCTTGGCATGTATGGTCTGGGGTTTTTTATTGGCCAGCAGTTCGAGCGAAAATAAACAAAATAAAGAGGCGGATGCCCTGTTGTCACATGCGTCCCGGGCATCCGCCTGTCATTTATTAGTGGAAGGCGGAGGTGTGCGGTTCGATACCGCTCATCTCAGGCCTTTATTTTATTTAGCCCTCCCGCTATGGGGAACACCTCCTGTGCCTTCCGCAACTTTCTAGGAGAAGTTTACCACATATCTCTGCCGTGTCAATGCCTGGACTCCACCGAAGTCAACCTAACTCTACATTATTGACACAACTGTGCCCTGGTGTATATACTTGGTATGATTGAAGCTCCAAGGCTTATGCAGTCAAAGGCGCTTATATTTTTGATGAAAGGTTTTTCTCAATGAATAAATATTTGTTTATTATTATCCCTCTAATTGCCTTTGTCCTGTCCTTACCTGCAGCCATTGGGCAGGAAAAGTCCGGCGATGAGCAGAAGCCCACTTCCTCAGGGGAAGAGGCCAAGGTCGATAGAGGCCCAGAAACGAATGAAAAGGGGGAACATAAAGAAGCTAAGCCGCAAGAGGCGACCCAGGAAGGTACTAAACGGCCCGCTCCAGGTGGTAGAGATTTCCTCAGGTTTGCCGAACCAAAGACAAAGAAGAAAAGGCCTAAGACGAGGCCCTATGGCAGTTACTGGATGGCACCGTTCGGGGGCAGGATGGTTGAAGAGGATACCGATGAGTATGTGGATGAACATGTTAGGCCATATTTTAGTCCCTACGGTATTCCCACCGAACCTGCAAAACCAAAGGAGCTAAAACTCTCGCCACTCACGCCGCCGCCGCTCTCTGAGTTTGTTGAGGTGGACTTTGCAAGATTTGCGTCTGGTTCGTATGTATCAGAGTATGCAGACAAATTTGTCAAGATAAGGTGCAGGTTTGCAAGCCTGGCGCCCGAGGGGATGCGGCTTGAGAAATTTCCGGCCCCCGATTATGTTAACTTCTTGGTCACAGGCACAGGCAGCACCATGTTTAGTCTAACAGTAGTTGCTCCCCGCGCAGAGGCGAGTAAAGTCCTTGGGCTGGAATCGCAGAGAGAGATAATTCTCTACGGCCGGGCGGTTAGAATGGGCCTGAGCGGTCTGACACTGGTGGTGGAAGAGGTGGAGGAAGTAGAGAAGGTAAGATAACTGCGGGATAGCGGGCCATCAGTTTACCTATTATTCTTGAGTCGCTCTACCAGTCTATATATTTCATCCTCGGGCCACCTGAGGAACCCCCCCTTGCGTATTGGTTGGGGGAACTCGCCCTTTTCTATCCAATTCCTTATCGTGAATCGGCTCACGCCGAAGAGTTTACAGACATCCCTTAGTTTCAAGAAGCGAGTCATGTTCTACCTCCTTTTCTTGCCCATAAGCAGAAACAGAAAACTTCCCTCCAGCTCAATCAACTCAGCCACACTTCCATCGTCATTTTCAATGATGTCGTCTACCAACCCTTCCTTGCTGGTGTACTGCTCACCACGGAGCTTGTAGAGTTCCTTAAGGTCTTTTCTCAACAGTAATTCCCTCAGGTGCTGTCGGTCCGTCATCCTTTTCCCCGGCATAAATTAGCTATTGACAAAAAAGCAGGGATTGGTTAAATAACATAAGGTTTTGCCCTATATGCCTACATCAACCCAAATGGGCGGCACTGTACTGTCCAATTGGGCTGTTTTGGCTACATGTGGCCATTGTAACCTGTATGGGCGAAAAAGCAAGGAAATTCTTAAATATTTTGTATCTTTAAATAATATAAACGCTTATGAGGGTAGGAAAGAAGCTTAGACTGTTAAGGGCTGAGAAGGGCTGGACCAAGTCCACTGCCGCAAGGTCGGCCAGTATACCCATATCCAGTTATCGAAACTACGAAAAGGAGTCACTGAACCGTAAGCTGCCTGGAAAATCTGCCCTTGCCCTTTCCAAGGCCTTTGGGGTGTCGCTTGAGTACCTGCTTGACGATTCGAGGGATTATCCCCCCGGCTCCAAGGATAGGATTGTTGAAAAGGCGCAGGAGCCGAGGAGAGAGGCTGCCACCGTCCCTACAGGGAAGGTCGCTACCAGGAGGCAGATGTCGATATCTAAGGGCAGCAACGGCATCAACATCGTTGGCCATGTAGCGGCGGGGGAAACGGATGTAGTCTTCGGTGATGCAGGTCTGCCCACTGGCGGCTCCATTGACGAACCCCTTGAGAGGTTGCCCGATGTCACAGATGAGAATGCTTATGGCCTGATAATAAGTGGGAACAGCATGCTGCCGGGTTACCCGCAGGGTACAAAGGTGGTTGTGTGTCCATCGGAAAAGGTAAGGTCGGGAGACCTGGTCATCTGCCGTCTTAACAGCACGGGAAAGGTTTATATAAAGGAGATTGCCCTCTCATCGGGCGTGGTTATGCTCAAGTCTCACAACACAACGGCCTACGAACCCATGGCAGTGCCAAAGGAGGATATAGCCTTTTGTCACAAAGTGGTCTGGGCAAGAAGACCTTAGTGTTGGTTCTGTCCTCCATCCTCCTTTTCACCACGTTAAACACGCAGGCCGAGGAAGAATCCTCCGAGGCCCTCTTTGTGCGTGTATGCACCATGTGCCACGGCTGGGCGGTAGAGAATTTTTTCATGGCCGAGGGAGGCGTAGATGGGATGCCGCCCATTTGCCCACCTCCTACAGACCACTGGCTCCCTATTGTACTTACAGTGGCTACATACCGTGTTTATGTAGATGGGGCGGAACGAAGTTTTCCACTGATACCCAGAAGAGATGTCTTGAGGCTGGCTGAATACCTGAACGAGAATTATCCAAAAGTGCCCACATGTGCCAAGACTGAAGACTAATATCTGTAGTACCTTTGGTACACCGCTACGCCCATGCTTTACGACAAATTGAACCCCGGATAACCAGACGAGATGAACCGCAGGACCATAGTAATGTTCGCCATCCTGGCGGTGCTTATCCCTATGGCCATATACGCGAACCTTAGGGCCTTCAGGGGTGCGCGGCCGACCGGGCCCAGGATTATTCCCCCACCTAGGACGAGTATTGTGCCGGTGCCCCCCCTCGCCCCTGTTGCGGAAGAGGAGGCCCGGGAAAGGACCACAGAGCGCGAGGCGGTCCCATTTAATCTTACTGTACCGGTGAACGCTGCCCGCTTCAAGCGGCTAGTTGCCTCAGGAAAATGGGGGCGAAATCCCTTCCTTACCACCGAGGAGATTCTCAAGTCAAGGAGGGGGGTAATCAAGGGGCCTAAGGCTGTAATCGCAAAAGAAAGACCCGCGTACGTGCCCGAACTAACGGTAAGCTCTGTACTTATAAGCGATGAAGAAAGGGTTGCCGTGATAAACGGCGAGTTTTATGCCGTAGGCAACCTGATACCTGCAACCGGGGAGAGGGTGACGGCTATCACGCCAGAGGGAGTGCTCCTTGAGGGGGAAAGGGGCCAGCGACAGGTATCCCTGGAGCAGAGCAAGATACCCCTGAAGTCAAGAGATAGGTGAACTGCAGGAAAGCCCCCCTCAGTACTTGTGGGTCAGCTTCTGCACCAATCTGAATACCACCATCACCGCACCAACAGCAAAGAGCAGCGTTGCCCCAAGTGCCAGGGGTACACTGGGATTTTCCTTCAGGTCCACTACCACGGTGTTAGACACCTTAACGTCCTCGAACTGTACTTGTACATTGCCGATTGTCTGGGCATACGGCTTACCCATGGGGATAAAGAACTGCTTTGCATCCTTGCCTCCAGAGTCTGTGACGATTGCCATCACCGGCATCTTTACCCGAGGCGGCAGAAGAAGTCCCGCCAGTACTGCCCGCGAATCGCCGAGGGAAAATTCCTCCTGCATCTTTAGTTCCTGCGGCCTACCATTTACCTTCAGAATCACCCCCTGGGGTGAACTGCCGTACTGTTTGAGGAGGAACTCTTTGGCCCCCAAATCGAGAAGGACGGGCTGGTTGTAGCCCAGTGTCCTCTCAAATTCCTCTTCTCCTCGCCTCATTTTTATTGTGGCCCTGACCTCTCTTGGCATGCCGTTGGGGTAGGTGCTGGTCTCAAGCCCCGCAAGCCGCAGTTCAACGCCGCCGTACTCAACGGGTTTTTCGCCTATGACAACGGGCCTGCTGTGTGATGCGCCCAACCCACCCACCAGGTGGGCCACCAGTGTGACCATGAAGGCAAGATGAACCACTGAACCACCGTAGAGCGTAATGTTCCTCACCCCAGCCCTAAGCTTGATAAGGACGGAATCAAATGTGCAGAAGAAGGCGTTTATCCCATATACCACAAACGCCGCAAATAGTAGGTAAAACCAGCCGTTAATCAGGCCGACATGCTCGAAGAAGAAGTTTATGTCCTCTCCCGCCAGCCCCCGGTAGTACTCAGGCATGAAGTTCATCAAGAGGCTTCCAAATATAAGCAGCCCCGTGGTGGCAAACCCCGCCAGGATACCCAACTTCTTTGACTTAAGTATATCGTAGAGTCTATATAGCATATTTATTGTCCGGTAGGCACGGGGGCCTGCTCAACCAAAGCTATGCGAGCTGGAGATAAGGAAACTCGTTCCCACATAGGTCATCATCATAATAAGGAACCCGGCGATGGCCAGGTGTGGCTTATAGGCCTTTAGTGCGGGCCAGTTGTCCAGGTGGATGCACGTAGAGTAAAAGAGCCATACGATTACAGACCACACCACCTTTGCGTCCCATAGGAAGTAGCTGCCCCAGGCCACATAGCCCCACAGCCCACCGAATAGCATAGAGACCGAGAAACCCAGTAGCCCGTAGAGAAAGCCCTTGTCAATGAGTTCGATCATGCCCTCCTGGGGTGGATTTGACGCCTTTTTGTCAGATGAACCCTCTCGGAGGTCGGGCCTGAGGAAGTATACGGTGGCCGCCGCAAGGCTCGATGTCCAGTACGCATAGCACATGAAGGAGAGCGGCACATGGAGCACGTACCATATGGTAAGCATGAGTGGCGGTGGGTAACTCAGGCCCTTGGGCCAGAAGGCCGCAGCCACCAAAAAGGTGTAGCCCACGCCGAACAATACCGTCCTGTACAGGGCGGTCTCCACACCTCTGTATATAAAAAGCACGGCAAAGACGGTGGTCGAGAAGCCGTAAAAGGACTCAAACTTGTTGGTGAGGGGGAAGTACTCTATGGCCATTCCCCTCATCAGGATGGCCAGTAGTTGTACGCCCAGACCCAGGGCAAGGACAATGCCCCTGGTGCGCCTGTTGGAGAAATTGAACCACCAATAAGAGGTGTATATGCCGAATGACAGCCAGTAGCAGAGTATGGATAGGTTGATGAGGCTCTTTGCGTCCAACAGTAGCTTCCCTCCTCACGGAATCCCAAAATATCAAATTTAACACACATAATGGCAAAATCAAATGCAAATATGTTCGTTAGATATCTTCTATGCGGTGCACTTAGTTAATAATTGTAGCGTGCGAGCCGTGCCAGGGGCAGGTCTGTCACGCCGAAGGCGGATCTGCCTCTGGCACGACCTTCGGCATGACTTGCTCGCACGTTTGTTAGGCACGTCGGAGCAAGCTCCGACGCTACATTTTCATAACAAGGTGGCACAGGTCTTTGGACCTGTGTGCAGGAAGGGTAGGGACGGGCTTCGGCCTCACGCCGAAGTCTCAGCCGAACGGGTTTATCTCGCGCTGGAGGTGTTCCGTCGCCGAAGGCTAAGGACACCAGAGGTGAACCCGCCATCATTTGTGCGGGCCTGTCAGGGCGGACAGTGGGCTCTTTCCAGGGAAGAAAAAACCTCTACCACTGCCCCTCAGAGATTCTTTGGTCGTGGAGGACCTCCCAAACATAAGCCGGCCCTTTAACAATCTTCTCGTTGAGCACATCTTTGTGAACTGGAACCATCTGATAGGCATGTTCAAAATTGGGTTTATTTATGTTCTGGTGTGGTGCGCTTGCCTGGAATTCGTCCCCTTCTATTTTGTACGTAAATTCATGACCATCGTGTGCGTGAAAGGTTTCCCCTGCATGGGCAACTATTCTGCCCCAGACTTCCTCAAATTCTGGATAATCTTCAGATTTGTCCGACATAGGGATTATCTCCTCTCTTTTGGTCTAACCATCTAAAAGGGCACCGTATATTTGCTATTGTCATTGCTTCGGGGCAAAGCCCCTCGCAATGACAAACGAAGTCCTCTCCCTCTACGTTAATCCCCGGACCATGAGGTTGGTGCCTTCATCTGTATCTGTTCTTGGCGAGGTTTCTCAGGGCCTCGCGGGCCTTTTTGCGCACGCGTGCGTCTCTGTCCTTGGTGGCTCTGACCAGGGCAGATGCGGCGTCAAGTGCCTCACGTCCAATCTTGCTGAGGGCGTCGGCGGCGCATAGGCGCACGTCGGAGTCTTTATCCTCCAGGGCCTTGGCCAGTATAGAGACGGTGTTCCAGGCATTGGGGCCCATCTCACCAAGGGCCAGGGCGGCGTTCTTACGCACCAGGACACTTTCACTGTCCAGGAGTGTTTTGGCAAGGTGATATTTAGCGAGCTTAGAATAAGAACCAATCCTGCCCAGGGCCTGGGCGGCGCCGGCACACACTTCTGGGTCCTTATCCTCTAGGGCTGCGGCCAGTGCCTTTACGACGGTCTCCGAATCGTCTCCAACCTGACTCAGGGCCCAGATGGCGTTTTTACACACCTCCGCACTCTTGTCCCTCCACAGGGCCTCAGACAGGGCATGTATTCCTTCTTTAGTGCTGGGATCGATCTTTCCCAGGGCCTTTGCGGCGTGGATGCGTACCAGGGAGTGCCCATCGTTCAGAAGGGCCTCGGCAAGGGCGGGTATGCCGTCCGCTGCATCGTGACCTACATCTCCCAGGGCCTTGGCCGCCCCGGCGCGCATCGTTATGCTCTTGTCGTTCTTGAGGGCCTCGATGTGCATCCGAACCTTGGCTTCCACGTCTAAGCCTTCCGCCGAGGCACCATCACTCCAGCGCTTTTGGCCTACGCCAAGGGTAAAGACTAGGGCCATGAGCACTAAAACAAAAACACACAACGGCCTCTTCATTTGTGTCTTAGTTACACCTACAGTCACACCCACGATACAGCCTACAATGACTACGGTTGATGTAATTGTTCCATTTGTGGATATATTTTACCAGCGCAGGACTTTTTAGCAAACATTTATCTGAGGCCTCTGAAAAAATCAAAGATAGAGTCGTCATTGCGAGGTATTCCGTCGCCTACGGCTAAGGATACCGAGGAGCGAAAAGCGACGAAGCAATCTCATGTTTTCTAGCTGAAAACCACTTACGAGATTGCTTCGCTTCGCTCGCAATGACACCTTGTAGCATCTGTATGCGTTTTTTGGCACTTTTGCAGAGGTCTCTTATCTGCTATTTATGTTGAGAATATCAATATTAGAAATATCTTTCTGGGGCTGGTATAATACCCGGCGCAAGGGAGGGCGTACAGCGATGAGACTAACGGTCAGGTATGGCACGCTGGTCAAGGAGCGTGCGGAGATAATAGTGCTTGGGCTGTTTGATGCCCCGCAGATGGATTCTACCCCCAAGGGTTTTGATAAGGCACTGGGCGGGATGATAGCCCGTCTTATAAAAAGTGGAGATTTCAGGCCTGAGCTCAACAAGACGTTCCTGCTGCCCACCTACGGCCATCTGCCGACAAAGAGGTTGTTACTAATCGGTCTCGGCAAGAAAAGTGATTTCACGCTGGATAGGGTTCGCCAGGCGGCGGGCGTCGCTATAAAGGTGGTACGGCGGCTCGGTATAAAGGGGGTGACAAGCCAGCTTTACCCACAACAAAAAAACCCTGTAGAGCAGGTGTCCCAGGCCATGGTGGAGGGGACCATGCTCGGTCTCTACAGGTTTAAGAGGTTTAAGCATCTCAAGCCGGAGGAGGCCAGGGACGTAAAGGCGCTAACGATTGTGGTTGAGGACAAGGGTCAGCTAGGGGGGGCAAGGGCCGGTGCAAGGAAGGGCCAGTTGGTGGCTGAGGCCGTCTGCTACGCAAGGAATTTAATAAACCTGCCTGGGAGCCAGGCCACGCCCAGAATGCTTGCGGACGAGGCCAAGAAGGCGGGGAGCCGTCTTGGTTTCGGGGTGAAGGTGCTTTCTCAAGACGCCATGAAACGACTGGGCATGAACGGGCTCCTGAGTGTGGCCAGTGGCAGTATCCAGCCGCCCAGGTTTATTGTCCTGGAGTACGGCAAGAAGCGCCCCGGGTGGGATACGGTGGTCCTGGTGGGTAAGGGTGTGACATTTGACACCGGGGGTATTTCGCTGAAGCCGTGGCGGGATATGGACAAGATGAAGTACGACATGGCGGGTGCGGCAACGGTCCTCGGCGCCTTTGGGGCACTTGCAAGGTTGAGGCCCAGGGTGCATCTGGTAGGACTGCTCCCCTGTGCAGAGAACATGCCCGGCGGCAGGGCCGTGAAACCCGGCGATATAGTATCGTGCATGGGCGGTAAGACAGTGGAGATAGTCACCACCGATGCAGAGGGCCGACTGCTCCTTGCAGATGCGCTTGTATACGCAAGACGTTATAAGCCAGCGGCGGTGATGGACCTGGCCACGCTTACCGGGGCGTGTATAGTTGCACTCGGCTACCTGGCCATCGGCATGCTCGGCAATAGCGAGGAACTAAAGAAGAGGGTGAAGGTGGCGGGGGATGCCACCCGCGAGAGGGTGTGGGAGATGCCGCTGTGGGAGGAGTACGGTGAGTCAGTAAGGAGTGACGTGGCCGACGTGAAGAATGTCGGCGACTACGGTGCGGGTGTCATAACCGGCGCAAAATTTCTGGAACAATTCGTTGACAAGTTTCCCTGGGTGCATCTGGACATAGCGGGTGTGGCCTGGGCGAATAAGGACGGCCCCTACGTGATAAAGGGTGCAAGCGGCACCGGGGTGAGGCTGCTGGTGGAGCTGATTACAAGCTGGAAGAGGTTGCCGGCAAGGGGGGCCAAGAAATGATACGCATAGAAGGGTGGTGCAGGTCACACCAGAGATTTGTGTTGTAGGGACAGCCCTTGTGGCTGTCCGCACTGCTGGTGGAGCTGATTACAAGCTGGAAGAGGTTGCCGGCAAGGGGAGCCAGGAAATAATACATAGGGGATGGGTGCCGCAGGGTTTTAACCCTGCGCTACATGCATAATATATCCCCAGGGCTAAAGCCCTGGGGTACCCATTGTAGAAATGTAGCGTGGGAGCTTGCTCCCACGGTTAAAACAAACGTGCCAGCAAGCTGGCGCGCTACATTATGAGACTATGCGAAAGTTGCTATGGTGTCCTGTGTCATTCTTCGGTCGTTTCACTCCCTCAGAATGACAAGTCTCATTTTTTGTTCCTTCATCTCACTTATATCTACTCGGCCCCTTTTTCCCCTGCCTCATGGCCTCCGAATTCCTTCAGGATTATTGCAAGTTTCTCCAGCGATTTCTTGGCGGCCTCTTTATTGCCGGCTGTGGTGTAGAGCTGGGCGAGCCTCTGGTGTACGGCGGGGTTAAAGGGGTTTATGTGGCTGGCTGATTTAAAGCTTTCTATTGCCCTGTCTGTCTCGCCCCTCTTTTTATGGAGTTCGCCCTGTGTGATATAGACGGTTACGTAGTTGGGGTAGTAACTGAGGGCGTCGTGTAGCACCCTTTGTGCGTCATCGTCACGGTGGTTCTGCATGTAGGCCCTTGCGAGTTTGTTTAGTATCTGTGGTGAGCCGAGTCCTGCGTGCTTGCGGGCCTTTTTGTACTCGAACAGTGCGGCATCGGGCCTGTTTTCTTCCTCTAATAAGTCGCCCAGCATGGTAAACTTTCTGGCATCGGCCACCTCTATCTCTGTGGGGCTCTCTTCCTTCGCACCGGGGCCTTTTATCTTCAGCGGCATGACCCTTAGCCCGGGTATCTTCTTTAGGCCAAGTGTCCTCATATACGCCCTCCAGTCCCGCTCAAAATCCTCAAAAGGCATGCCCAGCCCCACCTCTACTGCCTCTTCTACGCTCCTCCCTGCGCCTATTTCATCCAGGATTTTGTTGAGTAGCGGGTAGCCCCCCTTCTCTACGATGTACCTCATGGCCGTCAGCACCTCAGCGAAGGCCAGTGCCGCGTCCTCGGCGGACTTAAGCTTGGCTATCGATGGGTGCATCTCCTCGAAGGTTATAAAATAATCCTGCTCGATGGCCTGGGCGAGGAGGTGTGACTGGACGGGTGTGAGTTCCATGCCTTGGGAGGACTTCCACCTCGATTCTTCGTACTTTGCAAGGCCCTCGTGGAACCAGATAGGTGTGAGGTTTCGAGTCCTCTTTGTTATAATATAGTGCACGTACTCATGGGCCAGGGTCTCCATCCACGGGTATCCCCTCAGAAGTAGCCTGGGGGACATTATCATAAGTCGGTTGAAGTGGCAGATGGCCACCGTGCCGGAGGTCTCTATCTCCTTCCGTTTCAGTGTAGAGGCGGCAGAAAAACTGTCCACACTTGGGTACACCTCCACCACAATCTTTTCCTCAGGGAAATACCTTAAATCGTGCCCTATCTCCTTATAGACCTGCTCAAGTGCCCGTTCCGTATCCTCGAGCAGTACCTCGTCTTTGCCGGTGGTGTATCTGATAACGAAATGCTCGGTGGGGTGTTCCCTGAAGTCTTTGGTGGTTTCATGGATGTTTGTAATAAAGGCAAGGAGCCTTCGACCGTCTAAGAAGTTCTGTGGCGAGCCTTTCAACAGTTCTAGGGCCTCTTTATAGCGTCCTTGGTAAAACCGCACCTTTGCGGTGAGGTAAAGGCCCTCCGGGCTGTCAGGCTGGAGGCCGAGTATCTTTTTGGCCGCCTCATCCGCCTTATCTATTTCCCAGTGGTGGAGATGGTCCTCACCCCGGATAAACAGCCCACCGATGTCCTCTTCGGTGACCTGAGCGACAGGGTTTTTACTACCTGCGTCAACGACTTTCGGTGGAGAGGTGTCGGTCTGGGCCTGTGCCATGAGGCCGTAGCCGAGGGTGTCCTTAGCCAAAGGCGACGGAACACCAAGGGCAAGGTATATAGCAAGAGATATTATTAGAAGTAGTTGCATATTATGTGTCCAATAATAAACGGGCGTATCGTAGAAGCAGGCTGCACTTAGAGAGACCAAGCATTACTCCACCAGTTTTCTGTAGTAATCCTTATTGAGTTCCTGATATTTTTTAGGTAACCCCTGTTTCATTGCATCAAGGATATCCTGCCGAAATTCCTTGGGCACTTTGTATGCCTCTTCGGGTGGTATCTCCACCTCACCTACGGTGAATCCCCTCCCGCCTTCGCTCCACGTGTCACGGTATCTGAGTACATACTTGGGCATCGGGATTCCGCGAGACATCATACCCTTGGCCATCCTGTCCATGGCCTCTCCCAGGCTCTTTCTGGCCTGGGAGAGCTTGTAGAGTGCCTCCCTCTCGTCCGTCAGGGCACCTGGGCTGTCCTTATCCTGTAGCTTGCCCTCTGCCTGGCCCATAAATTCCTGGGCCTCTCCCAGCTTCTCATGTGCCTCGCTACCCATAGGGGGGGTTCCCTCGGCAAGCTCCTCCATAGACTGTGCCAGGGCCCGGGTGTGGCTCTCCAGTTCGTCCTGCCTCTTGGCCAGCTGTTCGAAGTTTTTTACCTCTTCCTCGGTAAGCTTGCCCTTGCTCATTTTATCAAAGGACTCTCGTATGGACTCGAGTTCCTCGACCATCTCCTCATTGAGGCCTCGGGCGCCGGCCAACATCTCACCCGTGTTTTTCTTCATCTTTTGAGATTTTTTGCTGGAGGGCCCCTCTTCTCGGTGGGGGAACTTGATCGAAGAGCCCTCTTTAACCTCGTAATTCCAGTACCTCAGGTCTTTCAGGGTATCGCTGGACAGGTTTAGTGACTCCTTAATGTCCTGGCCCTTAAGCATTTCACTTAATTGTGAGAGCTTTTCCTTGAGCTTAGGCAGTGCCTTGGACATCTCACCGTATGTATCGAGTAGTGGTTCCTGGTTTCTCGCCTCGTTCAGCTCACGCAGTTTTTTGTTTAGCTCGGCAAACTCCTCATTGCTGAAGCCGGAGGCGCCTGGGGTGCCAAAGAGGTAAGGACTCCTCATTGCCTGATTCCTCTTTCTAAGCAGTCTATCGACCTCCCTTTCCGTACGCGAATACTCATTCAGGTTGGAATTCTCGGACAAAGACTTCTCCAGTTGGGAGAGATAGCCTTTCATTCCATCAAGCCTACTGAGCTGTCTGTCGAAAAATCCGCTCAGGGCCTGGTCCATCTCTTCAAAGGTACGGGATTGGATATCCTTCTTGAGTTTTTCTGTCTGCTGTGCCAGCTGGTGTTCGTCTTCTTCCAATTCCCTGAGCATCTTATCCAGGCTGTTCATCTCTTGGAGTATGCGGGAGTAGGCAGAGTCTACATATTGCTGGGCACTCTGCTCCATCTCGGCCAGCATCTTCTCAAGCGCACTTGCTGCGCTCAGTGCCGCCTTAAGGGCTGCCTCAAAGTCGCCTCTGGCCAGGGCGTCCTTCATCTCTTGGATATCCTTGTTAAGGGTAAGTTCACCCAGGGCCTTTAGGGCCTCCAGGTTCAGGAACTCGTCACCCCAGTTGCTGGACAGCTTGGAGAGCTTTTCCATCATCGAACGTATCATGTCCTCTAACTTCTGGATTTCCTTCCTCACTTGGTCGTCGAGTTCGCTCGTCCTCCCCTGTGCCAGGTCGTTCAGGAGGTTTGTCAGGACCTTTTCCATACCCTCTATACGTCTATCCTGGCGGAGAAAGTCGTCGAGCCTCTGTTTCCTCAGGAGCTCTACCAGGAAAATAATGTCGTTCTCCAGCTCTACTATCTCATTGTCCTGCATGGCCTGAATCTCGCTTATAATACTAACGGGCAGTACAGGGCCGCGTTTTTCTGCCTTCTCCAGATTCTTCTCCTTATTGTCATTGAACTGGGATATCCTGTTGCGCATGTTTTCAAGACTGTAGTAGACAGCGTAGTTGGCCAGGGCATCTTCTTCCATACCGGTAAGCACCCTGTCAAATAGCACCAGGAGGTTAATGGTTCTGTCAATAAGGACTTCTTGTTGCAGGAGTAGCTCATCCCTCGATTCTGTGGCATTTGGGGGGTTTAGCAGTTTCTCTGCCAAAAGTTGAATCATCTCTCTAAGGAGTTTGTCCTGTAATGAAAGGAGTTCATCATGCCTCTTCTGTGTGCTGTATATCTCGAGGTACTGGGTCCTAGACCTGGCGACTTTAGGCCCTGAAACTGCGTCATTGTCCACAGCCTCCAGGTAGTAAGGCACCTTCTCACCGGGCACGAGTCCGAGCTCGGAGAGGTCCCAATTAAAGGAGCCCCTGTATTCTCTCTCGGCCTCTTTTATGACTTTTAGGTCCTTTTTTACCCGTTCGGCTCCAGGCCCTTCACCAACCGCCAGCCTTATCTCCTTCAAGCCGAAGTCGTCCGTGGCCTCGTACGCAAGCCTGACCACATCCCTCTCGCTTACCACTTTTTCTGATGTTGGAGACAGTATGTTTATCTTCGGATAGTCGTCATCCTCTACGATAATCCTGAGGGGTTTGGATTTTTGCAAAGACTTTCCGCCAATAGCTAAGGTCTCAAAGCTGTAGCTGCCGCCCTCCAACACGATCAAGCTCCCCTTTAGGGTGTAGGGGGTCTCTACGGCCATCGTCACCCTGGTTGACTCGTTTATTAAAATGCTGGCAGAGGCGATGGCTTGACTGCTCTGCGCCAATATCTCTACCTCGCTACCCTTCAGTGCCCTTATACGGCCGCTTGAGCCGCTTATAGTTCTTGGCTTAAGGCCGGTATATGCAGGGTATCTATATGTTAGGGTAATATCTCCTATGACAGGTGCACCAAGCTGAATTAGACCAGAAGGGGCATACTGGGGTTTTAATAAGAGGTGAAATCTTTGTGCAATAAACCCAGGGTTTGAGACTGCAAAAATGGCAAAGACGCCAACGACTACCCCAAGTGCCTTTACATTCCTCCTGAGGTCTCGCCTCTCAGCGACGTCTTGAGGTCTTAGACCCTGAAGCCCCTGGGCGGTCTGTTTAAACAGTGAGCTAATGAGTTCGTGAGAATAGAGGTATGTCCTTTTGGGGTTTTCTAAATCCCTGCCAAGTTGGAGAGAACTGATGAGTGAATCCTTCAGCTCTGGGAGGCGCTTTTCTATGATGAGCGCTAATCTGTCCTCTGACCACAGGGGCAGAATAGGGGTAAGGATGTGGCGATAGGATACATAAATAATTATAAATGTGCAGAGGATGAGGTAGCCTGTGCGGATATACGGAATTAATGAGAACTGGACGGCAAATACTAGCCCTACTAAGAGGAGTAACAGGGAGACTGCTCCCAATAGCGCAATCCCTTCGCCCAGGTGCACCCGCAGGGCCTCTCTGCCTGCTGCTCGCAGGGAGTCTTTAATTTTCTCGTAATTTGCGTCCACCCTTAAGTTCCTTTCATTTAGTATCTTATATTCTTTAGTTTAAAGTTTTTCCCCTTCCTTGTCAATTTGTTTCAACCAGTGACATGCCCCTGGGGACACGCCGAATAATTTCCGAACTTGGTGCTTGACAATTTGCTTGCAATCTGGTATATTTGCCTTGATTTATCGTGTGGGGCGCGTTTTGCCTATTGTCTACCGACCCCAGTGGGGACATCTGGTGCCTAATGTAGTTCCAGATACGTGGGTCGGAAACGTAGATACTCAAAAACTCTCTTTTTCTAGAGAAATTGTTATCTAGGTGTCTACAAGTATATTTGGAGGCTTCCTATACCGCTTAAGATTTAATAGCACCTTTACATCTATATCCTAAAATGCCGCCAAGCAAAAGAGGGTCCTTCCTACCTTTGATGGGGCTCTCTGTAGTGCAACTGCCCCCGTTGCATAGCCCTTGGCGGCTTTTTATTTTACCTCTTGGTCAAGTCACATCCTAAGTGATATAATTTTTAATTTGAGAATTCTCTGTAGCTTGCTGCAGGGGTAATGTTGTGTTATAAAGGAGCTGTGAGAAATTTATACCCTTCCCCGGCCTCGTGCCATAGGCAGACCCGCTTCTGGCGGGCCTCCCATCAAGGGAGGGGGGAACGGGGAGGCCAATCAATTAGATATCCTGCGGCTTGCTGCGTGGTCATTCATTCTTTATACCGCAAGACCCTTTAGGGGAGAAGCATGAGTAAGAAGGTCGTACTTGCCTACTCAGGTGGACTGGATACATCTGTTGCCATAAAGTGGATAAAGGAGCGTTATGGCATGGAGGTGGTTACCCTCACCGTGGACCTTGGTGCCTCAAGGGACCTGAGTGGGATAAAGGAGAGGGCCCTGGGGCTGGGGGCATGTAAGGCGGTTGTTATAGACGCTCGCGAGGTCTTTGTCCGCTATTTTGTCCTCCCGGCGCTCCAGGCTGGTGCCCTCTACGAAGGTGTCTACCCGTTGGCAACTGCCCTGGGCAGGCCGCTGATAGCGAAGCTTCTGGCCGAGGTGGCAGAGGAGGAGGGTGCGGAGGCAGTGGCTCACGGCTGCACGGGTAAGGGTAACGACCAGGTACGTTTTGAACTTACGCTGCAGGCCCTCGCACCGCAGCTACAGGTTATCGCACCGGTGAGGGAGTGGGACATGAGCAGGGAGGAGGCGATAGAGTACGCCCAGACCCACGGGATACCAGTAGAGGCCCGTAAGCAGAGTCCTTACAGTATAGACGAGAACGTCTGGGGCCGCAGCATCGAGTGTGGCGCCCTGGAAGACCCCTGGGCGGAACCACCCGAAGACGTCTGGCAGTGGACGGGCTTCGTCAAGGATTGCCCGGATGAGCCGGCAATTGTTGAGATTGGTATTGAAAAAGGGGTCCCATTCCGGCTGGACAAGGATTACATGGATGCGCTTCATATAATAGAAAAACTAAATAAGCTGGGCGGGCTGCACGGCGTCGGTCGCATTGACCACGTGGAGAGCCGTGTGGTGGGTATAAAGTCCCGCGAGGTTTACGAGGCCCCGGCGGCGGTTATCCTCCACAAGGCCCACAGGGCACTTGAGGGCCTGGTCATGACGCGAGAGGCCATGCGCTTCAGGGACATTGTGGCCAGCCAGTACGCAGATATTATATACAACGGGCAGTGGTTCTCGGCATTTCACTTCGACCTGGTTGCCTATGTCCTCAGCGCCCAGCGGCTGGTTACCGGCACGGTTAAGATGCAACTCCTTAAGGGCACGGCTACCGTGGTAGGCCGCCGCTCACCGCTATCATTATATAAACACGAGCTTGCCACCTACGAAAAAGGTGACGAGTTCGACCAGAAGGCAGCTGAGGGTTTTATAAAGATACACGGACTCCCCCTAAAGACCCAGTCCAAGGCCCAGTCTCAGATTATCTACGGCACACACGAGATTGACCTGGCCTGCGTGCTCCCACCCCGTCTCAAGGAGCTGACAGAAGACAAGAAGAGCTGCCTGGAGTAGGGGGATTTTTATAGGAATTTGATGAATCTTGTAGAAAAGCGCTATTTACAAATCATGGAATTGGTAGTATATTTGGGTCAACCTCTTTATTTGCTCGCTCACCTTTGGAGAATGAAAATTTGGCTTGACAGCAATCCTCAAACATGACACTATGGGTACGCTACAGAGATAAGAAACAGGAAGTCGGCAACCTATCGAGAATCTCCAACTTATAATCTCACGCAGCCTATAAAGTAATATAATATAATTATGACAGCTCTAAGTCCCTTCTTGCGGAGGTAAAACATGCCGCAACAAACAATAAACCTTGAGCTAATACCTTATGAGGGAGAAACAGTCTATGGAAATTTTACAAGGTTAAGCAGGGCAGATTTGGATGTTCTCATAGATATTGGAGTTTACGATGTCCATGAAGTTGCTGAGTCGTCTCGTGAACTGAAAAAGGGAGAAATAAAAGAACTTCCACAGTTTAAAGCAAAAATAGTTCAAAGGATAGCGTTGAGTGCGAGCACATTTCTAAAATTCCGTAAGCAAGTTGAAGAAATATACGAGGCTTACGCAAAAACAGGTTTAGTTGAGAAATTGGAGAAATAGGGCCACTAATCATGGTTACTTTAGAATTGGATATTGAAAATGTAGGAGAAGCTACTCATACCCCAGAGATTACCGTCGGTGAGAGATTTCGTTCACGAGAGACTATAGGAAGATTAGGTATAGCTCCCATAACCCAAGGTTCTCCTATTGGCAATGTAACGTACGTTTATGTAGCAAGTAGTGCGCATAATTTCTTTAAATTAGATGTTGAATCTGAAGAGATAATTGATTTACGTGAGGTAAGCAAAGAAATAGCAAAAAAAGAAATCTTGGAGCTTATAGAAAGAGAACCGGGTATTGGTTTTTATGAGATATCCATACAATTGAGGTTAGAACTTGGTTTTGTAGTAGAAGTATGTGAAGAGCTGATATCTGAGGGGAAATTATCAGCGGGAGAACCTATCGAAGCATGACAGTACACACAAGAATTGGAAGTAAATTAACAGGTGAGAGAGTATATTATGAATGTCGAAAACGTAAGAAGCACAGACAGCAGAACCTTAGGGGACAAATATATTATATCGGGAAGTTAAACTCAATTTTTGCTTTTTGTGTTGACTATGTAGGGATATATCGCGGAGAAGACGCTATAAAGATAGCTGAGAGGGAAGAAACGGTCAACGCTTTACGTGGCAGGGTTATTACATATACATGTGTTGATAGGCCCCGAAACCCTACTTTGTTCCGGAGAACACACACTCATAGAGGATGGTGGGGGTTTTTGTCTAACGACGTATTGTGTGTGCTTGAAGTATCACTATATCCTTCTTAAGCAGTGTCTCAGAACATTTACCCCACCACGCGCCTGAGATTTGCTCCCAACTCCTTGAGGCGCTCCTCGAGCCGTTTGTAGCCTCGGTCCAGGTGGAAGACACTGCGCATTTCTGTCGTGCCCCTTGCCGCAAGCCCTGCCAAAAGGAGGCTGGCAGCGGCCCTCAGGTCTAAGGGCACAACCTGTGTCCCAGATAAATATTCTACTCCATGCACGATGGCACTGGGACCCTCTTTCTGGATGTTGGCGCCCATCCTGTTCAGTTCCGCTATGTGCATGAACCTGTCCGGGAACACCTTCTCGGTGATGATACTGGTTCCTTCTGCAATACTGAGTAGTGACATGAACTGGGGCTGCAGGTCTGTGGGGATACCAGGGTAAGGTGAGGTGGTGATGACTGAGGCCCTCGGGCGTCCGCTCCTCACCTTACAGCTATGGGGCCCTTCACTGACACTTACACCAATCTCTCTCAGCTTATCTATTACTGCACTTAAATGGTCGGGTCTCATATTCTCTACGGATACGTCTCCATTGGTGATGGCACCTGCAATCATGAGTGTGCCGGCCTCTATCCTGTCGGGTATGATTTGGTAATTGACGGGCCTTAGCTCCTTTACGCCTTCTATGACTATACGGTTTGTGCCTGCGCCGTTGATTTTGGCGCCGGCCTTGACCAGGAATTCTGCCAGGTCCTGCACCTCTGGCTCACGGGCAGCACTCTCCATGATTGTGGTGCCCTCTGCCAGGCTCGCTGCCATCATGACATTACATGTGCCCAGCACCGTGGAGCCGTGGGTACCGCCCAGATATATCTCCGTCCCCTTGAGTCTCTTTGCCCGTGCTACTATATACCCGCCCTTTAAGGCTATCTCAGCGCCCATGGCCCGAAGGCCCTTGATGTGGAGGTCTATGGGACGCTGTCCTATCACGCACCCTCCCGGTAGTGCGACTCTTGCCTCGCCGCGTCGGCTGAGAAGTGGGCCGAGGACGCATATTGAGCCCCGCATCTCGTTCACCAGTTCATATGGGGCCGTTACCTTGTCAGCATCTACCGTGCCCAGCTCCATCGAACCATCCCCCGAGCGTTCTACCTTAAGGCCCAGGCGCTCTAGTATCTGTTCCATAGTGCCCACATCTGTTAGCTGAGGGATGGCCTTTATGCAGGAGGCACCCTTTGTCAGGATGCACGCTGCCATGACAGGAAGGGCTGCGTTCTTTGCCCCATTTACGGTGATGCTACCCGTGAGGCGATACCCGCCCTCGATTATAATCTTTTCATCAACCTGATTTGGCAATTATTATGCGCTCTATGCCCTGGAGGTCCTTAGTAGTCTTCGTTTCTCTGAAATGCCCGTCTTTGTGTATAAGGTCTTTGACACTGGCGGCCTGGTTTTCTCCCAATTCCAGTATGAGCCAGCCGCCCTGCCTTAGCCACCTGTGGGCATCCACCACTATTTTTCGGTAGCATTCTAGCCCATCCTTACCTGCCACCAGCGCCCTTGGGTCCTCGTAATCCCTCACCTCTGGCTGAAGGCCCCCCCACTCGCTTTGTGGTACATAAGGTGGGTTGGACGCGATGAAATCAATCTCTCCCTCAAGCCCGAGTCCCTGAAAGGCCTGATAGACCGAGCCTTTATGAAAGGAAACCTTTGCCTCTACATTATGTCTCTTGGCATTAAGTCTTGCCAACTTCAGGGCCTTAGAGGATATGTCAGAGGCATAGACCATTACATCCTGTCTGGGCAGGGGCGGTGTAACCCCGCCCCTACAAGCTTGGAGACCTACTGCGATGGATACAGCTATATTTCCACAGCCGGTACCAATGTCCAGTATCTTTAGCCCCGCACGGACGTTGGCCCTTTCCAACACGGCCTCCACTACCAGTTCCGTCTCAGGCCTGGGGATAAATATACCCCTTTTTACCAAAAAATCCAGGGACATAAATTCCGTGTGTCCGGTAAGGTGTTGTAGGGGTATGCGGTGTGCCCTCTTATCGATGAGTTTATGGAAGCGCTTTAGGTCTTTGGGGTTGATAGGCTCTTGCAGTCGGGCATAGAGTTGGGGGCGGGAGATGCCCAGTATTTTTCCCAGCAGTATCTCGGCGTCTAGACGGGGTGAGTCCACACCTGAGTTATCCAGGACGATTGCGGCATCCGCCAAGGCCTTCTGTAGGCTTATGGTTGGTTTTTTACTCCCTTTTCCGTGGTTGAGCAGTGGGTGGTCCACTATG
>JBHIBD010000032.1:0-22332 GCA_046758865.1 Candidatus Brocadiales bacterium | reverse complement strand
TCCCGTTGTGTCTCCAACACTCGAGAAAAACAACCAAAGTAGAACAAAATCCGCCCCGCCATAGGTGAGGGGTGGCTATTTTCTCTTACTTGCCCGCATCCTACGCGGGACAACCCATTTGCCCACAAAGCAAATGGAGACGAGGCGGATAATATTTGTGCATTAGTCTTTTAATAACAACATGTTATGTGATATATGACAGTCCTATCCTACCCACTGCCCCTTTTTTCTCCTTGACTTTTTGGGTTATTAGGATTATCTTTTCTCCCCCACTAAAGTGCTGGCGAAAGGGTAATATCCGCCTCGCCATAGGTGAGGGGTGGCTATTTTCTCTTACTTGCCCGCATCCTGTGCGGGACAACCCATTTGCCCACGAGACAAATGGAGACGAGGCGGATAAATACCATTAATCTCTGTATCGTATCCCGTTGTGTCTCCAACACTCGAGAAAAACAACCAAAGTAGAACAAAATCCGCCTCGCCATAGGTGAGGGGTGGCTATTTTCTCTTACTTGTCCGCACTTCAGCAGACAACCCATTTGCCCACGAGACAAATGGAGACGAGGCGGATATAATCTCTCGTCCTCCAAACTCAAACCTTACAATTTAAGACCTAACAAAGTCCCCTACATAAAACTGCTGGGGCTAGCGCCGCTTCCCCCGTGGGGTTTTCCATCTCACATCTACATACTCCATATGGGCAAGTCTTGAACCCTCCGCCTTCACCACACTGTAGAGATTTTTCAGCTTCTCGCTATCAGAGAGTTCATCCACCTGCTGACACAGCGGTGGGCAACCCCACTTTATTGCCACACCATCCTTGGTCCAAAGGACTATGTCACTCTCGCCCAGGGTTCTGCCCCGACCCACATTGCTTACATCCACGACCTTTATCCCCAGCAGCCTTTGGGCATTATTGGTTTTCAAAAACTTTATAAGTTCTATACCTGCCTTAATTCCTGGGTCATCCAAACGCTTTCCAGCCCTTGGGGTCTTCCTCACGTGTGCAGACTGTATATAGGGGGTCTTACCCTGGTCCGATAGCCAGGAATAATACCTCGTCGGAAGAACCATACCTTCATCATCAAGGAGATAAAATGCGCCGTTTTTCCTTAATACGGCTGATGGTCTCCTCAGCTCAAGCTCTAAGCTAAGTTTATTAGGAAAAACCTTCTTCACCGAACAGACCTTTAAAACCCACGGACTCCCTTCCACAATCTTAGCCACTTTCTTAGTGAGGTCTTTCTCAAAAAGGCTCCTCCCGATTACACCTTTCGTATTCCTCACCTCTTTCAGCAACGCCGGTTTTACTCCATCCATGTTCAAAATAGAAAAAGATACCTCCTGAACGCTAAAGTCCTTCAGGACAGTAAAATGCCTCCACCCTTCGTAAGTAGCCCAACCCATGAGGCATATACATACAACAAGGAGAGATATATGAAAGTACATCGAATCAATTGCCGCCCTAAATCTTACGGCCTTACTTATGTTCCTCTCTCTGGCAATTGCTTTCATCTTATACCCCTATACACCTAAGATTGTCCCCTGCCTTAACATCTACGGAAAGCCCCTGTGCAAGTAACACAATTTCCCTACACAACTCCGGGAGGCCAATACCTGCCGCATTGGCTGCCTTGGGGAACAGACTCCTTTCCGTGAAACCAGGAATCGTATTAACCTCCAGAAGAAACAACTCCATGTCCCTACTTAGTATCATATCTACCCTAGAGAACCCAGAACAGCCCAGTCTGTGGTGAGCACCAAGCGCCAGTCGCTGCGCCTCATTGTAGATGTCGTCCGGGATATCTGGGGCGACTATGTAACGGGTACTTCTATCTTCATACTTTGCACTAATGTCATAAAATTCCCTTGCAGGCCTTATCTCAATGACAGGTAAGGCCTCCTCGCCGAGTATGCCTACGGTAAGCTCCCTACCCCTGATATACTTTTCAACAACCGCCTTCTCATCATAGCGGAAGGCCGTTTCCAGGGCCTGGGGTAGCTCCGAGATGTCATGGATAATAGACACACCCACACTGGAACCACTCCTAGCGGGCTTCGCCACCAGCGGCATGGGCAGTTTCTCAAGGACAAGCCCCTCCAACTCTTGTATGGGTGGGTCTTGCCTCAGCGTCATAAACTCAGGTGTGGGAAGCCCAGAGAGCACAAGGGCCCACTTCGACTCGACCTTATCCATGCCGATCCTGCTGGCCTCCACCCCAGAGCCAGTGTAGGGAATTCCCCTAGACTCCAGCAGCCCTTGGACACCACCGTCCTCACCGAAGTAACCGTGCATGGCGATAAACACAACGTCTACATCGAGACCGTCCAGTTCCCTGAGCTCTTCGTCGTTAACCACAACAGGTGTCACCACATAACCCGCTTCTTCCAGGGCTCTTGCCACTGCCCGGCCCGATGAGAGGGAGACCTCTCTTTCAGCGGAAATACCCCCCATAAGTACCGCCACTCGCTTACCCCCCAGCCCACCTGGGGCAGGAGCAGGCTGACTCGCAGGGGGAGGGCAGGCTTGTCTTGCTACCATACCTTTATCTCCATGTCCAACACCAGACCAAACCGCCTCTTTACCTCATTCCTTATCCTATAGATAAGCTCTATGATTTGGGCGGCTGTAGCCGAACCCAGGTTAATTATAAAGTTGGCATGCTTGCTCGATACCATTGCGTCACCAATCCTCATGCACTTAAGGCCCAACTTATCTATTAGTGCCCCTGCGCTATAACCTTTAGGATTCTTGAAGATGCAGCCAGCACTCTTGGAAGTCAGTGGCTGAACTCTCCTCTTTTCTTGAAAGATATCTAACATTCGGTTTAAGATAGCATCCCTGCTACCACGCCTCAATTCGAGCTCTACTTCCAGTACTATCACTCTCGATAAACTAGAGCTGCGGTAACCGAAACTAATCTCCCCTCTCTCGTAATGACAAAGTTCACCATCGTATCCTATTGCAGTTACACCCTTAACATAACTGCCAATGGTGCCATATTTCCCACCCGCGTTCATGGCCATAGCCCCACCTAAACTGCCTGGTACACCTACAAGTGGTTCTAACCCTTCCAGCCCCCAGTCGGTGGCCTTACGGACCAGCCTTGGCAGGCTCACACCCCCACCACCCACCACAACCCCAGGGGCCCTCCTCTCTATCCTGTTGAAGAATTGACCCGACAAATGCACCACCAGACCCCTTACACCACTATCCGGTACCAAGACATTGCTGCCCTTACCTAAGACAGATATGTCCAGTCCCTGGTCCATTCCGTAACGCAGGACTTCCTGGAGCTGCAATATATTGGCGGGTTCGGCAAATACATCCGCACTACCTCCTACCCCAAAGGAGGTATAGTGCTTCAAAGGATGCTCATACTTGAAGGCGTCTCCAATTACTGCCCTTACCATTATATTCGTCCTTTAAAATAGAAACCAATTCCACCCCTGCTTGCCACACATTACCAGCACCCATGGTCATCACTACATCCCCCGGACGTAGACGGGAGCATATTTCCCTTGCAACCTTATCAAGGTCCGGAACATAAAGGGCCTTTACCCCGGCTCCCCTAGCCTCCAGAAGGAGGTCCATAGAACTTACAGACCCCATGTCCTTAAGACTGTCTCTTGCAGGATATATGTCAGTGAAAACGGTTCTGTCGGCCTTTTCGAACGCCCTTGCCAGACCCTTCAGCATGGTACGCGTGCGGCTATACTGGTGCGGCTGAAAGGCGCACCAGAGTCTCCTGCCTGGGAAAAACTCCTTGGCCGCCTGAAGCGTCACACTTATCTCAGTAGGGTGGTGGCCGTAGTCATCCACCACCGTTATATGGTCTATTGTACTCAACACCTGAAAACGGCGTTTAACACCTGCAAAGTTCGAAAGCGCCTCCTGTATGGTGTCCTTACTAACACCCGCATGATGACACACCGCTATAGCCGCAAGGGCATTCATCACGTTGTGTCTGCCTGGAATTTTGAGACTGAAATCACCAAAATACCTTCCCCAATGAAATACCTGAAACTTGTTCTTCCCGCCCTCCATGGCGGGGGGTGTCGCAGTCCAGTGGGCTGGAGAACCTATAGAACAAGTCTCCACCCTTGCGGACGCATGTTCAACGGCCCTTCTAACGTTATCATCATCACCCGATACCACTAGAAGACCTTCCCTTGGTACCTTGGATGCAAACTCAGCAAAGGCCTCTGTCAGCTCATCCATGCCATGATAGTAATCAAAATGCTCCTCCTCGATGTTGGTGATAACACTTATGTGTGGTGAAAGATTAAGAAAAGACCTATCGTATTCACAAGCCTCCACCACAAAATATTCTCCATCACCCAGGCTCGAGCTACCACCAAGTTCCGGCACCTCACCACCTATAACAAAGCTGGGGTCCAATCCTGCTTCTTTCATTATTGTGGTAATTATGGCCGTGGTTGTTGTCTTGCCATGTGTCCCGCTCACCGCTACACCGAGCCTACCATCCATTAACATGCCCAGTGCGTGGGAGTACTTCACCACCTTAATGCCCCTCTCACGAGCAACCCTTAGGTCCTCGTTATCACCGCCCACCGCCGCCGAGGCAATCACCAGCGCTGTATCAGGCCTTATCCAGGAACCGTCCTGCTTCAGTGTTATGCTTGCACCCCTCTCTTCCAGGGCAAAGATTGTCGGGGTAAGCTGTATATCAGAACCATAGACACTGTATCCCCCCTCAATCAGCATCCTTGCCAAGGCGCTCATCCCTGTACCACCTATACCCACAAGGTATACCTTACATTCCTTCAGTGAGTTTAAGGTTCCTTTGACTACGTTATTTGAGGAGACAAGTCTTGGCATATCTTTCCACTTTTCTTTTTTTCAAGTAGTCTCAGTATAATATCCACAACCGCTTGAGAGGCCCTCGGCCTGCCCATGGCCCTAGACATAAGGCCCATCCTATTCAGCCTTTCCTTATCCTCAAGGAGTGCTGAAAAGACGGTGAAAAGCCTGTGCGGTATCAGAAAACACTCCTCCAGTAGTACTGCTGCACCCCTCTTTGAGAGTTCCAGTGCGTTCATATACTGGTGGTCATCTGTGCCATAAGGATAGGGAACAAGCACCGCAGGAATACCGTGCGCTGTAAGCTCTGCCAGCGTAGTGGCCCCTGCCCTAGAGACTGCCAGGTCTGCGATGCTATAGGCAACACCCATCTCATCAAAGAAGTCATATACCCTGGCCTCAATACCGATTGCCTCATATGCATGCTTTACCCGCGAATAGTCCTCACGACCAGTGCAATGGATGATCTGTATGTCATGACGTCTCTCTATAAGCTTAGGCAGGCACTCCGTCACTGCCCTATTTATCGCTGCTGCTCCCTGGCTTCCTCCCAACACAAGTATGGTGGTCTTGTCGGGTGAAAACCCAAATAACTTGGCTGCCCCATCCCTTTCATAACCAAAAAGTTCCGCCCTCAGTGGTGTACCCGTGAAGTGAAGACCCTTCATATGCCCGAAACATGCCGAGGTCGAGGGCGAAGGCCAGTGGCACAGCACCAGGTCGGCAAACCTGGATAGGAGCCGGTTGGCCTTACCAGGTACTACATTCTGCTCCAGTATTATCACAGGCACCCTGAGGATAAATGCGCTCACCACAGGGGCCAGTGATGAGTATCCGCCCAGACCAAAGACGGCATCTGGCTTTAGACCCCTCAGCGCCCATAAACACTTAAACAAGCTCACAATGAACCCCAAGGTAAACACAACCACGTTCGTAACAGAACCTTCCCACCCAGTGGCACTAAGGCTGAAAAACCCAAACCCCCTGCCTCGTAGACATCGCTTTTCAATGGTCTTCCCCGTGCCAAAGAATACTATATCTGCATTGGGAAAACGCGACCTTATCTCCTCTGCTATAGCCACACCCGCCATAAGATGTCCACCTGTACCGCCACCAGCAAACACGACTTTCAAGGAATCACCACCCTCTTCTCGTTTTCCGAATAGACGGCTTCTCGCCTAACGACAGTCTCACGGGCCTGGGCCTTACGGTACCCTCTACACGAACCAACGGCCGTCAGGAACGACCCCAGAAAGACTGCATCCCCCTCATAACGTCTTGCCACACTCAGCAAAAGTCCAACAGCAATCAGGGAGGAGAGCATTGAAGAGCCCCCCGAACTTATAAATGGCAGGGCAATGCCCTTTGTTGGCACACAGCCCAATGTCACTGCCATATTGAAGGCTGCTTGATATCCAAGCATAAAAGTAACGCCCAGGGAAAGCACGTAGCCAAAGTGGTCCTTAGCCATAAGGGCGACTCTCAGGCCCTGCCAGACCAGTACGGCGAAAACCACCACTAGGCCAAATGCACCCAGGAAACCCATCTCCTCACCAACTGTAGCAAATATAAAATCACCGCCACTCTCGGGTAAAAAAAGGAGCTTCTGGTAACCACCCCCAAGTCCTTTGCCAATCAGTCCTCCCGAGCCCAAGGCAATCCATGACTGGACTATGTGATAGCCCGCACCACTTACATCACTCCATGGGTCCAGAAAGGCCAGTAGCCTGGCCTTTCTATATGGCACCAGATAGATAAGTGCATAAAAAATAGGAGTCGCTACCAGGACCGTAATACCCAGATATATCCACCTTGTGCCCGCTAATACCAGTAGCATCATACCCAGGGTGGCCATAAAGATGGCGGTACCGAAGTCAGGTTCAATCACCGTCAGGCCAGCAAGTGCCACTATAGCGGCAAGTGGAATAAGGAGGCCCCTGATGAGTTCATGCATCCGGCAGTAATTCTTTGCGGCCCAACTGGCCAAGAACAATACCATGCTCAACTTCGCAAACTCTGAGGGTTGGAAACCTACCAGCGAACCAAACCTTATCCACCTCCTTGCGCCACCATGAACAGTCCCTATGCCTGGGATAAGCACCAGTATCAGGCCAATAATGGCCAGACCCAATAAAATATAGGCTATGACCAATGGCTCAAGCCTCCAGTAGCCCAACCACACAATGCCAACCACCGCCCCTACACCAATGAGAAGGGCTATCATATGCCTGAGGAGTACCTCAGAGCCACTGCCCTTTATGCCCATAGAGGAGGCCCAATCGGAGCTGTACACCATCAACATGCCTACCCCCAGGAGACAGGTCACCAGACATATTATTATGCTGGACGGTTCAGTCAGTCGCATTGCCATCTTCCTGCTTACTTCCTAAATGCTAAAAACTAATAGACCTAACAGACCCATTACTGCTGTTAATATCCAGAACCTTATCGTTATCTTGGTTTCGGGCCAGCCTACGAACTGAAAATGATGGTGAAGTGGTGCGCAACGGAAGACCCTCCTTCCAGAGACCTTGAACACCGCCACTTGTATAAACACGGACATGGCTTCTGCCATGAACACTACGCCTATGAGGATCAACAATACTTCCTGTTTTGCAAGGAGTGCCACCAGCGCCAAGACACCACCAACGCTGAGAGACCCGATGTCTCCCATAAAGGCCTGGGCTGGAAAACCGTTGTACCATAGAAACCCCAGCCCAGAGCCAACCAACGCTGCACAAAAGATGCTCAATTCCCTGGTGCCCGGAACATGCTGTACGCCGAAGAACCTGCTAGTCTCCCAATCGCCCACTACATAGGCCACGATACAGAAGACAAGGCTGGTCATAATGGTACAACCTATCGCCAGACCGTCCAGCCCATCGGTGATGTTCACGGCATTAGATGTCCAAGCAACATAGAACATAACCAACACCACGTAGAACCAACCCAGTTCCAAAAAAGTATCCTTTAGAATCGGCAATGTAATCCGTGTGCCGACACCAAGTCCGCTAAAATGTTGATAAAGGACTATACCTAGTAGCAGACCGATGGCTAGCTGCGTGGAAAGCTTCGTCAGATCTCCCAATCCCACTGAATGTTTGTCTGTAAGCTTTATATAGTCGTCTGCAAACCCCAATGCCCCAAAACCAAGGGCGGCACAGAGCAGTACCTTGATTGAGTAATCTGTGAGGTCACACCAAAGGCAGGCGGAAATAAACACAGACAAAAGTATTATTATTCCACCCATGGTGGGTGTGCCCTCTTTATAGGCATGGAGCCGCCTTATCACATCCGATGGGGTCTTGGACACATCCTCCGAGACCTCATATTTCCTCAGCTTTACGATAAGCTTTGTCCCCAGGAAGAGGCTAACCACAAAGGCAGTGAGCGCCGCCAGGCTCAACCTAAGCACCACATCATCTGCCCCACTCAATGTATTCGGAGAAAGCACGTACAAGTTTAAGTAATAGTACATAGCTAAGCGGCCGCCTTCCTTCTGAGATTATTCGTCAGCTTCTGGTATAGCTCTTCAAGCCTCATGCACCTGGAGCCCTTGAGGAGCACGGCGTCACCTTTCTTAAACTTTGCAACCGCAAAGTTACACAGCCCGTTGTCCCTATCAAAAACCATCACCCTTTCTCCCGGCATGCCCGCCTTCTTGGCCGCCCTAGCAACCGTGCCGGCGTGTTCTCCCGTCACCAGAAGGAAGTTTATGTCCGACTGAGCTATTCTCCGCCCCAACTCCCTGTGCAGCCTAGGCGACTCCTCGCCCAGTTCGGCCATATCGCCACATATAAAGAACCTTCTCCCCGATACCTTTATACTGGAGTATCCCTCCAGAGCCATTTCCATACTGGCAGGGTTTGCATTATAGGCATCCATTATTATGGTTACTCCTCCAACCCTGTGCCTCTCCATTCTCATTGGGGGAGGTTTGAATTTCTTGAGGCCCTGGGCCAAGTCAGCCAAATTGAGTCCTAGTTCATAACACACACTCAATGCAGCCAAGGCATTGTATGCATTATGTATGCCCGCAGAGGAGAGGTTGACCGTGTGCCTATCATTTATACAGAAGGTCAGCCCACCGTTCCTTTCCTGGAGGTCGCGTCCCCTAATATTGGCAGGCTCATGAATACCGAAGCTCAGCCTCCGCCCGGGAAAACTCTTGGCAATCATCTTGCACCAAAAGTCATCGGCGCTGAATATCAGGGTCCCGCCGGGTGTCAGGTTTTCGAGTAATTCTGCCTTAGCCTTTGCCACACCCTCTATGCTAACAAACCCCTCAAGATGCGCCTCTGATACGTTTGTTATCACCCCTATGTCTGGCTGAGCTATCCAGGAGAGCCTCAGTATCTCACCCGGGGAATTGGCGCCCATCTCAATAACGGCCAAGTCATGATAGGGCTCCAGCCGAAATATGCTCAATGGTACCCCTATATGGTTATTAAAATTCCCGGGGGAACACACCGTACTAATTGTAGGAGATAGGAGATGGTGCAGCATGTCTTTTGTGGTTGTCTTGCCGTTTGTACCCGTGATAGCAACAACCTTTGCCGGAAGTTTCTCCCTATAATACCTGGCCAACATGCCCAGGGCCTTAATTGTGTCCTTCACTTGTATAATCAGCACATCCTCTGGCAGGCTGCCCGTTTGTTTGGAGACGAGTATCCCCTTGGCCCCTCGCTCTAGGGCCTCGGCCACAAAATCATGCCCGTCGAAATTCTCCCCCTTAAGGGCAACAAACAACTCGCCGGGTTCGAGACAACGGCTATCCGTAGAGACACCCTTGAGGAGGGCGTCTTTCCTGCCTCCCATGTGTCTTCCCTTAACTGCACCTAATATCTCACAGCCCCAAAGGGCTTCCATCGATTTATCCCCTATATATAATACGAACCTACACTATCTGAGTGATACCGTATCCACCGCATCCGTACCTACTCGCTCTCGCTTGAGCACCACCTCGACCAACGACGGTACAGACGAAACGTTGCCCTGGCACTGGGGGCAAAGCATTTTGATTACCTTGATGTCTTTTATTATCCCACTGAGGTCCTCAGGAACTTCTACCCACTCCCCAAACTTCTTTACCTTACTACATGCCTGACATTGCAATATCATGTTAAGGCCTTCCTCCACTTTTCAAAATGGTCATTGGAGCCGCTAAAAGCAGTCCTGCGGGGATTCTTTCACCCTTAACCCACCAGGAACCAATAAAACTCTTAGGCCAAAGAGACACCTACACATACCTTTTCCTTCCCGGACACCACTTCCCCTCCTGTAGTGCTGAGAACTGTACGGTCCCTTGCGAGTATCTCCTGCACTATCTCACGGTCATCAAAGGGGATTACCCTATCGGAAAAAACCTGCGTCCCCTCATGGCCCTTTCCTGCTATAAGGACTACATCACCTTCTCTGGCCTCATTAATGGCATTCTCTATGGCACACTTTCTATCGGGCTCGACCCTGTACGCCTTGCCTGATATGCCTTTCTCTATATCTCTAATTATGTTCATGGGTTGCTCGGTGCGAGGGTTGTCGCTGGTGACCAATAAATACTCTGAATATCTCTCTCCCACGTACCCCATCAGGGGTCTCTTGCCCTTGTCTCTGTCCCCCCCGCAGCCAAAGACCAGCAGGAGCCTGTTCTTGACCAGGGGCCTAAGTGCAGCCAGCACTGCCTCGAGGGCATCAGGCGTATGGGCATAGTCGACAAAGACCGAGTACCCATTTGCAGTCGCCACCCTCTCAAGCCTGCCCGGTACGAGTGCCAATGATTCTATCCCACCCTTCACATCTTCAAGGCTTACACCCATGGCCACCGCCGCCGTGGCGGCTGCAAGGATGTTGCACAGATTATGGCTGCCCATCAGCCCTGTACTCACCACCACTTCTTCCTGTTTACTAGAAAGCCTTATGTCCATGCCCCCCAGGGAGGCATCTATCAGCTCCGCCCTAACACCGGACCCGTTACTCAAGCCATACCAAAATGTCCTGGCACGGGCTTGAAGGCTAAGGTACAGGCTCGTGTAGTCATCGCGGTTCAGTACCGCAAAGGCCCCTATCGGGAGGCTTCTGAAAAGTTCGGCCTTCGCCTCCCTATAGTTGAATAGACTCGAGTGGTAGTCCAAGTGGTCCATTGTCAGATTGGTGAAGACAGCCCCATGGAACTCTATACCATGTGTTCTACACTGGGCAAGGGCATGAGATGATACCTCCATAACCACATGAGTCGTCCCCAGGTCTAGCATCTCGCGGAAGAGGCGATGGAGTTCAACGGGACCCGGCGTGGTCTGGGTGGAGTCAATCAACTTATCTCCCACCTGATAGTGTATGGTCCCCAGTAGGCCCACCTTCTTTGCCGAGGCCCTGAGCATGGAAGAGAGTAGATAAGCAGTGGTAGTCTTCCCGTTTGTGCCGGTTATGCCTATAATGGTTAGCCTCTTTGATGGCTCTCCATAAAAACCATGTGCAAGGCGGGCTATGGCAACCGTTGATGAAGGAACAACCATGTGGGGAATGTTCTCTGGCAGGTGTACCATCTTCTCAGTGACCACGGCTGCTGCCCCTCGGGCCAGCGCATCACGTATGAAATCGTGACCATCGACATGAGTACCGGGAATGGCCACAAATAGATTCCCTCGCACCACCTCCCTCGAATCACAGGCAATGCCGGTAATCTCCCTACCAAAGTCACGGGGGCCGTGATACTGTGCCCCCTCAAGATAGTTACAAAGCACGGCTAGCTTCATAAGCGCCCGTTACTCCACCAAGTCTCTAAATAAATTTTTCACCCACCTTGCAACTCATGGCCCAGAAAGCCTGGCTCTCCATATAGTTCAGTGACCTTCTAAGTATCTCCCTGACTACAGGGGCTGCCACCGTGCCACCATAATACGCACGCCCGTGGGGTTCATTTACCATTACCAGAACACATATCTTTGGCTTATCTGCAGGTGCATAACCTATAAAGGAGCTTATGTGGCCTGCGTTTCCGTAGCCCTTTCCGCCAGGGTTGACCTTCTTAGAGGTACCGGTCTTTCCTGCCACCTTGTACCCCTCTAACGCTGCCCTCTTACCAGTGCCCTCGCTAACTACCCTCGTAAGGATGGGGGTCACTACGTCAGTGGCCATTTCCCTGCTCAGTACGCGCCAGCGAGGCTTACGCCCAAAGCGCTTTTTTATCGTTTTACCTTCGGCATCAGCTATAGCCATTACTACCCTAGGCCTTAGCAACGTCCCACCGTTGGCAATGGCACAAAAGGCAGTAATCATCTGCAAAGGTGTTACAGCAACCTCGTATCCCATGGCCAGGGAGGCCACAGAGTAGCTGGTCCACTTCTTATAATGTCTCAATGTACCACCCACCTCTCCAAGAAGTCCTATGCCCGTTGGCCGGCCAAGGCCAAAGAGCCTGAGGTCTTCGTAAAGCCTCTCTGCGCCATCGATTGCAGCCAATTTCGACATGCCTATGTTGCTTGAACGGATAACAATCTCCTCTACGGTCAAATGCCCGTAGGGGTGAACATCATGCAGCGTCCTCCTTCCAATCTTGTAAACACCGTTGTTGCAGAAGAACACGTCCTTTGGGCCGACCAGCCCCCGTCGCAATACGCCGCTGACCACAAGGGGTTTCATCATGGAGCCCGGCTCATAGCTATCGGTAATTGCCCTGTTGCGCCTGTGGTCTGCAGACGAAAGGGTAAAGAAATTGGGATCAAAGGTCGGACGGTTAGATAAGGCAAGGACCTCACCTGTGGTGGGGTCCATGGCTATAGCAGTAGCAGAATACGGCTTCCCCTGCTCAAAGGCCTTGTCCAGTTCTTCTTCTAGGATATGTTGCAGGGCGAGGTCAACAGTCAATATGACACTGTTCCCATGGACGGGAGAGGCAAAAGGGTTTTCTGCGCTAAAGATGGGGCGCTGCAATCCGTCCCTAGTTATTACCCTGTAGCCCGGTCTGCCTGAGAGTTCGCGGTCGCAGGCAAGCTCGATGCCCTCAAGTCCCCTCTCATCAATGTCTACAAAACCCAACACATGGCTCAATAGCTCGCCGCAAGGATATGAGCGCCTGCTCTCCTGTTGTATGCCTACACCGGCTAAACCCAGTTCTTCGACCGCCTGTACTTCCTTCTTACTAACCTTCCTCTTTATCCATACAAACTGTTTGTCCCTGTCCAGCGCCTTTTGTACCCGAGAGACCGGAAGCCCTAACGCACTTGCAAACGCCTTAGAAGCACGAACCTTGTCTTCTATCTCCTTGGGATTGGCATATATTGAACTGGTCTCCAGGGAGTGAGCGAGGAGTTTGCCGTTGCGGTCTAGAATAGACCCGCGGTGTGCGGATATCTCAACCCTCTTGTAATGCTGTTCATCGGCCAGCTTCTGGTACTTACCGTGCTCCAGAATCTGAATGCGTCCAAGCTGGAGGGCTAAAACAATATATATAATGAACAAGACGACAACAAATATATAGGGTCTCACATCCTTCTCCTTATTATTACTGAGACCACCTGTGTTTGGACGCCCCGACTGTTAATTCAGTTACGCTACTCCATGCAAGCAGTCCGCCTCCTCAGACGTTACCATTTTACGTCCTCTAAATATCACCATTCTCTACGAGCTGCTTCATCTTAAAGGCCTCAATCTCCTTGAAACAGCCCTTACCTGCGAGAAACCCAGACATAAACGCATATGTCAATATACCGTCCAGGCAGCTCACACTATCCCGTGGGTCGTCACACATCTTTGAAAGCGCCTCTGCTAAAAGGGCAGGACTGCCTTCGGCCAGTGTGCTCTCCAGGTATGCCTTTGCAGCTTCATTGAGCTCGACATCGAACTTCTCAATAAACGCCTCAGCGTCCTCGTAGTGCTTTTCTGTGGCAGGCAAACCAAATAGTTTTGCACTCTCAGAGAAATTTTTATAGTTCATTTGCGGTACCAGACAGCATCTCCATCGTAGTCTTACTGAAGGTGCTGCCACACCTCACACAGGTCCAGAGCTTCATATCGGGCACAAAGCCGTAGCCGTATTGGATTCCGGCAAAGAAGAAACTCTCATTCCGACAGCTTGGGCATCGAACGCCTAGCGTAACTATAGTTCTGGCATCCATTATTTGCCCTTTCTACCCCTCTGCCCGACGACAAGACTTGTTAAATCACCACCTCCTTCGCCGGGCGGCAGGAGTTCAAGATCCATTTCATCCAGGCTCTTCAATATGTTCCCAGGAGACCTTAGTGCACTTATCTGGTCCTCCAGCATACGGTTCCTCTCCTCCAGGACGGCCTTTTTCCTCTCCATCTTGGTTATCTCATACCCAACAATTACTGTCTGCCTGGCATGCCACAGCACGGCCATCGCCATCCCAGTAGTAATAAATAAAAGGATTAGAATACGAACCACTGCCATATCTCAGAGCCTCTCTACAGCCCGTAATTTTGCACTCCTAGCGCGAACATTCTTTTGGACCTCTTCCCGAGAGGGTCGAACTGGCTTCTTAGTAAGAAGACGGTAGATGCCAGCACGAGAACCTTCTAGAAAGGCATGCTTGACTATGCGGTCCTCTAGGGATTGAAAACTGATTGCCACCGTGCGCCCCCCAGACCTCTGAAACCTGTGGCAGGTGCTAAGAAATGCCTCCAGGCCTTCAAGCTCCCGATTTACAGCAATACGAAGTGCCTGAAAGACCCTGGTGGCGGGGTGTATCTTGCCCCTTCTCCCTGGAACAGTCCTCTCAATGAGACTCGCCAACTGGGTAGTGGTCTTGACCGGAGCCGCTCTCTTTATCGCCCTGGCTATCCTCCTTGACCACCTTTCCTCACCAAACTTCCAGAAGACATCTGCTAGCTCCTCCACAGATAACTTCTCCAGAAGGCTCGCCGCTGTAACCTTCTCAGAGCGGTCCATTCTCATATCCAGGGGGCCCTCCTCTCGAAAACTAAACCCACGCTCCGGGGTGCCAAGCTGAAAGGATGATGCCCCAAGGTCAAGAAATATCCCATCCACCTTGCCCCCCTTTACACCTGCTTCCTCCAAAATGGATTCTGCATCCCGGTAGTCGGCGTGAAAAAGCTGAATATTTTTCCTTGCAAAAGGTGCCAGAAACCTTTGTGCCATCTCTAACGCCTCTTCATCCCTGTCCACACCAAGTAGAAGCCCACTCGGGCCTAACTCCTTCAGTATGGCTGAAGCGTGACCTCCCACACCTACCGTACAGTCCAACACTACCTGACCAGGTCCTGGCCTCAACCACTCAAGCACCTCCTTTACCATTACCGGTTGATGAGGAGGCACTCCCGGCTGCATGAAACTGCTTACTGCCCCCCTCCGTATAACTCCTCTGCCAATTTATCCAAGTTCTTTGTATTATCCTCGTCTAGGGTCTGCCACCTGTTGTAACTCCAAATCTCTATCCTGTCTGGCGCACCTACAAGCACCACATCCCTCTCCAAACCGGCGTATTCCTTAAGGGGCTGAGGGATAACTATTCTTCCCTGCGGGTCACATGAAATCTTAAAGGTGTGACCAGTGAAGGCGCGCTCATAGTTGCGTCTCGCACTGGTAAAAGGAAGTTTCTTTATATTGTTGGTCACGTCGTCCCAAAGCCTAGGAGTAAACATGAATAGACAACCCTCTAGTCCACGGGTAATGTAGAATCCCTTGCCGTCTCTCTTCTCAGAAATGCAATCCCTGAGGGCCGAGGGGACGGCAACTCGGTTCTTTTCATCAACCACGTGTCTGTAGTTGCCACTAAACATGTTTGTTTTTCGTGGGACATTAAACCACTTTCAACCACTTTCAACCACCAGAAGTTTATTGTTCTTTCCGCGATAGTCAAGCACTTTCTCTGAGGTTTTTTAGGTGCTATACACATCTTGACAAATTGGCCAGCACTATACAATATATGGCGCTTTTTGCAACAAAATTTTCCAAAAACTTTCAACGTGATTTGCCCACAGCAAGACAATACAATAAAGGAATACCATGAATAGGGAACACACCTCTACCCTCTATGACTACCCCTTAAATAAAGGGCTTATAGCCCAACACCCACTGCCCAAGAGAGATGCTTCAAGACTCCTGATTCTTCGCCGGGCCACTGGGAAACTGGAGCACCGCAGCTTCCCAGATATTGTGCGTTATCTCCAGAAGGGAGACGCACTGGTACTGAATGACTCCAAGGTCACACCTGCCAAACTGATCGGTAGCAGGCAGACTGGGGGCCGCGTGAAGGTGTTGTTGGTGGAGGGGCTGGGGTCTGGAAGGTGGAGAGTGCTTCTTGAGACGAGGGGGAAACCCTTGATGGGAGAAGAGGTCCGGTTCGATGGTGGGTCACTAACGGGAATCCTATTGGAGAGGCTATCGGGCAGGGAATGGGTCATGGGCCTCGAATCCGACGAGACTGTATGGAAGATAATGAACAAGCTCGGCAGGATGCCCCTCCCTCCATATATCAAACGGCCCATCAGGAATGACCCTTTTTTGCTTGAAGATAGGGAGCGATATCAGTCCGTTTTTGCCTCCAAACCCGGCTCCATTGCAGCGCCCACAGCGGGACTTCACTTTACACAGCAATTGTTGGAGGAGCTTACCCAAATGGGGGTAGAGGTTATCTATATTAGCCTCCACGTGGGCCTGGGTACGTTTATGCCAATAAGGTCTTCCGTCATAACTCGTCACAAGATGGAGAAGGAGTACTATGAGCTAGATGCAGATGCCGCCCGCAGGTTAAACGAAGTGCGCAAGCGAGGCAGTAAGGTCGTTGCAGTTGGCTCAACATGCTGCCGTGTCCTTGAGACACTTGCACAAGAGGGCAGGCTCGAGGCCTCCAAGGGTTGGACCAATTTATTTATTTATCCCCCCTACAGGTTCAAGATGGTGGATATACTACTTACCAATTTCCACCTGCCCAAGACCACACTGTTGGTGCTTGTATCCGCCTTCGCAGGCCGGGCCAAAATCCTAGGCGCTTACGCCGAGGCAGAAAAGAAGGGATACAGGTTCTACAGCTACGGCGATGCCATGCTGATAGTTTAATGTTTATGGTTTAATATTTGCTGACATTTGTTATAAAAAAACCATTCTCATGACTACAAAACCCGGAGCCAGGCGCAATGTGATTGGTCTAATGTCTGGAACGTCATCGGACGGTGTATCTGCCTGTCTTGTAGAGATAACAGGGAATTACCTAGACACTCAAGTAGAACTCAGGGCCTACGAGACCTATCCCTACGAAAGACCCCTGAGGGAAGCCATCCTCAGCCTAACGAATACATCACAGGCACCGATAGAAGACGTAGCGAGACTAAACATCCTTTTAGGCAAGAACTTTGCCGATGCCGCAGCAGATGTGGCCCGAAAGGCAGACGTCCCCTTAAAAGAGATAGACCTAATAGGTTCACATGGGCACACGATTATCCACAGGCCACACCCACATCAAAAGGGCCCTATTGATAATGAAGTCTGCGGCAGAGACACCTCCTTCACTCTACAGATAGGTGAGGCATCTGTCATAGCCCAGGAAACGGGTATAACTACCGTGGCAGATTTCAGGATGCGCGACGTCGCCGCCGGCGGCAGCGGTGCACCGCTTGTCCCATACGTAGACTACCTATTGTTCAGGCACCCTACAATCTCCAGGGCCATACAGAACATCGGCGGTATAGCAAACGTCACCTTCCTTCCGCAAGGCTGTACCCTGAACGACATAACCGCCTTTGACACAGGTCCAGGCAACATGACGATAGACCGCATCACCCAGATAATCACCCAGGGTGAACACTACTATGACGAGGGTGGTAAACTGGCAGAAAAAGGGGAGGTAGACGAGGCCCTTCTTTCAGGGCTCATGGACCACCCGTATCTGGCAAGAACCCCACCTAAGAGCACAGGAAGAGAGGATTTCGGGGCACAATTCACTGATAAATTATATAAGGAAGCAAGGGCAAATTCGTGCGATGATTACTCTATACTGGCCACTGTG
Source organism: Candidatus Brocadiales bacterium (assembly GCA_046758865.1). Taxonomy (GTDB): domain Bacteria; phylum Planctomycetota; class Brocadiia; order Brocadiales; family Bathyanammoxibiaceae; genus JBHIBD01. The sequence goes on along the minus strand of JBHIBD010000032.1, from coordinate 4,524 downwards.
ACCGCCTTTACGGCAAGGTCAATCGCAGAGGGTTATAAGAGATTTATAATGCCCCAGCATGAGATATCAGAGGTGATACTATGCGGTGGCGGGGTTAAGAACCAAACGTTGGTAAGATTCCTTGAGGAGTTTTTGGCAAAAATTCCTGTGCGCACGGTGGAGGATTTTGGGATACCCCCACAGGCTAAGGAGCCGCTCAGTTTTGCCGTACTTGCCAACGAAACTATTTGCGGAAACCCCGGAAACGTCCCCAGTGCAACAGGAGCGGGTGAGAGGGTAGTGCTGGGGAAGATTGTACCCGGGAGGAATTGGAAAGATATCGTACATAAAGAATAAAGCCAACAGTTGGCCGGGCACCCACCTATATTGAACAGGTGAGTGCATAGACCTGCTGAATAGTTCTAGGAGAAAAAACCATGCCCAAGATAAAAAATATCTTTTCCAGAGTGAGGCGTGTCGTTGACCGCTCGAGACTGTTGACAGAGAGGCGAAATCCCGGGACGCAGGATATAGACTCTAAGGGCATCCTGAAGATAGTAGATATAATTAATGAAGAAGACGCAAAGGTGGCCCAGGCCGTCCACAAAGAACGCAAAAACATTGCTCGTGCGGTGTGGCTGATAGTGAAGTCGTTCAGGAGTGGAGGCCGTTTGTTCTACGTCGGGGCCGGCACAAGTGGTCGATTGGGCATACTCGATGCCTCAGAGATACCCCCTACCTTTGGCACGCCACCTGGGCTGGTACAGGGCATCATCGCAGGGGGCAAGAACGCTGTATTCCGCTCCGCTGAAGGGGCCGAGGACAGCCGCCTGGAGGGCAAAAGGGCCATACACCGGGCAGGGGTAAGAAAGACCGATACGGTGGCCGGGATTGCCGCTGGAGGCACCACCCCATTTGTTCAGTCCGCTATAAAGACAGCAAAGGGGGCTGGGGCCAGGACCATCTTCCTTACCTGTAATCCAGACACCAAACCAGAGACGGCCGTTGACGTTGTAATAAGGCCCATCACCGGGCCAGAGGTGGTTACAGGCTCCACACGAATGAAGGCAGGCACAGCCACAAAGCTTGTCCTAAATACATTAACCACCGTCGCCATGGTAAAGACCGGTCGAGTATACGGAAATCTGATGGTAGACCTGTGTGCCACAAATAATAAGCTCACCGACCGCAGCGAGCGGATAATAATGGAGGTAACAGGCCTGTCCAGACGTGCAGCAAGGAAGCTCCTAGAGAAGGCTCACGGGAAGACAAAGACAGCCATAGTGATGCACCTTCTTGATACCTCCTACACAGATGCACAGAAAAGGCTCTCTTGCTCGGAAGGCTCCCTGAGAGATGTGTTAGAGGGTTCTTCTTGACAAACATAGAAATTAACCTTAATATAATATTAATAAGCCACTGTGCTCGTTTAACCCCCCATCAACGAGCTTAGCCTTATAATAATATAGAACAGTAACTCTCGGATTTTTTTATGCCGATAAAATGGAACGATAATAATGCCCCTTTCACCTAAAAATTCCTCCAAATTCCTTTACACCGTCATTCTCCTCTCGATTGTCCTGTATCTGGCAATAATTGTTAAACCGTGCAGTGCATTCTTTCTGGACTGGTACAGTGACGACAGCAAGTTTAAGTACAGGCTGTCTGGCGCTGTATGTTCTTACATCGAGAGGTTCTATGTAGAGCACGACAGGATACATCCTCGACATATGTTGCTTGAGGCGCTGTCCTGGACAGAAAGACTCCTGCCCAGCGTCCTGGTACAGACCTCCGAATCATCCAACACGGTGGAGATATTCACTGGTGGGGCGAAAAGAAGTCTGCCCACCGACCGCGTAGAGACCCTCGACGACATGTTGACACTACTTAAAGACTCGCTGCTCTTTATCCAGACAAACCGCCCAGAACCAAACGAGCCAAAACCAAGCGAGATTGAATACACCGCCATAAATGGCTTCCTCAGCGACCTTGACCCACACTCCATATTCCTCCCACCGAAAGAATATAAGGAATTCAGGATAGGCACCTCAGGGAAGTTCGGCGGACTGGGCATGGTAGTTGGAATAAGGGACATGTTCCTCACGGTAATATCCACCATTGAGGGCACCCCTGCCCACAGAGCGGGCCTCAAGAGCAGTGACAGGATTATGGAAATAGATAACGAGTCCACAGTTAACATGTCCCTGTACGATGCAGTAAGCAGATTGAGGGGCGAGCCAAACACAAAGGTCACGCTCCTATTACATAGAGGCAAAACCTCCGAACCCGAGGTGGTACATCTTAAAAGGGCAATAATAGCCCTGCCCAGCATAGAGTCTCAACCCCTGGGAGACGGTTTCGGATACATAAGAATTAGAAACTTCCAGGAGGATACCGCAGAGGACTTAGACAGACACCTCAAGCACTTGAAATCAAAAACCGGAGACATTAAAGGTCTTGTCCTTGACATGAGAAACAATTCTGGCGGGCTACTTGACCAGGCCATCAAAGTGGCAGACAAGTTCCTCGAAAATGGGATAATCGTGGTAACAATGGGGCCAAGGAAGAAACACCGCGAGGTGCAGATAGCAGAGGCATCGGAGGATGACATACTTACGTGTCCTCTGATAGTGCTGATAGATTCTGGCAGTGCCTCCGGTTCAGAGATAGTAGCTGCTGCGCTTAAGGAAAACGGCAGGGCCGTTCTGATAGGGGATAGAACCTTTGGAAAAGGCACTGTACAGCAACTTATAGATATGGCAGATGGTTCGGCGTTAAAACTCACCATTGCGAAGTACCTTACCCCCCTATACAGAGATATCCAGACAGTAGGCGTAACCCCAGACATCTCACTTGTACCAGTGGTCGTTGGCAAGGGAAACATATACCTCTTAAGGGGCAACTCGGGTGTCTTGAGGGAGGCTGACATGCATGGACATTTACATGGGTCCCCAAGTGTTGAAGAAGAGCCTTTGGATGCCCTAAGATATCTTTACGTCCCCGAAGAACCACCTGAAGATGAAAAGACAAAAGAAGAGGACCCCTTCAAGCCAACCGACGTGTCCAAGGACCGCCAGGTGCAACTGGCGCAACAACTCCTCAGGGGCACCTCCTCCCCCAGGAGAGAGGAGACGTTAGAAGACCTGAGGGCTACCCTGGAGGACCTAAAGAAAAGTGAGGAAAAACGTATAGTCGTAGCCCTGGACAAGGAAGGAATAGACTGGTCAGAGGGAAAGAGTCAAAAGGTGCCCAAGCCAGTGGCCACAGTATCACTTGACCCATACAGTGAAAGGATAACGGCTGGAGAAAAAGTCACCGTTACCGTTAGCGTCACCAATGAAAGTGAGGGCACATTATACAGGATGTTTGCCATCTCAGAGTCGAAGAATACCCTCCTAGATAAACTGGAGTTTCCCCTGGGAAAGATTGAGGGAGGAGCGGCTAGGAGTTACTCGAACGAGATAGAGATACCGAAAAGCGCCCTCGACAGAAGCGACGAATTTATCATCAAATTTAATGAGCTAAATGGCCACATTCCGAAGGACATCCATGGAAACCTTACCATCAAGGCACTGAAGAGGCCCCAGTTTGCTTATTCATACCAAGTCGTAGAGAGTGGTACCGATGGTCACAGACCGAATGACGACGGCCTTATACAGAGGGGTGAACATATAGACCTATTGATAACAGTCAAAAACATCGGAGAAGGCAAGAGCACAAAGAACATAGTCGCCCTAAGGGAGCTCAGCCATAAGGAGGTCTTTGTAGAAAAGGGCTCTCAGGAGTTAGGTGAACTGGCTCTTGGGGAGAGTAAGACCGTGTCCCTGCGTTTTCATGTAAGAGACAACATAGAGGCAAATGAGTTCACTATGAACATTGTGATAAGGGACATGACCTTTGGCACCTACCTGACTGACAAACTTACATTTCCTATATTGGAGCCAAAGACCTCTCCTTCACTGGTGGATGTATCCAAAAACCTGACCGTCATCCGTAACGACACCTTTGTGTATGGAGGTAGGTCCATAGACGCACCCATAATGGCCCATATGAAGAGAGGCAACGTTTTTAAGGTAGATGGCTGGGTGCCCGGTTGGTACAGGTTGAAACTCCCAAATGGTGGCTGGGGTTGGGTAGTTGCCAGGGACGTAGCCGAGGCAGACAGATATGTATCAGAGGTAACCCTACCAGAACTTTACACTCAACACACGCCTCCCATTATAGAAATCAAAAGTCCCACCTCCGCGTCACACCTGATGAGGACGGTTGTGTCTGGCAAGATTACGGACGAAGACGGCGTAAAGCACGTTTATATTATGGCAAATAACGACAAGGTCTACCTAAAGTCTCCGGAGAATATTGAAAGAACCAAGGAGCTTAAGTTTAAGGCCGACATACCGCTTAAAGAAGGGCCAAATACTGTGACCATTGTCACCAGAGATGCCCCCGGACTGGTAGCTACCAAAAGCTTTGTCACCAGTGTAACACCCGCCCTCGTAAAAGGGATAGGTGAAGGCCCAGAACCAGAGCTGGAATAATTACCTT